>NZ_CP163512.1:1243129-1553912 GCF_041075285.1 Providencia rettgeri | reverse complement strand
CAATCACCGCTTGCACATTCATTGCACAGTCAGTCAGGGCAATAAAAATACCGAATAGTAATAAACCGGCAACGAGAAAACTGATGCTAGAAAGTGATGATAAGACAGGAAAAAGTAAGCAAAAACTGATGGTTGCGGTCACCATCAAACGGCGACATCCATACTGAGCGGCTAATGCCCCCGTCACTGGCATCGCAATTAAGGCTCCGCCCCCAAAACAAAGCAGTAACATGCCGAGTGTTGCATCATTGGCACCTGTATTGACTTTCACATAGGGGACGATAGCCGCCCAAGCTGCGGTAACAAACCCTGCAATAAAAAAGATAATGCGTGTGGAAATTCGCTCTTTTTTCGCAGGCACGAAATGCGCATTTTTATTGAGTTGTTGAGTAAATTGCATTTTTTATAATACTTTTTAAATGGTAAATTAACTATCTGAGTTTAAGATAGCCAGAACGCGTTCATGAAGGATTGGGCAACCTGTTGCGACGACAGCGCCCCCAGCTTCTGCGCGTTTTCCTTCCACAGTGGTGACTACGCCACCTGCACGCTCTATAATAGGGATCAATGGGACAATATCATAAGGCTCCAGTGCGAATTCGACACAAATATCAATTCTTCCTGCTGCAAGCATCGCCATTCCATAACATTCTCCCCCATAACGGGTCATTAGCACGCGCTCATTCAGTGCCATAAAGTGGATGTCAGGTCGAGCTGGAATAGGCTCTGGGGAGGTAGTATGCAAAATGGCGTGTTCTAATTTGACATTTTTTCGTGTGGATAAACGGAAATGTCCGTGTGCACTGCTTGTCCAACTGCCGTGTTGGTCAGCCCAAAAGCGTTCGCCAATAAACGGTTGACTCATCATCCCCATCACGGCTTTTCCGTGTTCAGTTAGACCAATTAAATTCGCCCACAGGGGGATCCCACATAAAAACGGACGAGTGCCATCTATTGGGTCGAGTACCCATTGCAGGTCGCCTTCCCCTGTAATGCCATATTCTTCACCCATAATAGAATGATTTGGATAGAGTTGCGTGATGTGTTCGCGCATGGCTTTTTCAGCAAGCTTGTCAGCTTGTGTAACGGGGTCAAAACGGTAATGCGCTTTTGGCTTACTTTCAACCACGTTTAGTTCATTAGTACGGTAGTACTCGAGAGAGATTTTCCCTGCTATATTTGCAAGTTCGTGTAAAAAGGCACTATCAGGGAGAGGGCTGTTATTCATATTTTCTTCCTTTTTATGTTGTGCAGATAGTATTTGACATAATGTGCTGCTCGATTATGATCATTTAAAAATAATCATGAGGAACTGTATGCTCGATTATGCCGCTTTTCCAGAGCAAAGACAAAATAAAATTCGTCAACTGTTACGCGAACAGGGGCGCGTGGTTTGTACAATTTTAGCCCGAGATATGCAAGTTTCTGAGCATACAATTCGTAGGGATTTGAACGAATTAGCGCAGGATGGGGTATGTCGCCGAGTGCATGGCGGGGCGGTAAGTATGCTAGAGGTGGCAGGAACATTCGAGCAAAGAATCGAGCAAAATCAAGCAGAAAAAATAAAAATTGCACAGGCTTGTAGCTTATTAATTAAGCGAGGTGCGTGCGTGTTTATTGATAGCGGCTCAACCAATTTAGAAATAGCACGCAACTTGCCGACTCAAATCCCTTTCACAGTAGTCACTAACTCTCCGTCAATTGCCATGGAGTCAATGAAATCTCCCCTTTGTGAAGTGATTTTAATTGGTGGGAAATTAAATCGGCAAATTGGCGCGACTCTTGACCCATCAGCGGTGAAACAAATTAATCACATTCATTTTGATCAATGTTTTATTGGTGGTTGCGCATTAGATCCTCAAATGGGGGTGACTATTTTTGATTATGAAGAAGCTGAATTTAAAAAAGTCCTTATTGAGCGAAGTAATCAAGTTATTATGGGCGTTACAGCAGATAAGTTACTGGGTGTCGCACGTTATACCATTGCAAGTTGTGATCAAATATCGATTGTGGTGATGGATAAAAGCATAGCGCCGAAAGCCGCTGAATTATTTGCAGATATGCCCCTAAAAATAGTCATGGCCAGTTAATAAAGAGGGCATTAAAAGCACCAATTTAATCGCCTTGTTTAATATAATGGCGAAAAAATACAACGGATGGGTACAACAAAGCCGGGATAAAATAGGCAATTTGCGATAAGGTTTGTACTTGTGGATATATTGGGTTTTATAGTTACACTGTTTCCGATTATTGTATCGCCAGGGGCAAGCTTTGCAATTGCTCTGAATAGTACATTAACCGAGGGAATGAGAGGGCTCATTATTCCAATTGCTGGGACTGGGTTAGGGATATTGACTCATGGCTTATTGGTGGGTATTGGCCTGTCAAAAATTCTAGCCTCTTACCCATGGGTAATGCGCTCAATCGGTGTTTTAGGAACATTATATTTAGTTTATTTGTCGATAACATTGATTAGAACGGGCTTAAAAGCAGGAAAAAGTTCAGCAAATAATCTGATAAGAACGGTTACGGTTAAAGATGCGTATTTAGCCAATCTACTCAATCCCAAAGCAATTGTTTTATATTTAGTGGTCGTCTCTAATTTTGTTGGTAACGACCCTTCTTTAGCCCATTTTCTTATCTTATCCAGTATTCATGTTTTCATGATGGCTGCATGGTTGGTCGTATCATGCGGTACGCTGGTTTTCTTCTCGTCATCAATTCAAATTAATGCGCTGAGAAAATATATTAATATTGGGGGCGGTATATTGTTGCTGGTGATCACTTTAACGCCTTATTTATTTAAGTAACCTGTACCTTGATAAAAAGAGACAGGTTTAAAATTTATTCAGCAATAAAACTTAAATAATTAAAAATAGGTTCAAAACCTAGTTTTTTATAGATGGAAAGCCCATCGGATGAAGCTTCTAATACGCACTGTTCAATATCTTGTTGGTTGCAAATTGCTAATGCGTATTTGATAAGCTTTGTCGCAAATCCTTTTCCCTGAAATTGAATATCAGTGCCAATATCATCCAGACGTGCAGTTTTACCATTTAACGTCAGTGTTAGCGTCGATACGGGTTGTTTATCCACAAATAAGACAAAATGCATCATATTGACTTGCTTGTCTAAAGCTCTTTGGTGATAACAGATATATTCATTAATGACGGTATCGTCGTCTTCGTCTGAATCAACAGGAAATGCGGTAATCAACGGTTGTGCCCAGTCATACAACCGTTCATTACACTGCTCAATTCGGTAGCCAGTCCCAAGTGGTGATGGCTCATTAAATAAAGACAATGCGGACTTTGGTAAAATCATTGCTGTAGATTCACCATCGGCAATTAAACTACGCTTGGCAATTTCTTGTTCAAATTGGCTTAGTTCGTGTTGATGAACAACTAATGCATAAGGCTTAGACTGCTGCTTAAATGCATTTTCTGCTTGTTCAAATTCACCGAGAGTGGCTCCCTGATGAAGATAAATAAAATTGAAAATAGGCAAATTGAGTTCAGAAAAATAGGCAATAGTGTTTTCGCTAATTTTAAGCGTATTTGAACAAATCGCAGACCAAAAATACTCTTCTTGTTGATAAAACAAGGTCTCATTATGATTCATTATCGATATCCACTCTATTTTTAATCGTGTGTATAACTGATTGTATAGAAAACAGTGCTACAACAGTAGAATAGAGACAAGCAATAGCACGAAAACAACCATTTTATTGCAATTTGACGAAGTTATAAGAAAATACATATATTGCTATTTTAATAGAAACTAGGGACCAATTATGAGCAATGCACCAGACAGTATAACTTTTTTTGAACGGCTACTACCTTTGGTGGTATCAGGTAAAAAAATGATTACGATCCGCGATAAAAGTGAAAGCCACTATGTACCGGGAACTAAGGTTAAGGTGTATGCCCTTGAAACAGGGAAATATTACACCGAAATTGAAATACTTTCTGTTGAGCCTATTTTCTATGATGATATTTCCGAATACCATGCAGAACAAGAAGCAATGACGTTAGAGACATTGAAAAAGCTAATCAAAGAAATTTACCCCACTGAGCAATCGTTATATGTGATTACTTATCGGTTATTAAATCAATAAGATATTTTCTTAGCTATAGTGAAGATAAAATATAAACTATAAAAGAAAAGGGCAAAATGCCCTTTATAGATAATAAGTATGGTTTATCCGATTGTTTGGCTAATATCTGAATAAGCGAACAAGGCTTGTGCGCCACCGGTATGAATAAATAAAATAGGTGTTTTTTCTGTGGAGTTTTCTAAATAATCAATTAAACCTGCCATCGCTTTTCCTGTATAAACTGGATCTAGCAATACGCCTTCTTGTTGAGCAAGTAGCCTAATCGCCGCTAAGCCTTGTTGGTTTGGCATTCCATACATAGGAGCAAAAAAGTTATCCCACAATGTCACTTCAGGTACACTGCGTAATTTTAATAGCTGCGCTAATTCATCTTGTAGTTTTGTAACTTTTGGCACCTGATCTGGCTGCTTTCTAGATACGGTTACACCGATAACTTGGCTTTTGGGTAATAATTCTTGTAGTCCAATAGCGAGGCCTGCATGGGTACCTGCACTACCTGAAGCCACGATAACCTTATCGAACTCAATGGCGTCGGGTTTTTGTTCAGCAATTTCCACCGCACATTGAACATAACCCAATGCACCTAAAGCATTTGAACCGCCCACGGGGACGACATAAGCGTCACTGAGTGATAATGACTCAATTAGTGCTTCCATTTGAGCGTGTGGATCCGTCAATTCATCGCACATAACACAACGTGCGCCAAATAAATCGGTTAATAACTTATTGCCATTGTGCAAAAAGTTTGCATTATTGCTTTGGATTGGGTTTTCTAATAATGCGACACATTCTAAGCCATACATCGCCGCTACAGCCGCGGTTTGCCTAACATGATTTGATTGGATTGCGCCCGCAGTCACAATAATCTTTGCATTTTTTGCTAGAGCATCAGCAATTAGAAATTCGAGCTTACGTAATTTATTTCCCCCCATCGCCAGAGGTGTCATATCATCACGTTTAATATAAATTTCACGGCCAAATTTTTTTGACAAGTTATTAAGACGATGGAGTTGTGTTGCAGTTTTTAATAAATCAACTTTTTCAAATTGGCGTAGTGTTAGTTGAATTGACATCTAAATTCTCATCTAATTAGTGGGTAAAACCAAGATAAAGGTAAATAGCAAGTACGCCACTGGCAGTGACTAATGCATAAGGCATTTGCGTGCGAATATGTTCAATGTGTTCACAGTCTGTAGCCATCGAGGCCACAATAGCATCCGCTGATATCGGTGAGGTCATATCACCAAATATTGAACCTGAAATTGCTGCACCAATCATATACTCTACAGGCATTCCTACGGATAAACCTAATTGAACACCTATGGGGATCATAATTGCGAAGGTTCCCCAGGAAGTGCCTGTTGCTAAAGACATAATGGCACTAATAATAAAGATAAAGCCAATGGAAAAACCCGGTGCCATAACCCCTTGAGTCACTTCGGCAATATAAGCGCCAGTATTGAGCTCAGCAGACACATTTCCCATTAA
Organism: Providencia rettgeri; assembly: GCF_041075285.1. Lineage (NCBI taxonomy): Bacteria > Pseudomonadati > Pseudomonadota > Gammaproteobacteria > Enterobacterales > Morganellaceae > Providencia > Providencia rettgeri. Next base: position 1,548,307 of record NZ_CP163512.1, on the reverse strand, counting down.
AAATGCTAAAATCATAATGGAGCTTATTTTTAGCATATCGGCATAACCGATAAATAACTCTTTAAAAAAGCTATCAATATTTAATAAGCGGCGACCAATAAACCAGCAAAATGACACAGCAGTACCGAACATAACCCCCCAATAAACAGAGGTAGAACCACTCCCTTTGCTAAAGTCACCATCCCCTGTGATATAAAGGGCGATTGGTACCATTAATACCGTTGATAAAATAGGAATAAAGAAATTTAATGAAGAATGGGCATTAGGGTGATCAATAATTTCGTCATTATTGTCTTGCGCATTGGAGGCTGAAATGTTCCCAGCAACAAATTGTTGTTGGTACTTATCCTCTGCTTTTTTCATCGGACCCCATGAAAAATTGGTAAATACATAAAATAAAATTGTCGCAAGTGATAACCAAGCCATAAGGTTATAACCGATAGAGGAAATTAAAATATCGAAAGGCTCACCAGTAATTAACCCTCGAGATATTTGCACGCCAATTAACCCCATGATGACGGCTCCCCAACCATTAATAATGGCAGAAGAACAAACAGAAACGCATGCAGTTTGGATCAAATAGGACATTTTTTCGGGGGCAACACCATATTGCCGTGCTAAGTTCTTAGTGGAAGCCCCCGCGACTAATTGATTAATTGAACTTTCAATAAAAATGAGTGACGTGATCACGATAGCCAGTAATTGTGTTGCCGTGCGGTTTTTAATCAATCGCGTTTTATTCGTCAATAATTGGACTAGCGCTCTAACGCCCCCGGTAACAACAACCAACCGCATAATCCCGCCAATCATCACCATAAAGACAATGGTGCGCGTATTTCCAGCGGATGAAAATGTATTAATAATGCCATCTACCGTACCTTTAACACCCAGTAGAATATTGTGGTCATTAATAACAGTAAAGCCAACGAGTATTCCCAACATTAAAGAAAGCATTACTTGGCGAGTAAGTATTGCTAATATAATCGTTACAATTGGGGTGATTATTGTCCAAATACCATAGTCGTGCATGTGTTTACCTGTTAATCCTATATAAAAATTTGATTTTTTGACTTTATTGTTATCGAAAAATCATAGCATTAATTGGTAAGTGGTAGAATATGTTTGTGTGTTTAGAAATGTGTTGTGACAATAAAATGAGATAGGCCATCAATGTGATAGCCTCAATGTGTTCAAAACTAGGGTAATGAAAGCCATTCTTGCTTAGTAAGTCGGCTTATTTCTTCGGTTTTTATTTCACCAATTAGCTCAATAAATTGAGGTTCTAAGGTTTTATAATACTTAAAGCCACATTTTTCCTGTGCAATTTTTGACTGTACATTATCTTGAAAGTAACCACACCATAAATTATCTAATTTTAGGTCGACAAATCCGTGGTGAACAATCTCTTTAATCGATTCAGGAATTAATCCCTTACCCCAAAATGGCACACCGATCCAATAGCTGACTTCCGCATCGTTATCGCCAATCGGGAAATGACTTTCATGGCTTAAAGATAGCCCGATTAAACCAATCGCACGGTTATCTTCTTTTAAGGTAACAGCATAAACCTCGTCACGCATGAAAATTTGTTTAATAATTGTGCGACTTTCCTCGACGCTTTGGTGAGCAGGCCAACCTGCAATCGGGCCAATTCTCTCATCCTTTGCATAAAAATATAAATCTTCAGCATCCGTTTCTTGCCATGGGCGTAAAATTAAACGTTCAGTATAAAGTACCATCAATTTTTCCTTTTATGATAGAAGGGATTAATCTGTCTATTTTAGGTATTAATGAATAATATATAAGCGCGAAAATTGTCCATTTTAGGTACTTATGACAACTTTTATATGAAGTGGCATTGTTGGTAAATAAGGAGAATCGTGATGCTAAGCTTACAAAATCATTTAATTGATATTCCTGATGCAATCCGCTTTGGGGTGACAAATATGGATAAAATGCAGAAAAAACAACTTACTTCATCCTATGTCACTGTATGTATTTGTATGCAAGGCTGTGCGGTTTTTAATATCAATTTTAGGCAGTATCGGGTTCAAAAAAATGACCTTATTGTTTTATATGATGATACCTTTGTCATGTTGCAAGCCAAATCACGATGCTTTAGCCTCGAATATTTGTTAATTGATAAAAAATTAGCCACGTCGATTGCCTATTCGTTGCCGCAACAGTTATTTGCCTTTTTTAATGATTATCCGGTTATTCAAATCCCTGTAGAAAAAAACAATTTATTTGATTGCTGGAAAAAAATTATGCTTTTCATCGTCACCGAATCGGGTGAACACTGGCAATTACAATTGAAAAACCATTTGCAAAATTTATTTCTTGAAATCAGTAATGATGCAAAAATGATTTTAGCCAAACCGGAAAAACGCAATAGACAAGAACAACTTTGTTGGCGTTTTTGGGAGTTAATTACGCGGCATTGTAAACAGCACAAAGAGGTTAAATTTTACGCAGAGCAGCTATCGATCACACCATTTTATTTATCAAAAATTAGTCAGAATTTCTTTAATGATCCACCAAAGGCATTGATTGATAGGCAAGTTATTTTAGAAATAAAAGCATTGTTAGAAATGGGTAAATTATCAATTAAGGAAATTGCAGATGAGGTTAATTTTGAGGACACCTCATATTTATGCCGTTATTTTAAACGGCATACGGGAGTCACTCTCACAGAATTTAAAAAGGGCGTGAAATTGAAAATAGGGAAAATTTAGAGAGGCTCTATTTTGGTTGAATATTTTTTTATAAAATCAATAAAGCACCGTAGGCGAGGTGAAACAGCTTGATTGCGATAATACACAGCATTAATTGGCTGCCGAATCACTGAGGTTTCTTTTGCTAAAACCTGTACTAACTGGCCACTGGTAAAGGCATCCATGGTGACAAAATCGGCTGAGCATAAAATCCCCGCGCCTTGCACTGCAAGATGGAATAAAACTTCACCACTTGTTCCTGCAATATTTGGGGTGATTTTAAGTAAATCATTATCCGCATTTTTTATTGGCCAAACATTGAGAGAATCGGGCTGAGTAAAACCCAACAAACAGTGTTTCTTTAATTCCTGAATATTTTGTGGGACACCGTATTTCTCTAAGTAGGCCGGGCTGGCTACTAAACGTTTTTGGCTAAAGCCTAATAAAGTGGCATTGAGTGAGGAATCTTTCAGCACGCCAATGCGAAATGCCACGTCAATTCGATGTTCTAATAAATTAGTGATCCCTTCATAGTTATGAATTTCAAGTTCAACTTGCGGATAACGTTCATGAAATAACGGGATCAGTGGGGCAATAACATGGGTCAAAAAAGGGGTTGAAGCATCAATACGTAACTTACCTGAAGGGATCGCTTGACGCACAGATAACATTTCTTCTGCTTCGTGAGCAAGATCAACAATCTCTCGCGCTTTTTGCAAAAATGCAATGCCTTCATCACTGAGCTTGATTGAGCGTGTTGTGCGGTAAAGTAAGGTTGTGTCTATTTTCTCTTCGAGCCTAAGCAATGCACGGCTTACCGTTGAAATAGTTATGTTTAATTGCTCAGCTGCTGCGGTAATAGAGCCGCAGTCAACGACACTGATAAAGGCTTGCAGTTCTTCAAAAGTTATTTTCATTATTGCATTTCCAGCAAAAGTTATTCTCACCTTAACGTCTTTTTCATTAACTTTCAATGTGGAAAAATTCAGCCCATGAGTAAATGTTAATATTTTATTGCAATAAGGCAGATAACATGAGGATTAACACCGCGTTGCTAGCATTAGCGATAGGCGCTTTTGCCATTGGAGCAACTGAATTTTCCCCAATGGGAATGTTACCGTATATTGCTGATAATATTCAGGTTGATATTCCATCAGTAGGATCAATAGTCGTGATTTATGCACTGGGAGTGATGGTTGGTGCGCCGATCATGACATTATTATTGGTGAAGAGAAAACCGAAAGTCGCTTTGGTGTTCTTAATGTCTATTTTTACGGTAGGTAATTTACTTTCAGCAATGTCACCTGACTTAGTGACACTCTCAATTTCACGTTTTATTACCAGCCTAAACCATGGGGCATTTTTCGGTTTGGGGGCTATTGTGGCAGCGAGTGTTGTTCCACCAGGTAAGCAAGCAAGCGCGATTGCGGCCATGTTTATGGGATTAACAATTGCCAATATTGGTGGTGTTCCACTTATGACCAAATTAACTCAAGTGATGGGGTGGCGCGAGGCTTTTTATTTAATCGCTGCACTTGGATTATTAACCATTGGGAGTTTAATTCTCAGTTTACCTAACAATCTTCAAGGACAAGAAGTTAATGTTAAAAATGAATTACGCATTTTACGCCAGCCACAAGTCATGCTAAGTATGTTATCAACGGTATTAGGGGCAAGTGCGATGTTTACCCTGTATACCTATATTACGCCCATGCTGATGAACTTCATCAATGCATCGGATGAAATGATCACGCTCATGTTAGTTATTATTGGAATTGGTTTTACAATTGGTAACTATATCGGCGGTTTGTTTGCAGATAAATCATTGTATGGCACGTTAATCATCTTTTTCTTAATGCTAGCGTTAAGTATGGCTGTATTCCCATTCATAGCGGTTAATGCTATTGGTGCAGGGGTAGGGTTATTATTCTGGAGTATTTTTAGCTTTGGTATTGTCCCGCCGATACAAATTTTAGTCATGAATGCAGCGACAGGCGCACAGGCGTTGGCTTCTTCTGTCAATATTGGCGCTTTTAATTTAGGTAATGCAATTGGTGCAGCTATAGGGGGAGCCGTATTATCCTATGGTTATAGTTATTCTATGATTAGTTTTATGGGAACCTTTGTAGCTGTGTTAGGAATAGCCGTCATCATCATTATTTTTCGCAAAAAATCCGATGCAAAAGTAGCCGTTGAAATTGCTTGTGGCTAATTGAAAAACACTACAGGAAAAGTCAAACTAGCAGGCCTTTCTTAATGTTGGCGCCAAGTTACAACAAACCAGACAGGCCTTATCTGAATTCAGCTAAAATTTTTAGCTAGCCACCAGCTCGGGTATTAAAAATTAGCACTGCAATAAGCAATTGGCGACATAATTAAAAAGCAATCTGCGGAGATTTTTTGCGTAGGTTATTCGTCATAATCAGGTTATTAAATTAAAAAAGGGCAATATCATGACGACGAAAAACGTATGGAAAACACCGGAGCAGCGCTGGCAAGCTATTGTGGAAAGAGATAAAACAGCTGATGGTCATTTCGTGTATGGTGTAAAAACCTCGCTCATTTATAATCATCCATCAGCAGCTGGACGCTTACCTAAACGAGAAAATGTGGTGTTTTTTGATAATGAAGCGCAAGCGATAGCCCAAGGTTATCGTCAAGGAAAACGACATCGGACAGAAGCAACGCAATTAACACAATTCTATAAGCAGAAAATAGAAAAAGCCTGCCGCTATATTGAACAAAATAGTCAAACGGTAACACTCGCCGAATTGTCTGATTACGTTGGGATCAGCCGTTATCATTTTCATCGCTTGTTTAAGACACATACGGGTTTAACGCCAAAAGCATATGCTAATGCGTTTCGTCATCAAAAATTACAAACACAATTACAAGAGCAAAAACGTATTACTGATGCAATTTATGATGCAGGCTATCAATCAAATAGCCGTTTTTATGAAACATCGACACAGCGATTAGGCATGACGCCTAGTGCTTGGAAATCAGGTGGAAATGGGGGCAAAATTTATTTTGCACTCGCTTTATGTTCATTAGGAACCGTATTAGTTGCACAGAGTACGATAGGGGTCTGTGCTATTTTACTTGGTGATGATCCTGAACAGTTACTGAATGATTTACAAGATAAATTCCCAAAAGCGGAATTGATTGGCGGCGATGAGCATTTTGAGCAAGTTATTGCCGATGTTGTTGGTTTTATTGAAGCACCTGAAATTGGTTTTAATTTGCCATTAGATATTCAAGGAACGGCATTCCAACAGCGTGTATGGCAAGCCTTGCGTGATATACCTGTTGGACAAACGGTCAGCTACAGTGATATAGCAGAAAAAATAGGTAACCCGAAAGCAGTTAGGGCGGTAGCGAGTGCTTGTGGTGCAAATATGTTAGCAGTGGCCATCCCTTGCCACCGTGTAGTGAGAAATAATGGGGATCTATCTGGTTATCGCTGGGGAATCGATCGTAAACAGGCCTTATTATTAAAAGAGGCACAAAGTAACTCAATCAAATCCAGTGAGCAAAGCGGGTTAAGGTTTAAAACGATTAAATGAATTTTAAAAAGTTTATCTCAATAAATGTTAATCCATATTTTTTATTTATTAATTTGGTGTGTTTTTTCATAATACCCCTATGATATTAGCTTAATATAAACTAAGGGTGATTAACTGATTGTGTTGTCTGAAATATTGGGTGATATAACAGACATGCTAGAGATACTATCAATGCCGCTTAACCTGTTTTCTAGTCAATTGTCGTTGCGTGAGAGCGTATTTTAGTGTTTAATGACTGCACACTTCCGTAGTATCCGATTACCTATCCCATAAGATATCCCTTTAAGTGCCTTTACATCTCCTAATATCAGTCTGCTGTTATTCAACGTACTGTTCAAATTCTCCTTTTGCTGTTTTTAGCTTTCGTAATCACAACTGTTCTATGCCTCCGTTATGGGGGCGACTTAATGCTTAACTAAATCCTAAAGAGTGTGTTATGACGTCACATCGTTTTTTATTATTTGTACTCGCAATGGCGGTATATTTAGTTGGTGCAACTGAATTTATGCTATCTGCGATTATGGCTCCGTTAGCCAATGCGTTTAAAACGCAAACCCAGCAAATTTCTTGGTTAGTCTCCGCTTATGCATTGTCATATGCATTTGCAGCACCGATTATTGGTTTTTTTTCGGACAAAATGGATAAACGCAAGATATTGCTTGCGGCAATTTTGTTTATCTCAATTGATAGCTTAGCGATAATATTTGCGGCTAACTTACAAATAGCACTGGTTTTACGCGTATTTGGTGGGGTTGCATCTGCGGCCTTAATACCGATCACATTTGCTTTTATTTCTGATGTCATTGAAGAGAAAAAGCAGGCGATGGCTATGGGATACGCTATGTTGGGTATGACGCTCGGGATCATCACAGGACCGGTTGTAGCCGGCGGATTGGTTCACTATTTTTCATGGCAAACGCCATTTATCTTTATGGCTCTTGGTGGTTTTTTGGTATTGCTAATATCGATGAACACTTTGCCATGCACGAAATCGCCAACTGTAAAGCAAGGCCCACATCATATTGTAAAGTTAAGAGTGATAAGTCAGTTTATTATTGCTAAAGGAATTTGGAATGGCATTACTGTCAGCCTATTTTTGTTGGCTGGTGAAATTTTACGAAGTCGCTATCAACTTAATAGCGCTGTTATTGGCAGCGTGATGGGGCTATTTGGTGCAGGGCTCATTATAGGCAATAGTGCTGTCGGCAAAGTGGTTTCACCGCGAATTTCTGAATCATCACAATTGCTCGTAATGTTGGTTGTTTTGTTTGTGATTATTCTCTTGTTTCTCAGCGAGCTGCTAACATTAATCGGTGACTGTTTTAGCCTATTTGGGCTTGGTGTGTTATTAGGTTTAATTTCACCTATTAGCACGTCACTCCTCGCCAGACTCAATACAGATAATAAAGGTTTTGTGCTATCAATTTCAGAAAGCGTGAATAATTTGGTTTTGCTGTTAGCCATCCCACTGTTTTCATTTTTGATTGCAAATGGAAAGATCTCAGTGTTAGTTATATCGATTGGTGTGTTATTTAGTGTGGCAATTTTGCTGGTTAATTTAACAAAAACAGCCAATAAATAGCCGTGCCCTTGCTGGTTAATACCAGCAAGGGGAAACGTACTACACACTTTCACGCAGTTGATTTTGTCGCAGTCTCATACCGTTCAACATTGATAACCATGCTAAGAACGTAATTATCATCAAGATGATAAAAATAAAGTAGGCTGGCAACTCAGTTAAAATGACTCCGGTCATCATTGGGTTGAATGCACCGCCTAATAAACCTAACGATTGCGCGGAAAAATAGCTCGCCTTCATACCTTCAGGGGCGATGCTATCTATTAGCATATATTCACCTGGGGCATAAATAAGCTCTCCAAGAGTGAACAGAAAAGCACCAAACGCCCAGATATACAGGTTTTCTGCGGCAAACATAAAGGTGGCTAAACCTAACAAGAAAAATAAGCTACCCAATGTCATTAGCTTTTTTAAATTCTCTGGAGTGATGCGTTTACCAACCGTATATTGCAATGTGACAACCACAATCGCATTGACGGGGAGTATCACACCAATAACCACTTGTGCGAAATCACTGTTTGCCACCGTAATAACATATTGCGAAATCCAAGTTGTAAATGTCCCAAAAACTAACGACCCCAAAAATGTAGATAAAATAAACCAAGCCAGTACTCGGTCGCGTAACATTGCGGCTGGGTTCCATGGCTGCTTTTTCCCCTCTAGATGTTGTGCAGGTTTTATACTTTGCACAAACCGTTGAATAAAAAATATCGGGAAGGCAGCGGAAATAGCCGCTAAGTAGAATGGCAAGTTGATGCTATACATTAACAACCAAGTGCCAATCGGTGGTCCAATCGTCCATCCAATATTAATAAATGTGTAATTTAAGGAAAACACTTTAGCTTTTAACGATACAGTTAACGTATCTGCAAAATAAGCTTTTAGAACGGTGGAAAAGACAGAATATGAGCAATTAATTAACGAGAAGAATATGATCACTAATATGGCATTGTTGACTAGCGGAATAGCGATAAACCCACCAATAAAAGCCAATACAGCAAGTAACATACACCGTTTTTTATCTACTCTATCCGCAAGCATGCCAAAACCCATGCTAAACAGCACACCAACAACCATCGCCAGAGACATCGCAACCCCAACAATATCAATTGCCATTTGATACTCGCGGGTGAGATAAATCGCCATGAAGGGCAATGTTGCCCCACGACCAATGGTTAAGAGTAACGACGATGCAAGTAATGCACTGTTAGATATACTAAATTTTGCAGACATAACACACGACCTAGAATTTTTATTATTGTTGTTAATTATTTGTTTCAAGCAAATGATATTGTAATAAAATACATAAATTTAGCGTGGTGAGGAATGGGTAATCATGCGCTAAATAGAAAACAATATTTTGCGCAGATCAATCCGCCATTATCGATTGAATATATGGCAATCTGAAACCAGTTGAATTGTATTAAACGTTATATGCTGAGAATAAATCGCAACTGATATCGTTAAGAAAACAGGTCAATAATAGGCGAGGGTAATATAGAAAGTAGTTAGGGGCAGTTGATTTTTGATGGTCAATTTTCATTCGAATTAAAGCCAATTAGGTAAGGGGAGAGGTTCGCAGCCTAGTAAACTCGGCAAACGCCTCTCAACACGACGGAACCATTTATCCATTTTTTAGATTATTTCTTAATCTTTTTTAGCTGTAAAAATCAGCAACAAAGATAAACAGCCCCTAGGTTACACCTTACTATCGGTAATAAACTGGATTAAATCTACAATGCGGCAGTATAGACTCGGCGGCTAACATCAAGCGTGACATCTTGGTGCTCACCTAATTTAACCATATTGTGTGCTTCTAAACTTTTTACTAGGGGTTCAATAACATCAGATGAAAGTTGATAATCACTAAAACGTGTTCCTATATTCATCGATTCGAAAAACTCACGAGTTAACTCAATGGATCTTAATGCTTTTTCGTGGTCGTTTCCATGAGTGATCCCCCACACACGTTCCGCATATTGCACTAATTTGGCTTGTTTTTGTGGTAGTTTCTCAATCAGCATCGACGGCAGGACTATGGCTAATGTTTGCGCGTGATCTAAACCATACAGTCCGGTAATTTCATGACCTAACATATGCGTTGACCAATCTTGTGGTACGCCAGCGCCAATTAAACCATTGAACGCGAGGGTGGCAGTCCACATTAGGTTGGCACGAATGTCATAATCTTTGGGTGTTTCGAGTGCTTTAGGACCAAGTTCAATAAGGGTTTTTAATAGGCCTTCTGCAAATGCATCTTGTACATAAGCATTAACTGGATAGGTTAAATACTGTTCAATAACATGAACGAAAGAATCAACCACACCATTGCTAATTTGGCGAGGTGGCAGTGTATAGGTTTTAACTGGGTCAAGGATCGAGAATTGCGGGAAGATTTTATCACTCATAAAGGAGAGCTTGGAATGCAGTTCTTCACGTGTGATCACTGAAACTTTGTTCATTTCAGAACCTGTTGCCGGTAAGGTTAATACCGTTCCAAACGGTAACGCGTTCTGAATTGTCGCGTCTCTTTTTGTGAAGATATCCCATTTATCACCAGGGTAATTAACCGCAGCTGCAACAAACTTAACACCATCAATAACAGAGCCACCCCCTACAGCGAGTAAAAAATCGAAGTTTTCTTTTTCTATCTTATCAACGGCTTTGATCAATGTTTCATAACGTGGATTGGCTTCGATTCCGCCAAAAAGTGAAAACTGTCGTGAGCCTAAGGCTTGCTCTACTTCATCGAGTGTACCGGTTTTACGGGCACTTTCACCGCCAAATAAGATAAGAACTTTCGCATTTTCAGGGATCAGTCGGTCTAGTTCACTAATTTTACCATCACCAAAAACAATACGTGTCGGATTGTAAAACTCAAAATTATTCATATGTCAGCCTTTATAGATAAATGAACTTGGATGAGTGGCAACGAACTGTTGTGCTAGAACGTTTCAACACAAAACAGTATAGCTTCTAAAAATGTTAATGTTTACCACTTTGGTGGTTTTGGCGTTTGAATAATGGGTTATATGTTTTAGCTCAACGTAATTAATAAGATTGATTATTATATTTTGAAATGCACGTTCAATGTTCACGTATAAACAGCCCCTAGGGAATACCGCTATTATTTAAAAGCGATAGCTCAACGATGAGAATACCAATTAAGTTTCAGTGGGTTAATCTTACAGCATAATTTTATTCACATTTCTGCATATCAACATTTTACGCTTTTAAGCAAATTGTTTGGTTCAAATCATCATTGTAGACAGTAAGTTGCAGTAAACTTAAGTTCAGTTTAATGCTAACATTTGTCTATGGATATAATGCATACAGTTTTTCTTAAGATCATTTTTGCTGTGTTAAAGGGGAGCTAATTGATGAAACGTTTTATAAGTCTAGAGCTTCCTCCCGAACCGTTCATTAATAGTCAATGTGTGAGAAAGCGTCTTAAAAATAGCATTTGTGATAACTGTGCGGTCAGTTGTCCCGTTGATGCGATTTCCTTTAGCCATATGGATGCGAAAATTGATAATGAACGCTGTTATCAGTGCGGTAATTGCCTTTTTTCCTGTCCGGTTGACGCTATTGAAAATATTGCACCACATGAGCGCACATACCAACAAGATTATCTAGTGATTAATCACGATGAACCCATTGCGGCGACAGAAGAACTCATTGTGTGGCATAAACAATATGGGATCAGAGGGATACAAATTTCTGAACCATTGGTGGATAAATGGTTGCCCACCATAGCAGCGCTTAATCTCAAATTAAAAACATTGCAAGAGCCAGTTTGGCAGCTACGGATTGAAAAACCGTCTACGGTTGATAGTGGTCGGCGTATGATGTTGTTTCGTCAAAAGCTCGATCAAAAGCCATTAGATAAAGGGCAGGTGAAAACAGGATTAAACGCGCGGAAACAGTTTTACCCAGAAGATAGCTGGTTTCAGATAGCACTTGATAGTGAAAGCTGCATTCTGTGTGGCGCATGCGCGAAAGTTTGCGATGAACATGCAATTCAAATTGACAATAACCAGTTCATTGTAGATGAAAAACGTTGTACGGGCTGTATGAGCTGCCAAGTGGTGTGTTTTCCGCAGTCAATTCAGGTTAATGAGTACACCGCAAAAAATAGTGAGCCAGTGGTGTTTCATTACTATGATGCGACTTGCCGCACTTGCCATTTGCCGTTTTTTTCTTGGGAAGAGAATGCACAAACTTGCCCAATTTGTTTGCAGCATAAAAAGCAAGGGTGGTTATAGAGCAAAGGTGCAATTAAATGCACCTTTAGACTGTTGTCAAGGTGGGATAAAAACCAATGCCATGCGTCGTCTTGAATTGATTATTTGTGGTATTCCGCCTTACACAGATACATCATGAAGCTACTCGCAATAGTGTGCATGTTCTTCTGCTAAATACGGTAAAAGCGATAAAAAAATCTCAATTTTCCGTTCATTCGTCATATTGACAAAATCATCCATGGTAATTTCCACGCTTTGTATTACCCGATCACGGATCGTGAACTTGTACATCAAATGCCCAGTCCAGCTTCTGTGAACAAAAACCCAGCCATTATCACTGTAGGAAAGCCACTTATCTTCCATGCACAAAGGTCGCCAACCTCGTAGTATATTTTTTTCTTCGACCTCAGAGAGGGCGTAGTTCAAAGGGTGAACCAGTGGTTCGTTTTCAAAAAATGTTAAATTTTCGAGCGTGCTTTTGTCTATCATTTCAATTACTCGGCTAATAATATCCTACGATGTTGAGCATATCGGCAATTAATCGCGATCACCGTTAATCACACCATTTTGCCAGTGTCATTAGTGATTAGTTGAAATTAGGTGTTTAATCAACCGCTTTGCAATTTGAGGATTAAGTGCCGGGGGCGTTTCGTGGCCCATCCCTTCAATAATCGCTATTTCTGCCCCTAAGATGTTATTTGCAATATCTTGACCCGCCTCTAGAGGGAATAGAGGGTCAATTGAGCCGTGAATAACCAATGTTGGCGCAGTAATGTTACTTAGGTGTGGTCGCATATCCCCTGTGACAGCAATGGCAACAATTTGGCGTTTAGTCCCTTCGGGGGAATAATTTCGGGCAAGCGCTTGCTGTACATAATCACGGTAGTAATCTTCATCAAATGGGCAACAATTTGAGCTAATACGCCGATAAAATGCAAGTTGCCCAGCCAGATAACCGTCGAAATCTTCATGAGGATTGGCCCCTGAACTCATCAACATTTGCATCACATCAGGGGCGCTTTGCGGTAAATTGGGGTTGCCTGTGGAGGACATAATTGGGCATAAGCTTAATGTACGCTCAGGGTATTTGGCTGCAAATAACTGCGCAATCATTCCACCCATCGAACGACCAATAATGTGTGTTTTATCAATTGATAAGCTATCTAATAAACGCACAATATCATCCACCATATCGAATAGCGTATAGGCAATATCAAATGATTGACCCGTTTGCATTTTTTCGATTAATTCCCCTAGATTAATGGAGGGGAAATGGTCTACATGAGGGGATAAGCCCGCATCACGGTTATCAATCCGGATAAGATAAAACCCTGCGTCGGCAATTTGTTGGCAAAAATCGGTTGTCCAACTAATGTTGTGTCCACCTAAGCCAGGCACTAATACAACGGCAGGGTTCTCTGGGGTGCCAAATGCATCATAAAAAAGTGAAATAGGTTGCTCGGTTGTCATTTTTTTTTCCATTGAATTGAATGTTGTGCTATTTATGCCGCCTCAGTGTAACAAATACGAGCCTTAAAAAAGCATAAAGATTACCAACAAATAAAGGTATAAGACTAATTACGCAGAAAATAACACAGTTTTTTATCTTCCCAATGTCTATTGGCTAAACATCAGCACAATAAGTGAAAAAACAAGTCAAACCAATCTGATAATCGATCACCCATTTATCAGCGAGCCAGAAATTTCGCACAGGCAACTAAACAGGGTATACCACCTTAAGTGTGTGAATTTTAACAGCGGTTTGATGCGTATTGGCAAGGGCGTGCGGTTTGGGTGGAAAATAACAATCAAAAGATGATTTTTCAGCCTATTCTGTAAAGCAATTAAAAATCATTAGGATATGATGACATCTGAGCAACTCGATTGCTTAAAAATAATTTTTAATAATATATTTTTAGGTTTTATATGATTTACTTTATTTCAGATACCCATTTTTGCCACTCAAATATTATCAACCTCTGTGATCGCCCATTCAAAAGCACTAGCCATATGAATGATACGTTGATTCATAACTGGAACGCTTATGTGACAGAGCATGATGAGATATACATATTGGGTGATTTTTTATATAAAGGCAGTGGGGCAGATGCGAATAAAATTTTGCGCAGATTGTCAGGCAAAAAATACCTTATTCGTGGTAGCCATGACAAATTTTTAGATGATCCAGAGTTTGACACTTCCCTTTTTGAATGGGTGAGGAGCTATTACGAGTTGGATTATCAAAAACAAAAAATTGTTTTATTTCATTATCCTATCTTAGAATGGCAAGGTTTTTTCCGCGATGCTATTCATTTATATGGGCATGTGCATAATTCAGGAAAAGATCCAGAACAACGCAAACGCTTAGCTATATTAGGACCACGAGCGATAAATGTTGGCGTTGATGTTAATGATTTCTTCCCGATTAGCATTAAAACCATCTTAAAGCGTGCAAATGGTAACGGAATGGGATAATAAGCCATTTTATTTTTTAGCGTACAGATAGACCGATGCACGAGACACTCCTAAGTGCTGAGCGACAGTTTCCATGGATTTTTTTACGTCGAGTAAGCCTTCGCTACGTAAAATTTCAATAAGCGTTTTCCGCTCTTCCGCTTTTAATGTCCGTGGTGTTGCGGCGAGTGTCGCAGCGAACTGATCAATTCTAAGACGAATAGCTTCAGACCCATTAGGTTCAATATGTTCTTTAATTGGGCTATTTCCCACCTCAATAAACTGTGACAACATACTTTGCATACCACGAAACAAAGTCATATCTAAGTTTAGGCATAAAGCGGCCACGTATTTACCGCTTTCATCTTTAATACCGATGGATGTGCTTTTAACCGGACGACCATCAGAAAATTGATTGGTGTAATTGGCAACAATACTGGGGAAATCAGCGGATTCAATACGGGCTAAACCGAGTTCTGTCGTGGGCTCTCCGACTTGGCGACCAGACAAATTGTTGTGAATTGATAAAATTGAATGATCCGGGTTTTTTAAGTCATGAACAACAACTTCACAAAATGGGGCGAACGTTTCGCTGAGGCCTTTTGCAATCGTTTCAATTTGTGCCAGTAATGTGTTTTCGTTGTGGTTAGACATAAAATCCCCTCATCTAAAAGCGCTAATACCTTAATTTTAACCTATTTTTTATCAAGCTAATAGATGAAGGGGGGCGCGTCATTGCAAAACTAATTCAGCAAAGCGATTGATATCAACATTCCCACCACTGACGATAATACCCACGCGTTTACCTTGGAATTGTTGTTTTTGCGCTAACGCGGCGGCAAAAGAGAGGCAGCCAGTTGGTTCGACAACCATTTTCATGCGTTCGGCATAGAATTTCATTCGGTCGATCAGTTGCTCATCGGTAACGGTAAAAATATCATCAACATTATTTTTGATAATCTCAAAGGTATATTGTCCTAAGTGTTGCGTTTGAGCACCATCAGCAATGGTTTTCGGTGTATCGATATGGACAATTTTACCTTGTCGGAAAGACTGCTGAGCATCGTTACCCGCTAACGGCTCTACGCCGTAAACTTTACAGTTAGGGGAAAGGTGACGCGCGGCAAGGGCACAGCCAGAGAGTAAGCCACCGCCGCCCAAGCAGACAAATAAGGCATCTAATTCACCCACTTCTTGAAACAACTCCATGGCGCAGGTACCTTGCCCAGCAATAATATGAGGATGATCATAAGGGGGAATGATGGTTAAACCTTGCTGCTTTGCAAGCTGTTGGCACAATGCTTCTCGGTCTTGTGAATATCTATCGAAGTGCACCACATTGGCACCATAACCTTTTGTTGCCGCCACTTTAACGGCGGGTGCATCATTTGGCATTAAAATTGTTGCAGGTATATTGAGTAATTGCGCGGCAAGTGCAATGCCTTGAGCGTGATTACCGGATGAAAAGGCGATGACACCAGCTTTTTTCTGTTCAGGGGTAAATTGAGCGAGAGCGTTGAGTGCCCCACGGAACTTAAACGCTCCCATACGTTGAAAGTTTTCACATTTGAAAAAGAGCTTACCGCCAAATTCTTTGTCCGCTGTCGTTGATGTGTGAACGGGCGTTTTATGTGCAAAGCCAGTAATACGTTTAGCTGCGGCTTCAACATCATGGTAAGTTGGCAACGTTAAACCAGTCATGATCATACCTCTTAGAAATAGATTGCATTAGCCTAGAACAGCGGTCGCTTCAATTTCGAGCGCTGCGTTAAAATGGAGTTCTGCTACACCAGCAACAGCGCGTGCAGGTCGAAAATCACCAATCCATGCTGCATAAATTTGATTAAATTCCTGCCAATCATTCATATCCGCAATATAAACGCGTACTTGCACTAAATTCGCTTTGGTAATATTAGCGGCGGATAAGCAAGCATCGATATTTTGCAAAACTAATTCGGTCTGTGTTTTAAATGGATCTTTAGTTTTCGCCTGTCCTGTGGAGTCGATGGGTAATTGACCCGAAATAAACACAAACCCATTACTGTTAACACAATGGGAGTAATGACCTCGTGGTGGAATAAGCGTCGGGGCATTGATGTATTGAATTACTTGGCTCATAACAACCTCAATATTCGCAAAATCTAGCAATTAGATTTTTAGTCTAATATTATACTATATGTATAGTCAATCGATTTTGAAGAAAAACAGTGGCGTGCTTATTGGGGGCAAGTTAATACAAGCTTTGTAATGGATAATTTGTGTAAAAATAGATTGTGTTGTGAATTAATTATTTTTATTGCGTTATTTTCCAAAGATTTATTTAGCCAAACCCGATTTACAGGTGAAAACATTCATCAAATCACTTAAAAGTAAAATTAAAAGTTATTTGCGTTTAGGATAAGTTATCTTAAATAAAAGTGATTAAGAATAATCAAATTGTGACGATAAAAATTAAATGGTAAGAAGTTGTTATATAAAAACTTTTAGGGATATGACATGGCAAAGTTCACGTTTGATATACTTTCTATTTTTGGGAAAAAAAGCACAAAAGTGGTAGAACAATATATTCAAGAAGCGATTTTACCGTTATCAGCACTAGACGACTCTGTTCCAAAAGCTGTGATTGAGTATGTATTGGAAGGAAAGTCGCCTGAAGTATTGGTGAAATTAAGTCAATTGGACAGTGAAAAAGCGGCCATTTTATTAGACAAACCTGGAACCATAGATTGGTGGTGGGGCGGTAATAACTTCAATACAGGTCAATATAATAAAGTGATCCGCCAAGGCTGCAATGCCCGCCATAAATTGTATTCTAAAGTCGGCGATGGCGTCAGCCCAGAACAAATTGCGCGTTTTGCTAAAGTGTTAGCCGCCGCGTGCCAAGATATTAATATTAAAGTACTCACCCCCGAATTGCCGTCATGGGTGAGTTACTTAATTGGTGATGTAT
Source organism: Providencia rettgeri (assembly GCF_041075285.1). Classification (NCBI taxonomy): domain Bacteria; kingdom Pseudomonadati; phylum Pseudomonadota; class Gammaproteobacteria; order Enterobacterales; family Morganellaceae; genus Providencia; species Providencia rettgeri. The sequence continues at coordinate 1,530,800 of NZ_CP163512.1, read as the reverse complement.
TCTCCAAAACCTTTGATAACGCTAGAGATACAAAACTAGACCATCGTAAGCATTGGAATATGGAATTGCTGGCTGAAATTATTGGCAAAGAAACCGATAAACCCGCCAACACAGTTTTATATGTCATTTTCGATAGGCAACATCTGTCTGACTATCACTATGAGAATTTAAGTCGTCTGTTTGTCCTGCCTGGTTTTAAAGAATATTTAATCGCTCAGCAAGATTTTATTAAGCAGACATTGGTGACTAATTTATCAGCCGCAGGGCAGGTACAGTTAATCAATATCTTGAAAAAAGACCAAACATTGTATTCTGTATTTGCGGATTGTTTGGTGTCATTTGCAACAAGCTCATTAAAAACCGTCCGTAGTGCCGCGGAGCCCACGTTATCCATTTTACCTGATGAGTCAGTTAAATTATATTTGTCCAAAGTACTTACAGAGGGAACACCAAAACAACGTACACAAGCCGCTGATTTAATTGCTCGCGTCGGTAAAGATAGAGAAGTCCTAGAAGCGGCATTACAAACTGAAACCAATAAAACAGTTTTAAAAAGCATCGAAAGTGCGATTTCACGCTTCTCAGTGATGGATACAGCCAGTGAAATTAAAGAAACCCAATTGCCGCCGTTAATTGAATTGGAAGATAACCCATTACCGGAAAGTGCAAAAGATATTTTAATAGGCAACTTCAATGAGATGCTGCAAAAAGCCAAAGAAAATGCAGAAAATGAAATTGAAGAGAATAAAAAACAAAAACACACTTATAACTGGGCTCAGCGCCATTATAAAGAATTTCAAAAACTGAATGCTGCTACCTGTGCAAACATCATTGATAAGCTAAATTCAGGTAAAGGGGAGATCACTGACCACGAATACAGTGTGGTAAAATTTAAAGAACGCATTATTAATCTACCGGAATTTACGTTATTTCATGCATTGCGTCTGATGAGCCATAATCGTACGGGGATGGATCATTTTTCCCATTATTATCTGACTCGGGAAGTGCCAGCGCGCATTCTTACTCAAATTGAACTACGCCAGTTAGAGCAAGTTTTAACCCGTTGTCATTATTTACAGGCTGATCGCCTCATTGCTGACTTATGTTTGCGCCCATACAATAATGGTTTAACACTGTTTAATCAGCCGCAGCAAGTGTGGCCATTCTTTACGCAATACCCTGATTTTATTGCTGAAGCGTTAGGGTTAATTCCACAGCAAGCGAACCAACGTTATTACCAAGAATACGATGCATCAAATGCGATTGAAGTTCTAGCAATGTTACCTAGCATCCCAGCACGCTTTATTCCACGAATTATGGAATTAGCGTTAGGGGAAAATAAAACTCATCGCGTCAGTGCACAAAAACTGCTCGAAACATTACCGAATATTCATATTAATGCGGCGGAAGGTTTAGATTCGGGTAAACAGGAAATTCGTGTTACCGCCATTGAGTGGCTGGCTCGCTTAAAACACCCTGATTCCGTAAAACCACTGTATGCGTTATTGAAAAAAGAAAAGCGTGAAATTGTGCGCGCTGCATTATTAACAGCGCTAGAGCAATTTGGTGAAGATATTTCTAGCTACTTATCACCAAAAGTCTTATTAGCAGAAGCACAAAAAGGGCTTAACGCTAAAGCACCAGCGAGTATGTCTTGGTTTAATTTAGACACGTTACCTGCATTAACTTGGCAGAATAACAAGCCAGTAGAGGAAGACATTATCCGCTGGTGGGTTATTTTAGCCGTAAAATTAAAAATGCCAGCAGGAAATGGCTTATTACAGCGTTATATTAGCCTGTTGTCAGTGGATAGCCAGCGTAAACTCGGCAGTTTTATTTTAAACAGCTTTATTGCCCAAGATACCGCAGGTCCATCGTTAGAAACGGCGATGGCAGAAGCAGAGCGTGATGCGCCACAGCGTTTAAGTAATTATAAAGAGTGGGTTAAACGCTGGCCTGAATATTACAGTCAGTATGAAAACTACACCCTTGAGCAGTGTGTTAATGAAATTAAAAATGAGGTACTTCGTCGCTATTTAGGCTCTGCGATTAGCGATAAAGGCATGTTGGCACTTATTTGCGGTATTGAAGGGCATATTGCGGTAACTGCATTACGCAATTATATGCGTGATCATTACCAACGTCGTGCGCAAATTGAAGCGATGATCGATGCAGTCGCAACCAGTAATGATCCGCTAATTATTCAGTTATTGCTTTCATTATCACGCCGTTACCGGACGGCTTCTGTGCAAGAAAAAGCCCGTTATTTAGTGGCACAGATCGCTGAACGTAATGGCTGGAGTGCGGATGAACTCGCTGACAGAACGATCCCTACCGCAGGTATGGATGAAACGGGCGTGCTTGCCCTTGAGTATGGCGATCGTACTTTCACTGCAAAACTGGATGCACAGCTAAAACTGGTATTGTTCAACCCGGAAGGCAAAGAAATCAAAGCGTTACCAGCTGCGCGTAAAACTGACAATGAAGAGTTGATTAAAGAATCGAAGAAATTACTGAGTTCGAGTAAAAAAGAACTTAAGCAAGTCATTGAATTGCAAACTGCACGTTTGTATGAAGCGATGTGTGCGGAACGTTTGTGGGCCACACAAGACTGGCAAGAATATATCCAAGCTCATCCTATTATGCGCGGGTTAATTGAACGACTCGTATGGATGGAAATCGATAATGGTCGCGTTGTGAATGTATTTCGTCCTTCAGATGATGGTAGTTTGCTTAACCTTGAAGATGATGAAATCGAGTTGACCGCAGGCTCCTCCATTAAATTAGCCCATGCCGCGTTGCTCTCGGAAGAGGAACGAAAAGCGTGGATTACGCATTTCAAAGATTACAAAATGAAGTTTTTGTTCTCTCAAATGGAACACAAAATCCCGCAATTCGATCCTGAGCTAACCGAAATTGAAGATCGCAAAGGTTGGCTGACAGACACTTATACGTTACGTGGCGTACTCACTAAAATGGGTTATCAACGTGGTCAAGCGGAAGATGGTGGTAGCTTTATGCATTACTCCAAGCACTACGCAAGCCTCGGTTTTAATGTCTACATTGAGTTTAGCGGCAGTTATGTACCGGAAGAAAATATCCCTGCTGTTTTGTACTCCTTAAGTTTTGAAAGTGGACAACAAAGCTCATGGGATCGCAGTTATGTTGCGCTAAAGGACATTCCGCCGATTTTGTTAGCCGAAAGCTATGCAGACTACTTAAAAGTGGCTGATGCATGTGCCGGATTTGACCCTGAGTGGGAAAAGAAAACACCTTGGTGATCAGGGTTCAATAGGATAATGCAATGAATAAGAAAGAAACAATGAAGGGACATATTCTGCGCGAAAGCGCAGAAGTTCGCTTTGCCGATGAGTTGGAAAGACTCACACAGGCGGATAGCCATAACCCAAAACCTCAAGGTTGGCTGCGCTCCCCACGTGCGGTTAGGCAGTTTATTTTAGGTGATGACGCGCTGGCTATTACACCGAAATTTTTTGGCGATGACGCGTTAGTTGATCGTGCCATCGTGACATTATTAGGTAAGCAAGGATTAATGCTCGTTGGTGAGCCAGGAACAGCAAAATCCATGCTATCCGAGTTATTAGCCGCAGCCATTAGTGGTGATTCCGGCTTAACTATTCAGGGAACCGCAGGGACAACAGAAGATCATATTAAATACTCATGGAATTATGCGCTGTTATTAGCCGAAGGGCCAACAGAAAAAGCGTTAGTCAGTTCACCACTTTACCAAGGTATGATGGAAGGCAAAATCGTTCGTTTTGAAGAGATCACTCGCTGTCCACCTGAAATACAGGATGTATTAGTCAGTTTAATGTCTGAAAAACAGATGATGATCCCTGAAATGAAAGATAATGCACGCGTATGTGCCAAACAAGGCTTTAACTTGATTGGTACAGCCAACTTACGCGATCGTGGTGTGCATGAAATGTCGTCAGCATTAAAGCGCCGTTTTAATTTTGAGACGGTTAGGCCAATCCAAGATCCTGCATTTGAAATTGAGTTGATTAACAAACAACTGACAAGCGAATTAGGTGAACTGAACGGTTTGGTGACGGTGCCTGCAAATGTCATTGAATTATTAGTGACCACATTCCAAGAATTACGCTCAGGCAATACTAAAGACGGTGGGAATATCAAAACCCCAGATGCGGTAATGTCGACAGCGGAAGCCGTGAATATCGCCTATGCATGTGCACTAGAAGCTCATTATTTGGGTGAGGGGATCTTAAGCGCTGGTGCTGTCGCTCGTCAGTTAATCGGCGTTGTTCTCAAAGATAATGCAGATGATATCAAGCGTATGCGTTATTACATTGATAATATCGCTCGAGAGAGAGCCAAACACAGTCCAGAGTGGAAAGCGTTTTTTGAAGCTTCCCGCCAATTTTGGCAATAAGCTTACTGACGTGTCATACATGGCGGGGCCGCTGGCTTCGCCTATTTTTATCAACTAGGGAATATCACGGTGAGTTTGCCTTCTATCTCTTTACCCGAACGACTCGAAACCGCATTGGTTAGCTGGCAACGGCTTGGATCAAAAAATATTTATTTTGCGCCTATTCGTCATCATAGCCCAGCTTGTGCCTACAGTACGCGCACATTAATTGAGCAGATTAAGCCCGATTATGTGCTAATTGAAGGGCCGGACAGTTTTAATGGGTTAATTTCAGGATTGTTGCACCAAGAGACGCAACCACCGGTTGCCATCATGGCGCAAACGGATGTTAAAAGAGAATCTTTGAATGGTGAAAGTGACGCTGTCACGCGTTCGGCTTATTTTCCATTTTGTGAATATTCCCCTGAATGGCAGGCTCTGAAGCAAGGATCTCTGCACAATGCGCAATTACAGTTTATTGATTTACCTTGGTCTGCGCAGGTTCATATTGATGAAAATGATGAAGGACAAAGCCAAAGCCTACAAAAAGAGCGCTATTTAGCGCACAGTTTGTTTATTGCGCAATTAGCGAAAAAGAGTGGTTGTCGTGACCATGATGAGCTTTGGGAGCAACTATTTGAATTACGTACACTTGAGCAGCTTACTGATTGGTCAGCATTTTTTAAAGACACGTTTATCTGGTGTGGGTTAGCTCGTTTAGATTATGAGCCTGAGGTTCTTGAATTAGAAGGGTCAACACAGCGTGAAGCCCATATGCAAGCTCATATTCAAACTATTAAAGCGCAGCAACCAAACGCTAAAATTGTTGTTGTGACAGGCGGGTTTCATACACTCGCGTTAATTGAAGGTTTGTCTGAACGGATCACACAGCAATTCGCGTTAACGGCGACAGCACAAAAACAGTTTACTAAACAACAAAAAAACGCTGAAAACGATAAGGCATGGTTGATCCGTTATAGTGATGATAAGCTCGATGCGTTAAACGGTTACGCATCAGGCATGCCATCCCCTGCGTTTTATCAACAAGTGTGGGAGATGTTATTACAACAGCGTCAAGATCTTGAAAGCGGTAAACAGCGCCCAACACAAGCTTATCGAAACGCGCTGGGCATTGCGTATTTGGCAAAAGTGGCGACTATTTTACGTGAAAAGCAATTTGATGCTGCACCCGGTTTTTTATCTGTAAAACTCGCTGCGGAGCAAAGTATTCGCTTGGCCGCTTTTCGCGGGCATGCAGGCACAGGGCGTTATGATTTACTTGATGGGCTACAAAGTGCATTTATCAAAGGCAGTTTGGATGAAAGCCAAATTGCGCTGTGGCATGAAATCAAAATCTGTTTTTCAGGTTTTCGTTTGGGACACATTCCGAAAGGAACAACAACGCCGCCATTGGTTGCAGAAACCTACCAAATGGCAAAAGGGTTTCGCTTTAAACTCGATGATACATTAAATAAAATCAGTCGGTTAGATGTTTATCGTAATAAACAACATCGCCTGCGTAGCCGCTTTCTACACTTGCTGGCGTTCTTAGATATCCACTTTGCAAAACACCTTTCTGGCCCTAACTTTTTGTCTGGGAACCAAATGGAAGTGTTATTTGAAGAGTGGCAATATGCGTGGACGCCTAATGTAGAAGTCGAATTGATCGCATTATCCGAAAAAGGCACGCAACTTAAAGCGATAGCATTGAACCGTCTCTTTGAGATGGAAAAAACCCTTCAACAGCAGGGAGGGAGTCGCTCGAGCCAGGGGGCAGCAACGTTACTGATGCAAGCGGCGCTTATTGGCTTACACCAACGGCTCCCCGCGTTATTTTCATTATTAGATAACTACATTCAGCAAGATGCAAATTTCGCATCATTAGTTGCCTGCGGTCATAAACTAGTACATTTATGGCGCGGTCGGCAATTTTTTGATATCGAAGAAAATTTTGCGATAGAAGCGCGTTTAGATACTTTATTGCAGCAACTATTTTATTGCTTTGAGCAACTCACTCAAGGGGATGAGCAACAGCAAGAAACCCATTTTAATGCGCTACTTTCATGTCGTGAACTCATTACATTTATGCCTGAAATTAATCAATCTCATGATTATTTTAACGATTTTTACCATCAATTGGCACGCTGTGAAGGTAAACTGGCGCATGTACCGTTATTAAAAGGGGCAGTCGATGCATTGCGGTATTTGGGGGCAAAAGCGGATGAAGATACGTTAGTCAATGAGGTCCAAAATGCATTTAGTGCAGGAAGCGATCCTGAGATTGCGATTGGGTATTTTATTGGTGTTATGCGAACTGCGCCTGAACTGGTTTTACGTATTCCGCTGTTAATTGAGTTACTGAATAATTTACTCAGTGAGTGGGATGAAAGTCGGTTTATTCAAGTGCTGCCCGATTTGCGTTTTGCATTTAGCCAACTGACACCAAAACAAAATGCGCAAACGGCACAGCATGTGGCGCAAAAGTTATCAATTGACGCACATGCTCTGACGCTACAGCAAAGTGAATTTAACGAGAAACACATGCTACAAGCCTTGCAATTAGAACAACGCTTGCAGAAGCAACTTGCTGAGCTTGGGCTACAGAGTTGGTTTATACACACGTCGGAGGCGAAATAACCATGAGCAAAAAACAGCCGCCATTGACACCAGAACAACTGCAACTTGCCAAACGTTGGCGTTTGGTTTTAGGGCAATATGCTGACAATGCATTAGGGCAAGCCCCATTTAGCGCTGAGGAACTAAAAATTGAACGTTCCTTGGATTTTCTATATCGCCGTGAATACCAGCGACGTGGATTACGACAAGAAAGTGGGCGTCATGGTTCGTTGGATGCCTCGCAGCTTACCGCTGTTAATTGGTTAAACCAAGCACGAAAACTGTTTCCCAATAGTACGTTTGAGCGTATGCAATCACAGGCGTTAGAGCGTTATGAAATCAATAGCTTGCTTAAAAACCCCGATGCGCTAAATGCGATGGAGCCGACAAAGGCATTAGCGAAAACGCTAATGAGCTTACGTGGAAAAATGAATGAAGATACTCGAGATGCGGTGAAAAATATTATTCGCAAAGTGGTGGATGACATTCTCAGTCAAATGCGCAATCAGTTTCGCCAAGCCTTGACTGGTCGTAAAAACCGTTTTCGTCGTTCGTTAATTCCAAATAGCCGTAATTTTGATTGGCGTGCAACCATTGCGGCAAATTTAAAAAATTATGATGTGCAAAATCAACGGTTGGTTATCAAAACACCGTATTTCAACTCGCGTCAGCAACAGCATTTGCCGTGGGATGTTATTCTCTGTGTTGACCAAAGTGGCTCAATGGCAAGCTCCATTATGTATGCGGCGGTGTGTGCCAGTATTTTAGCTGCACTGCCGACAGTCCGAGTTTCATTAGTGGTTTTTGATACACAAGTTGTTGATTTAAGCCACTTAGCTCAGGATCCCGTGGAAGTCTTAATGACAGTGCAATTAGGGGGCGGAACCGATATAGCCAAAGCGATGCACTACTGTGAAAGTTTGATCCGCAATCCTAAACGTACGATTATCAGTTTGATCAGTGACTTTGAAGAAGGTGGGGCATTAAACCATCTACTGAGTTGCACGCAGCGCCTACATAGCCAACAAGTAAAATTACTCGGTTTAGCGGCATTAGATGATGATGCATTGCCTGTATATGATCCTGAAATTGCGCAAAAATTGGCAGATAGAGGCATGCATATTGCTGCTTTGACACCTGAGCACTTCGCCGAATGGTTAGCGGAGGTTATGCAATGAGCTGGCAAACCATCTATCACCAATATGACGATGATGCATTAGCGGTATTTGCAAATGTAGGGTTATTACGCCGTGCAAGAAAAGATTTGGAAAACCAAAAAGTTAAGCCGATAGATTTGTCGACGGGGCAATTTAACAGTGATGGGCAAATCGTATTGCTAGATGCCCAAGGTGTGCAAAAAGCAACCTGTAATTGCAGTGCATCAAGTTGCTGTAAGCATATTTTGGCGGCGGTGCTTTGGCTGCAACATAATTCATTAAATGCCAATATTCAGGAGATAGAAAGTGAATCCAAGCTTTATGAACCTGAACCATTATTGCCTGAATTGCTAGCGTTAGAGCCTGCCTCAGTGATTAAACAGGTCGCAAAGTCAGATTGTCGTTTAGCGATCCGCCTGCTAGAGGAATGGCAAGGGCGTGACTTGGCTTTTGATGACCAGTGTCACCAGTTAAAGATCACATTAACTGAATATGATGAACCCATCATTTACCTTAAAGGCAGTGGTTTTCAAGGAATGCTCTCATCTATTCCTGAAAAACAGCAAAAAGCGATGCACCTTGCGGTAATTGCAAAATTACTGACACAACATGGGCTTTCTTGGCAGTGGCCAGAGGATTTAGCACCTACGCCTGATGCGGCACTGTCATTAACGGATGATGATAAATCAGTTATCACCACAATAGCGCAGTTTATCCAAGACTTGCTACGCCAAGGCTTGTCACATATTAGTCAAAGCAGTGCCACTCAATTGCATTTATTGAATATGTCGGCAAAAGCAGAAGGTTTGCCACGGTTAGCCAATTATTTGAAAACGCTCAGCCAACAGGTTAAGTTGCTCGCCGACAAGCACTTCACGATGGATGAAGGGCAAGTTTTGCGGTTAATCGCCGAAATTTCTGCTTATTTACAGCAACTTTTAACGGCTGATGAAACACGCTTCGTGATTTTGAAAGGGATACAGCGTCGACAATATACCGACCAAGCATCAGTACTCGATTTAATTCCAATTGATGCAAATTGGTGGCAAACACAAAGCGGCGCGATTGGCGCAACATTTAGCTTTTGGGATAAACAAGAAAAGAAAATTATTCAATGCACACAAGGGCGTGCAAATCGTCTTGACCCGATGTTCAGTCGCGCTAATGTCTGGCAAACGTTGTCCATTTGGAAGCAGACGGCAGATAATTTGATGCGGGCCCCGTTTAAATTGCATGCTCCTCGGCTTTCGGATGAAGGCAAATTATCGGCAAATGGCGACAGTTTTGCGCAAAATGACGGTCAAAAAATGTTAACGAATGAGGATTACCAACGGCTTCAAGCAGAGATGGGGTTTACCCATTGGCAAGGGGCTAGCGATTATCTTTCAAACTTATCTAATGAAAATAGTTATCACCCTCTTATTTTACATATTGCGGACTATGAACAGTTATACTGGGATGAGGTTGAACAATGTATTGTATGGGCGGTATCGGATAGCGAAAAAAACAGGGCATTTTTGCGGTTAAACTGGGAAGGAAACCAAAACCATAAAATTGACGAGTTACGGTTTATCACCAAGGAAAAATGGCCCATTGCCGCGGTGAGTGTTATGGTCAACCACGCGGTACAAGGTATTCAGTTGGTCCCTAAGACATTGTGGTTGAATAAAGGGCAAAATATTGAGTTATTTTACCTTGATTTTGAATCTACTCCACGCAAAAAACAACGCTCAGGATTTGTCAATAAAATCATCGAGTACATGGAGAAAAAACAGCAAACGAGCAACACATTTGTGCCTGAAATCCCCCTTGCTAGCCAACTGGTTCGCCCCATTTTGTCGGTTTTAGAGACCCAAGCCTGCACGGGAAGACAACAACTTTCTGCTGCGCAACAAGGGGAGATAAACGGTGTTGTCAGAACCCTTGAGGATCTCGGAACACTATGGCTGGCAAACCAGATTAAAGTATTAACGGCTGCGGGGGATATTCCCCCAGAGAGCCTATTGCGACTGGTCTATTTATGTGACAAGTTTGAGCGTTTGCAAATGCCTTTGCCGTTCCAATTTACACAATAGGGCTGAAAATTTAAGGGGTAAGATAAACATTCGTAAAGTTGGCATATAAAGCGCGGTAAAATGACTTTAGACCGCGTATTATGCACAATCGCAGCCGAAATTAATGAGTGTAATGTTGCCTATGCTATTTTCTGATGATGAAAACACCATTGAAATTGCACCTGATGCATACCTCTTAAAGGGTTTTTTGTTGGGGCAAAGTGATGGGTTAATACAATCCTTAACTGACATTCTTTCACTGACACCATTGCGAAATATGGAAACACCCGGTGGGTATCGAATGTCAGTTGCGATGAGTAATTGTGGTGACTGGGGGTGGGTGACTGATAAAAAAGGGTATCGTTACGTTAAAAGTGACCCTGTCACAAATAAGCCATGGCAACCCATGCCGACAATCTTTCGCGACCTAGCCCAACAAGCAGCAGAAAGGGCAGGTTTTTTGAATTTTGAACCCGATGCGTGTCTGATTAATCGCTACGCAATTGGGACTAAACTATCCCTGCATCAAGATAAAGATGAAGTTGATTTTTCACAACCTATTGTGTCATTTTCACTGGGATTACCCGCGGTGTTTGATTTTGGCGGTGCCACACGTGAAGCGGCTAAAATAGGGCTTACACTGGAGCATGGGGATGTTCTGGTTTGGGGGGGGAAATCGCGTTTAAATTATCACGGTATTCGCGCGATAAAAGCAGGAGAACACCCACGACTGGGGCCATATCGTTTTAACCTGACATTTCGTCGTTCACAATAATCACTTGTTAGCTAACATGCGCTAATTTCGCTCCTTGAATAGTAAAAAAATGATTAAATGGCATCACGAATGTGATGATCTATTTTATGCATATTTTGGTGACATGGCTGAGATAAATCTAAGCTGTTTGTGTTAAATAAAAACTTAATAACGAGGGAATGAAATTTTAGATAATAAAAAATTAATTAGCCTAAAAAGTATCTAGATGAAGAAAAAATAGTATTGAATAAAGAAAGGGATACACCTATAACTACTGCCTGAGAATTTATATGACAGGGTACGGGAAGGTGAATTAATGTACAGCTTTACCAATGATTATAATGAAATTGCGCATCCTGAAGTGATGAAAGCATTGAATGATTTAACCGGGAAACGTTTTACGGGTTACGGCACAGATAACCTGTGCAAGCAAGTGGCAGAGCAAATTAAACGTCGTATTGGGCAGCCTAGTGCGGATATTCATTTCTTTAATGGAGGAACGATCACCAATTTAACGACCCTCGCCCATATTTTACGTCCTCATCAAGGGGTGATCTCGGTTGTGGGTGGTCATATTGATACGCATGAAACGGGGGCAATTGAAGCATCTGGCCATAAAGTGATTACGGTTGCATCTGCATCGGGTAAACTGACTCCAGCCCATATTCAAAAAGTATTATCTGAACATCCTGATGAACATTCGGTTCAACCTAAAGTGGTCTATATCAGCAACTCCACTGAAATCGGCACTGTATATCGCAAAGCAGAATTAGTCGCGTTGCGTGAAATTTGTGATGCTAATGGGTTACTGTTATTTATGGACGGAGCACGTTTAGCATCTGGGTTAATGTCCTCATTCAGTGATTTAACAATTGAAGACATCGCGCAGTTAACGGATGTTTTTTATATCGGCGGAACAAAAATTGGCGCGTTTACAGGGGAAATCTTAGTTATCTTAAACTCGGCGGTAAAATCAGATTTTCGTTACAGCATTAAGCAAAAAGGCGGTCTACAAGCTAAAGGGTGGTTATTAGCAGCGCAGTTTGAAGCGCTATTTAATAATGACCTTTATTTTCAATTAGGGCAGCAAATTAACCGTGCTGCTAGCCAACTTGCGGACGTGTTTATTGAAAAGGGTTTCGGCTTTTTAGCGCCAGTCGAGTCAAACCAAGTGTTTGTGATCCTACCTAACGCTTTAAGTGATAAAATATTAAGTCACTATGTAGTTAGTAAGATTTGCCAGCCAACGGCAGATACCACGTGTTTACGTTTTTGTACATCTTGGTCAACAACCGAGCAAGATATTGAAAAACTGAAGCAAACATTCAATTCATTAATCTGATTTTTTTGCAAAAAATTGCTCGCATTGATTTGTGGGCAATACTCTAATTTTTCCAATTTCTCGGATATTACCTTGCTTAATCAGCCTGTATTATCACTATATCTATTCAGATTAATTGTTAATATTATCAATAGTAAGCTTGGTTGATGTAACTTGTAATCAAACTCTCCTCAAATCACTTCGGTACTTTTTCTAGCTATTATCATGTTATGATATACCCATAATATATCGCTAATTTTTTGGATAAAATAATGGAAATATGGGTTGATGCGGATGCGTGTCCTAAAGTTATCAAAGAGGTTTTATACCGTGCAGCAGATAGAGAAAATGTGCAAATTACATTTGTTGCCAACCAACGCTTATCGGTTCCGCCATCGCGTTTTTTAAAGACATTGCAAGTTTCCGCTGGTTTTGATGTTGCGGATAACGAAATCGTTCGCCGTGCGCAAAATGGGGATTTAGTGATCACGGCGGATATTCCTCTTGCTGCAGAGGTCATGGAAAAGGGCGCTGCTGCATTAAACCCTCGAGGTGAGCGTTACAGCAATGCTACCATTCGAGAGCGTCTGAATATTCGTGATTTTATGGATACCATGCGAGCAAGTGGTGTGCAAACTGGCGGCCCTGCAAGTTTAAATCAGCGAGATCGTCAGCAATTTGCGAATGAATTAGACAAATGGCTGTTGCAACGGAAAAAAACATTAAGTCAATAGCCTCTAATATCGAATAATCACCCTGATCCTGCGCAGTAAATCGGCATTTTTAAATAGAGTTGCTGATAATTTCGTGCTTATAATGGAAAACCCTAAATTTTCGCAGACAAAATTATGGATCCGTTACACAGCATAATTATCACTCTATTTTTATTTATATTGACGTTTTTTAATCCAGGTGCAAATTTATTTATCGTTGTACAAACGACACTCAGCTCAGGGAAAAAGGCTGGGCTGACCTGCGGTTATGGGGTTGTTTTAGGGAATGCGATATATTCAGGATTAGGCTTATTTGGGCTTGTGACCTTAATGTCTGAATTTGGGGCTTTGTTTGCGTTAATGAAAATAGTGGGTGGATTATATTTACTTTATTACGCGATTAGTGTTTTTAAAAATAAAACTCAACTTAATTTATCCACGGAAAATATCACGGAGCGGTTTCCGAAAGGTGTATATTTTCGGCGTGGCTTAATTTCCGATCTGTCAAACCCGCAAACTGTGCTGTTTTTTATGAGTATTTTCTCAACCACAATTTCCCCTTCGACGCCCTTATGGACAAAATTAGTGATCTGGCTAGGCATAGTGTTAGCTTCATTGATATGGCGAATTATTCTTTGCCAAACATTTTCTCTTTTATCCGTCAGAAGAACCTACTCACGAATACATAAAGTCGTGGGGAAAGTCGTCGGGTTAATATTAGGCACATTGTCAACAAGGCTTATCTATCAAGGTGTTACAGAATTAGTCATTAAAAAATAACGGGTATTTGACTTTACTTTTATCAATACGGCTGCTTTTTTCGCTGACTTTACAGATGGACTTTTTAACATTGATTAACCGTATTTAGCCATTGTTCAACCTCTTGATAAGTCCCCTGAAAAACAATACGGTTTTGTTTATGACTCAGTTGATAGCGGTACATAGGGTCATAATATTCATTCAGTAATGGGCACAACCATGAAAAATGTGCTCGAGTTTCACCCGTAGCGCGTTGATGAACTAAAGCGGCATCTAATAGCGCCGTGAGTTCTGAGGCACGACGAGATCCTAAGCGCTTGCGAATAGCAAATAAACCGTGGTGCAAGTATTCACTGTAGTGATGCCATCCCATCTCTTCACCATATGCGCCAATAAAGTTATCGGTCATTTGGTCAAAATATTCATGTTTAAGCCGTTCAAGACGCAACTCAAAAGGGTCATCAATCACGGCGATAGTGGCTTTTTCCATTTGAGCCCGTAATGTGACAGGAAGGCTGTTGGTCCCAATGGTTCGGCCCTCATCCTCCAGAACCCAGCGCGTATGGTTTGGGGCTTTTTTCAGCATTTCGATCGCGAGATGATTTTCGAAGGTCGCCTGAGGAAATTGTTCTTGCAATGTACGTCCAAACGAAGAACCGCGGTGGTGGGCTAGCCCCTCTAAATCAATACCATTCGCTAGGTTGTGGACAAGCGCTGTTTTGCCGTTTCCTGTACATCCACCAATTAAAATAGTTGGGCGTTGGGATAACTGATTAATGGCATCAATGGTTGTTTGCCGAAGAGCCTTATATCCTCCGCTAATTAACGGGTAGTCAATACCGCTTTCTTTGAGCCATGCTTGTACAATATGAGAACGCATGCCACCACGGGCACAACAAATAAAGCCATTTGGAAATTGCTGGCATGCCGCTTGCCAGGCAGCAATCCGACTCGCTTTTATTTCACCACTCACTAATTGATGACCAAGTTCAACGGCTTTATGTGATCCATGTTGCTTATAACAAGTACCCACTGCGGCGCGTTCTTCATTATTCATCAATGGGAGATTTATCGCTGTGGGCATTGCCCCTTGCTGAAATTCTATGGGGGCACGAACATCGATGAGGGGCGTGTCAGAAATAAGTATCTGGCAAATATTTTGATGTGAAGGGATTAATTCCATAATGATGACAATAGGTTCATTTAAGTAGGCAATGGGCAACACTATACGCTTAATTCTGCATTTTTGCAGCCAATGCTAAATCAATTAAGGTGATGATATTGCAAAGAAGCTCAGTTTTTTATGTTATAGGGTTATCAGTGGTGATATATTGAATTATGGTAATGAAACATGAGTAAGGGGCGGTCAATGAAAATGTTAACTATCCAAGAAATGACAGAAACACAAAAAAACCGCGTTCGAACACGGTTGGCGCAAGAACGTAAAAAGCTAGAGCGTGAATTAACCAATGCTGAACAAGCTAAAGTCAAAAAGGAAATTATTTCTGAAATATCCAAAGAAGTGGATAAAGAAGCAAAGAAACTAAGGGCTCAGCAAAAAAAAGATAAATTAGCACCTAGTGATACAACATACAGTTGGTCATCAGCAAATCATCGTCGAGGCTATCGTTAAATTAAAAGAACTGTAACTTATTTAGTTTAATTGTTATTGTAATTGAAGAATAAAAAAAATCGCGTATTTCATTAAATATGAGATACGCGATCTTTTTATGTTATACTCTGTAAGTCAATATAGCTTATGAATCTAATCGAGAAACATCACAAATAATTTTTTCCTTCAATGCCTCTATAAGATAAGAAGAGAATGATAACGATGTGTAGCCTTCACTTTTGATATTTTCAAACGCATCAATATATATCATTGGAACTTGTATTAACTTTGCTTTTTTTAAATCAGGTTTAATTGCTCTCTCTTTTTTAGAAGTAAGTGTGGATTCATGGTTAGATGTAAACGATGTGCCAGTAAATGCTAATTTAGAGTATGCCATATTTATAATCTCATATCAGTGCTATTTGCCTACAAACCTTAGTATAGCTATAGCGATATTAATTAGTAAAAGTAGTAGTTCGACTAAATTCTAGCTTACAATTTTGCTTACAACTTCAAGTAAGCTTAATAAATTGTATTTGACAAGCATTTATTACCCCAAATAAGGGTATTTAGTCGAATATAGTGTAAAATATATTAATATTACTTATTTGTATATGGTTGCAATGAGTGATTTAGAATAAATAATGTAAGAGAATGTTTCTTTAATTAAAAATAACATTAGGAATAATCCTAATTGGCGAGGTAATACATACGGCTGATGTATTAAATATATATGTGTGCGATATAGTCGTTGTATGAAATATTAAAATAAAGTTAATGATAATTACGATTTGTTTACGTGAAAAATAATTACAATAATAAAACCGTGTTGACTGGAAAATAATTTAAATTAATAATTACTTCAACGAAAGGAAGTTATAAGGAACTTAATTAGTCAATAGAGTTATTAGTTTAGTTATTATAGTTGTAACGTGTAATGTAAAGTTTGAAATAAATAAAATAAATCAAATCAGATTAAATTCTTGAGGAATACCTATGTTTAAAGTCTATCAACAGACACAAAATTTAAAAATGAAACTGCTACAAAAAGTCCGTAAACACCATGAAGCCAAAAAACAAAGAGGAATGACATTATTAGAAATTATCATTGTTCTTGGTATTATTGGGACAATTGCTGCGGGGGTTGTAGTACTGGCACAACGTGCCTTTGATAGCCGTGCAGTATCTGATGTTGTTAGCAATACCAACACCATTCGTGTTGCAATGAAAGATGCTTATCAGCGCGCTTCTGGATACCCAGTATCAACAGGTGCCGCGAGTGGATATACCGTCGATAACATCAGGAAGACGGGAGAGGCAAAAGAAGCCGTAGCACGTCTTGTTCAATTAGGTAAATTATCGATTGATGAAGCGCGTAACGGTATTTCGAATGACTTTGTCAATATTGGTGGTGCGAAAACAGCAGCAGGCCAAACTGATACTGGACTTAAAGGCTTTGTCGTTGAGATAAATGGGTTAAACCAAGATCAGTGCCGTAATATTATTTCACAGGTCGGTAATCAGTGGGATTATGTATCTGTCACAACTGCTCCAGCAGGAACATACAAGGTGACAAGTGCTGTAGATATGTCCGTTGCCCCTACAGGTGAAGGCGGTGAAGCAACATCAGATGCTATTTTGCGTTCATTAAATTCGACTGGTAATGTCAACATTACACCAGACAAAGTAGCTCTTGTATGTATCGACAGCCCTGAAAACTCAGTTATTTTAGGTAGCCGTTAATTCATAAGCAATAATAACTTGCTAAAGAACCTCCCTATAATTAGGGAGGTTCGAGAGACAAAATATGAGAAATAATAGAATAGCTGGTTATTCATTACTTGAAATCATTGTCGTGCTTGGGCTCATTGGTGTTATTATGATCCCATTAAGCCGGTTTATTATTAACAAAATTGAAAATAACCATCGTCAACAGATATCAGATGCAATAGTAGATGAGATGTATCGGTTTATTGATTTTATCAATAATGATGAGCTGGAATTACCTGATGGCAGCTTAAAATACAATCCATTATTTCAAATAGATAACAAGATTCCAGAATATGGTTATCGTGTAGATAACTATAAAATAGAAGATGAACTCACTTATAACGAGATGTATTTTAATTGGCCGGAAGGGAACAATAGTCATAGAAAGTTTTTTATAGATGAAAGCTGCCAAGGAAGCTCTCTTGGATTATTTCTGAAAAAAGAATTCCTAAAATGTAAACTAGACCCGATAATTAGTGAAAATCCGATGCTTTCTATAGAGCGAGTTGATCTTGTCGGTGATCAAAAAAAGAAAACTATTGAACGAGCTGATTTTATTGTTTTATATCATCCAGAATCGGAAGAAGATCGTTTATATCTGGACAGTTTTTACAGTAATTTTATGCAATCATTTAAGGATAAATATCTTTACTTAAATCAAGCAGATATTGTAACTAAAGAAAAAAGCAATAAAAATAATCACTGGAAATTAGCGAAAAACAATAATAAGAATATTGACTTTGGTAATTTAGTTTCAAATATAGACGCTTTCAATAATAATTTGGACTACGGAATTCGTTTTAGTTTTAACATAAAAGCAGGGAAGTATCTTAAATCTGATGGATCAGTACATGCTGATAAATTATGTTGGAATACCAAAACAACACAATATGGTCCTTGTTTATCAACTAAAAATGATGATAAAAATAAATTAGTACTAACTAGCGGTGATGTAGACAAGGATAATAAAAAGCCAGCATTATGTTGGGATCTGCAAAATAATAAGGAAGGAGTCTGTTTAGAACTCAGAAAACAACAAAATATAAATATTGATGCAAATTTTCAGTATCTTGACGATAGCAATTTTATGTTAACAAAGAATGATGATAAAGGGAATGAAAAGTCGGCAACTATAGTAGCAAATGTTGTTATTGAGGACAGTCACTACGAAGGTGGTAAATTAGTTAAGGAATATCGGACAGTTCCAGAAGTGAGTTACCATAATTTTACAGGTAATGAGAAAGGGATGATCGTTAAGGAGGAATATCAAGGCGACGATGAAAAAGAAAAAGGTACGATTGTTATTCCTAGAAAATTATGTCCTGTAGTTGGTAATGTTAGGTTATGGCCAAGAATAACACTGGCAGTTTCATCAATGATGCCAGTCATTTTTGATGAGAACAAAGGCGGCTTAGATATTGATTTAAGCAAAGAATATCATACCAGAGGCAAAGCAATTAAAAATACAGGAATATCCAGTGGGGTAGTATTACAACCTAGAATAGGAACTGCCCCAGGAACAGCCAATACACCAATGAAACTAACATGGGTTATTAGTGCCTCATTGGGTGTTAACGATCCAAGCAAAGCTGATAGTAGTACTTATGTTAACCCAAAATCATTATCAATAATGGCGGTTGAATGGTGTAGCTCAATTAAAGGAGATTATGGAGTCGCGCCGTAGCTCGAATAATCATAAGGTATTAAAATTAATGAAATATAAAACCATCACTATTCTATTATGTAGCATGGCTCTACCCTCATTGGCTAATACAGCAATGGAGCAACAAGAATGGGGTAACTTAAAACCAATGAAAGAAATCAAGGTATTGCCTGATGCATCCCAACCTGATCAACAACATTTAAATATCGGCGTTGAACAAGAAGGGATCAAAGCTGAAATGGATAATATTAATCAATTAATCCTAAAAAAGAATGAATTACTCAGTCAAAGTATTGAAGATTGGGCAAAATTTAACGGCATTGATTTTATATGGAATAGCAAAAAAGACATTGTTATTTTTAACGAAATTAAAATTAATGGAAAAGATAAGATCCAAGTTTTAGAAAAGTTAGGTAAACAACTCTCTTACCAAAAAGCAGGTTTCTACCTTAAATTTTATGAAAAAAACAATGTTCTTGTAATTGATAACTAATAAGTTGAAATATGATGAAATTGAATAGATTAGCCCTTATTTTATTGCCTGTATTACTTCAAGGTTGTACAAGCTTTTTTGAAGATAAGTATAATGATAAAGAGTTGTTTGATAAAATACCTGAACTTCAAGACATAGACAATAGTAAGCAAGAGTCATTTTTGTCGTTAGATACTTCATACTTAGGGCAAGAAGTTAGCTATGATCGGCAGCAAAAGAAATTGCTTGATAAGGAAATAAGTATAAACAGCTATTCTCCCATAAACATTTACACTGTGCTTGAAATGTTAAATGAACAGATGGAGATAACCTATAAAATTAACACAAGTTTACCTGTAGAATCGCAAAATGATACAGTATCGGGTGAGGATATACTAAAAAATACAGCATATGCAATTAATTTTAATGGTGATTTAAAAGAGTTTATTAGTTATTTATCTAACTTGTATGATGTGAATATTCAACTTAATAAAAGTAATCTGCTTGAGTTAAATTTATACACAAATTATGCCATTAATTTAGATTACTATGGAGCAGATAGTAGTTATGAAGCAAGTTTAGATATATCAGGTAATGAAGCGGTATCTTCCAGTGGTTTGAAAGGAAATTCAGGAACATCCTTTAAATCTACTTTTTGGGACGATGTCAAAGATATGATGGAAAAATATGTATCTTCAGGGGTTTATAATATTTTTCAAGATTCATCTATTTTAACCTTTGTTGGTCGACAATCGGAATATAATCACCTTAGTAGAGTTTTAGAGCAATACAAGCAGGCTAACAGTCGTCAATTTGTTGTTAGTTACAAAATTTACTTGTTAGATAAAACAAAATCTAAAAATTTAGAAGCGGAACTGGGTTTTTCCTATAATAGTGGCGGAACTCAAATTGGATTCAATCAAGGGTTATTAACAAACCTAACTGGGAAGCTTAATGCAAATTCAAATTTTCATGGTGGTGAAGATGCTAAGTTCCGTTTAGCTGCGCAACTTGATGCTGTTTATAATCTAACAGGTAGTAAGATCCTGCAAAGTGGTTCGTTTATCACTCGTAATAATACGCCCATCCCACTAAACCTGACAAGAACACAGCACTATATTTCAGGAAGGACGGCGACTAAAAGTAGTAATATGGATATTACAGAGAGCCAAATAACCACAGACAAAATCGTGACGGGAAGCAGCTTCATTATTACACCTCGAGCACTTTCTGACGGTAAAATTGAAGTTGCGAGTGGCTTTACACGGAAAAATTTAATTAATATTGAAAAATATGACAATGTTCAGTTGCCAAACTATACCACAACAGAAATGTTTAATACTTCAGTAATTAAACCTGGAGATCTACTCATTGTGGGTAAATATGATGAAAGTAATGAATCCGATGAAGATAAATTAGGGATACTTTCTGGGCTTCTAGAGAGTCGTGACTCTAATACAACGGTTATTATGATTGTAGGAATAGATAACTATTTTTCAATTAATGAGTAAGCTATGACATTAACTGAATTGTTAAAGAGTAATCTTGCTATCAATGCGATATGGATTGACCCAAGCCAAGTTATCGAACATCGACATCTTTTCTGGTTAGAATCAAAAAAGAAAAAATATAAAAAAATACGTTACAAAACACAGCATGGTATGAAGGAGGTGCTACTTCCAAAGCATGTTAAATTACATGAGACTTTAGCACTTTACATAAAGGAGCTGTATGGTGATGGTTTTTTCTATGCACCGATTATTGATGGAGATGTCATAAATTATTACTTAATTTGTATCAAAGATGACAGTGTAATATCACCCATAGATACAATAATTAGTGAAAGTATGCTTAACTATATTCTAAGTCATAAGGAATCTTCAGTATATCGTTCACTAGATGTAACGGTTATTACTGATGAGATATTTAGCACAATATATGAAGAGTATTTAAATCAGGAAAGAAAATACAAAAATAAACTAATGAAGTTATCTCTGGCAATTGCGTTTGGTATAGTTCTTTTTTTTATTGTTATATATATTCTATCCTTATATTAAGGTTATTAGTATGAAAGACATTCTTTCTGGCTGGCGTGAACATGGCTTGATAAAAAGTAAGCATATATTGGTTATTAGCATATTAACTGTATTCGTTATTATCACATCTGGAATAGCTTATTATTTGCACAGTAAAAAATCCGAAAAAGAGGAGTTAGAGAGAAAACAACAACAAACCATCATAAATGAAAAAAATAAAATAAGAAATTTTTATTCAACTCAATTCCATGGCTATCAATACCAAGACCTTATTACTATATTAGGGCAGATCTTGAGCAGTAGCTATATATTTACTTACAGCGGGTTTACTGAGGATATCTTTACTTGCAATGAAGATAGCTGTGATTTTTCTTATAAATTAAAAAAAGGTGCCATTTTCAATGTTCAAGATAAAGTATTTTTTAATCAAAGTTACGAGGGCATAATTAGCTCAGATAGTATAGATTTTTCTGGTTTAGCGTTGAAATATGCAGATAAGGCATTAGAAGACAAAATTATTAACAGACCTAATAACTCATTTATTCCATATTGTAATGACTATATAAACTACATATATGCTTATAACTCATCGAAAAGCAAAGAGGAAGATAAAATAAAATTGAATGAGTTACCATCTTCATCCGTTGCTAACTTAGAAAATAAATACAGGGATTTTGCAGATAGTCACCAATTACTTTTTTCAAAATTTGAAATGGTGCTTAGTGCGAATCCATTAGAAGTCAAGTATTCACTTGATAAACAGCCTTATCTTGATTCTTATGTTTTCAAATCGATAGAAAAACTAAGCACCAACAATATTAAAGTAACAGGAGTTTTTGCATGCAAAAGATAATGTTTTCTATTTTAGCGTTGATGATGAGCACGCAATTTGCCTATGCTGATGATACGCAAACAGAAACAATAGAAAATCCACAAGAAGAGGCAGAAGTCATATCTGTCGAACAAAAAAATATAATCAATTTGATGCAAAATAATCTCAAGTTTGAATCTGAAAAATTGAACATTGAAAATCAGATCACCTTAGCAAAATTAAAAAAAGAGTTACAGGAAGTCAATGCACTGCTGAATGAGTCTTCAATGCCAGAACAAAAAGTGAATGATGAGCCAGAAAATGACGCTTACGATCAGAAAATTACTGAACTGATGGATGCCCCTATTCGAGCAGCAGAAAAACCTAAGGTCGTTATGGTTTCTCATGTTGCTGGCGTTAAAAAAATTGGGGTAATGAATAGCGAAAATAATGCTGTTTCTTTTGTTACTGAAAACACACCTTTTAGAATGAATGGGATGCGCTATCGCGTAGTGCTAAAGAATAACCAATATAGAGTTGTTGAGTGAAATGGGACAACCTATTAATTTCATTGAATTAAACAGTATTGAGCATGGGCTAAAGGCATTGGAGAAATGCCGGTTTGAGTTACTTGAAAAGAAGTTAATTACGGTTGACTACAACCAAAAGAAATATTTGATCATCAATAAGTTTGAAATAGATAAACTGGCTTCTGTCTATATGGATCTTCATTATGCAAGGTCAGTTTATAAAAAAAATATATCTGGGTTTATGTTAAGTACAGAAGCTCAATATTATCAAATTATTGAGAAAGCAACTCAATCTAATAACAATAACCTTTTATATGAAACGAGTGAAGTTCAAAAAGAGCTAGAAAGTTTGTTGCAGGTGGCAGTAGACACAGGAGCAAGTGATTTACACATTACCCGTGGGGATGTTATTTCTAAAATTGAATTTAGGGTTAACGGTTCTTTAATTTTATATTCACAATTAACATCGGCCAGTTGTGATGAACTTGTCTTTGTTTTGTATAACGTTGAGGCAACAACGAAAGAAACCACATGGAATAGGCAACAGCCTCAAAGTGCTAATATTCTCTATGACTTAAAAGGGAAAAAATACCGGTTTCGTTATGCTCATTTCCCGATATTTGGAGAAACCAGTGACTGTTATCACTGTGTATTAAGGATTATTCCTGCGACTATGGATACTAACCCTAATCCTAGGTTGGAGAATACAGGGTTATCACCCGTTGAAATTGAAGATATAAAAACAATTTTGAGTAATCCGTATGGCGCTTATTTTATTGCAGGTACGACGGGTTCAGGTAAGTCAACAACATTAAAGACAGTCATTGAGTGGTTGCAAATTAATCGCTATAACAATAAAGGGTGTTTTTTGACAGTTGAAGACCCCGTTGAATATTACATCTACGGGACAAAACAAAGTTCAGTACTTGATGTTGATGGTGGCGGTTTTCATTCTGCCATAAAGTCTGCCTTACGCCGAGATCCTGATGTGCTGATGATTGGTGAAATACGTGACCAAATTTCGGCAAATGCATTATCTGGCGCGGTTGAAAGTGGTCATTATTGTTTTACGACGGTTCATGCAGGGAGCATTGTAACGTTATTACAACGATTATCTGCTCTGGGTATTACAGGCGATAAGCTTTGTACACCAGGTTTTATTGCGGGGCTACAATGCCAAAAACTCATGCCTATATTATGCCCTCACTGTAAAAAACCAGAGGTCGCGATGTTTGGCCAGCGGCAAATGGAGGTTTCAACTTTAAATAGCCACGGTTGTCAACATTGCAAATTTACAGGGATAGCAGGGCGGAAATTGGTTGTTGAATATATGCTTCCATCAATAGATGAGCTTTCAGCGATGGCAAAAAGTAATTGGCTAGAGGCTTATATGTATTGGCGGAAAAAACGATTTATAGGTAAAGGAATAGGCGAAGGGTTTCAAATAAAAGAAAAAACAATGCTGCTCGTTATTGAAAATAAAGTTTGCTATCACTGGTTTACACATGAATTTGGCGTTGTCCCATCAGAAGATATGGAGGTAATTTTTGAAAAAATTCAGTAAGTCGCAACGGGTATATTTATATCAATTTTGTGCCGATATGATTAATTCCAATCTTCCACTCTATGATTCAATTATAAAGCTAAAAAAAGAAGGGGCTTCTGTTATAGGTAAAGGTTTTGTTAAAAAATTAAATTACCTATTGGATAAAATGGCAAACAAAGAATCTATTGCTTCTGTTTTTGATGGTATGGTTCCCAAAAACGAACTCAGCTTAATTTATTCTGCCGAAAAAAGTGGAGCGTTAGCTAATGGTTTTACCAGTATCGTTGAAATAATAAAATACAAAGACCAATTAATGTCGAAAATTATTAAGGCAATTACTTTCCCTCTCATTATGATTGCTTTATCAATGGTCGTCATAGCGGGTTACTCAATAAAGGTTTTTCCTGCTTTCGAAAAAGTATTACCGGTAAATCGCTGGCCTGCAGTAACAAGCTCACTATACGAATTTGGATTAGCGTTATATCATGGTTTATGGGTTTATATACTCATCGCAATTATATTATTTTCCATAGCTACTAGAATTGTTATGGCTAACCTGACAGGGACTATTAGGGATAATATCGTTGATAAAATAATACCATTTTCTACCTTTAAGCAATTGAATGCATCTATTGTTTTAAATAGCCTATCTGGCATGTTAAAAAATAGAATTCCAATTCATGATGCATTAACCATTTTAAATTTGAATACAAATCGTTGGTTGAAAAGCCACATTCGTATTATGCAGAACAATATGGCTAAAGGTATGAATTATGGAGAAGCATTGAATACCGGGCTGCTCAATATTGATGAGTTACTAAATATAAGTTTGTATTCTGCTTTGCCGTCGTTTCATGAAGTATTAACTTCAGTATCTGAAAAATCAAAAGATAATATTAATGACAAGATGGATAAATTAGCTGGGTTATTAAAGTCGTTTTCAACATTAATTCTCGGAGGATGTGTCATTTGGGTTTTTATTGCACTGTTTTCGCTTTCAGATCAATTATCAAAAATGTCTCAAATGTAAAGGTAAGTTAATTATGATGAAAAAAATATACTGTGCAGCACTATTATTATCCCCCTCAGTCGTTTTAGCTGCTCCGACACAGGGAATTAGTTATGTCGAAGGCTCTAGTTCTAGTCCACTGTTATCTGCGTGCGCTAATACTTCGACCCCATTGCCTATTTTCATTGCTACGTTACGTGATTTTGGGTCGGGATCAAAGTATAGTAATCGACTGGAAATTAAAGTTACGGCGGATTATTGGTCTGAAAAGGAAAGGGGGATACCAATAAAATCATCGAGTTTTTTCTCAATGGATACTGTTTATAAGCCAAATGGCCAAAAACCGACATTTGGGCAATCAAAAGATGTTATGCCAGTATCTCCTTTGCCTATGAGTGCGAGAGAATATCCCAATATGTCAGTCGCAGATGCTGGGATAGGCCTGCCAACTAAGACGCATCAGAAACGTAAGTTTGAACCTTACTATAGCCAAATTGTTTATACAAAAGAACAAGGAAGATATACGGCAACATATAAGCCGAAAGGACAAATGGCAGGCACTAAGACTAAGGAGGTAATACGCCGGCCAGATGATATTATTTGGCTCCCAAGTCGCTCGATAAAAACCTTAACTATACAGATTAAAGATTTAGAACAACCTAAAATACCACCAGGGTATGAAGGCCTACCCCCTGGCGAAGTTACATTTATTTGGGAAGCGAAAGCTGGCTATAATCCGAAGACAGCAACACCACCTATATTAGAATTAAAAAAAGTCACTTATTCTGGGAAAGGCAATAGTAAGTGGGGAACCTCTTATGAAAGAGATGAAGAGACTGGTCAACAAGCGCATGGTAACGTCAGTGTACATAGCAGTATAACGTTAGGAGAAACATACACTTTGGATATGAAATGGAACCGTAGTCCTGTCATTAGAGAGCTTGCAACAAGCGAACTTTACTCTGCGCAGTTTTTAAGGGAGCGGGATGCATTTCGAAATGGAAATCTAAGCTTTGGTGAATTAGTTTCTGCTGCTGGTAATCAAAAATTAAGTGAATATGATATGAATCTTAAAAAATTAGATTTTATTTATGCCAATATTGACGCCAAAGATATTGATTTCCATATGGGGCATGGCGGGAAATATAGAGTAACCTATTTTCGTGGAAGTATAAATGCGTATAATAATGTGTATATAGATTATGATGAGTATAAAAAGAACGGCTCGGTATTAAAGACTTGTGATTAATATGGAACAATTTATTCATCACTTTTACAGTATACTGGCTATGATTATTGGCTGTTGTATTGGTAGTTTTATTAATGTCGTTATATATCGATTACCTATTATGATATTCACCCGAGGGGAAGCGGAAACTCTATCCTTGAGTTTCCCATCCTCTCACTGCCCAGTTTGTGAGAGTAAAGTATATAAGCGAGATAACATTCCAGTACTTAGTTGGTTACTGTTAAAAGGGCAATGTCGACATTGTGGTTGTTCGATACCTAAGATATATCCAATATCAGAATTGGTTTTTGGTTTGGTATTCGGTTTGTTTTTTTTCTGTTATTCGTCAGATAAGGAAATAAGCACATTATTCGTTTTCTTAGGTATTTTCACAGTTTGCTATGCGATCATATTTATCGACTTAAAATGGTTTATTATTCCTGATGAGTTAAATTATTTTTTAATTTGGTTAGGGTTACTAAGCGCTGTTATGAAGTGGACTTCGGTCTCCCCATTACAAGCTGTTTTGGGTTGCATCATGATATGGATGCTGATCAAATGCATTATGATATTGTTTCAACGGATGACAGGCAAAGAAGGAATTGGAGATGGTGATGCAAAATTATTTGCGGCGGGCGCAACTTTTGTTGGGATATCACAGTTACATTGGTTAATTTTATTTTCTTCTTTAATTGGTGGCGGGATATATCTAGCCATGAGATATTATCATTATAAGCCAGATAGGGGGGAATACGCCATTTATTATGATATCGATGATAAATATCATGTGCCATTTGGCCCAGCAATCTGTATAAGCATTATGCTTTTATATTTATATCAGCAAATTATTTACTGATAAGACTATTTTTTGTTGAATGATTCCTATGCTTATTTATTTAATATTAATTTAATATGTTTTACATGTGCCATTATAGAATGACTCAATTAAATGCAAGGTTATGATAATAATTTAAATTTAACTGTTGTCTGATTTAAGTTATTAGGTTATATTTTTTGGGTAAGTAGTATTTACTTTCATTTTCATGATTCGCTATTTAGGGGAGTTGTTGCTTTACTCCCTATTTTTTTATTTCCATTTCTCTCCTGTATTATTATCAAAATTCCTTATAAATTAATTTACCAATAACTAGGGGAATATCCAAACAATAAAATATGTCGACCTATAAGATCATTTATGTAAAACATTACACATAATTGAAAGGAGATATTTGTTTAATTTGTTCTACTTAACCTAATTAAGAATAGTTTTGTTAGAGAAAAGAGATTTTATGTTGAGTCGAATAAAGGAAATATTGAGCTGTAATGTGCAACATGAAAGCGTTTTAGATCAACTTCAGTTGAGGAGTGAAATAGCACAGAAGCTACAGCCTATTAGACTAGATGTCACTATTTGTGATCGTCCCACGCATAATCAAAATGGTCTGACGCAGTATAATTACGATGAAAACCATCAAAGTATACGACAACGTAGAGTCGATACAGCGAGAAAGTTTGACTTAACTTTGTCAGATGCACCTTTTGATAATCGTTTCGTTTTTGAATTAGCGGCAAGAGTGAGGGCCACTCATGGTCAACCAGGGCAGTGTGCCGAAATGGCCAGTTTATCTGCGGTAGAAATTTGTGAGATAGCGCCTAAGTATGGGTTTTCAACTTATACCATACAGTTGCCTGATTATAATCACACCATTACCTTGGTCTCTACTAATGATTATAGAAGCGGAGATAAAGTGGATTGGCGAAATGAATTTAAGTTGGGATCGACTGTGGTTGACTTATGGCAAGGAGCCCTTGAACCTGAAAATTTAGATGCATTGGTGTCTTCGGCAAAAAAAAATTTTTATACCGAAAACTCGCCAAGGGCTATTGTGCAATGCAAGGTGACAAATGAATGGGTTTCTTGGTGACAAACATAAAATAAAGCAGAAGTAACCTCAACCTTTCACAATTAAGTGAAAGGTTGAGAATAGTTATTTATTTAGGCAGTTGTAAACGAATTATCTCAGCGAAGAACTCGGCACCAACTAATAAAATATCATCGTTAAAATTATACAAGGCATTATGCAGAGGAACGTGGCCAACACCATCTTCCTCATTACCATTACCGATAAAGACAAAACAACCGGGGATTTTTTGTAAGAATGCCCCAAAATCCTCTGAAGTCATCATAGCTTGTACATTAGCATCCACATTTTGGGCCCCGACTGTATTATTCGCCGCTTTAATAGCCACATCGACACATTCAGCCCAATTAACGGTTGGGGCGAATTCATGGGTGTATTCAAACTCACATTCAGCATCATGCATTGCGCAAATATGTTCGCAAATTGAACGCATACGCGTTTCAATTAATTTTTGCGCTTGAGGATCATAACTGCGCGTGTCTCCTTTAATTTCAACATGAGTAGGGATAGCATTACGAATACCGTCGGTGTGAATTTCGGTGCAGGAAATGACGATAGGAATACTCGGGTCGATATTACGTGATACGATAGTTTGTAAACAGAGGATAATTTCTGCGGCAATGACAAGCGGATCTTTCCCCATATGAGGGCGTGATGCATGGCTACCAAAGCCTTTGATTCGAATTACAAAATTATCTTCGCTTCCCATGATCCCACCAACACGGGTGGCAATTTGTCCTTGTTTGATCCCCGGCATATTGTGCATGCCGTAAATCTCCTTGATGTTGAAACGTTCAATCACGCCATCATCAATCATCGCTTTCGCGCCCCAACCGGGTTCTTCTGCGGGCTGAAAAACAAAACAGACAGTGCCATTAAAATTTTTCCGTTCCGCTAAGAGTCGTGCGGTACCTAACATTACTGAGGTGTGTCCATCATGACCGCACGCATGCATCCTATTAGGGGTCTTTGAAGCATAAGGTAGACCTGTTTTCTCCGTTAATTGAATACAATCCATATCCGCACGTAAGCCGATCACATCCTTACCATCACCACATTTTAATAGGGCGACTAAACCTGTTTTACCTATATTCCGATGAACTTCTAACCCCATTTTTGTTAGTTGTTCAGCAACAAAATCCGCGGTATTTGCTTCTTCAAATGCACTTTCTGGATGTTGATGTAAATGATGACGCCATTCGATCATTTGTTGTTTTAATTGATTTTTATCCATTTTATTTGTCCTTTGAATAGGGAGATTGGGCTCTTTGTAAAACGACATTGAGGAGAATATTGGCGCCACGAACTAAATCTTCAGGCTCACTAAACTCGTTGATGTTATGGCTTATTCCTCCGGCGCAAGGGACGAATATCATGCCGGAAGGGCAGATGCTTGCCATAAACTGTGCATCATGTCCTGCACCACTTGGCATTTTGCGATAGCTCAGGTTTTGCCGCTTCACTTCATTTTCAATTGCATCAATTATCGTATTGGAGAAAATGACCGGGTCAAAACGGGCTAATGTACGGCTACTAAGTAAAACACCTTCTTCTGCGGCCACTTTCTGTGCGTAGTCTTGCATCATTTTTTCCGCTTTTATGAGTTGGTTATTATCGGTGTTACGCAGGTCGATAGTGAGTGTTGCATGGTTAGGGATCACATTGATCAGGTTTGGTTTGAAAGATATAAAACCGACGGTTGCGACTTGGTTCCCGCCAAGCGTTTCGGTTATTTCCCTCGCAAATGTCCCCATTTTTAAGGCGACAAGACCTGCATCATGGCGCATTGACATTGGTGTCGTACCTGCATGATTTGAAACGCCTTCAATCACGTATTCGGTCCATGAAATGCCTTGAACCCCCGTGACGACGCCAATATTTATTTTTTCTTTATCTAGGATAGGACCTTGCTCGATATGCAGTTCAAAATAGCTATCAACAGGGAAGCTGCCAATTTTTGCTTCGCCTTTATAACCCATATCAAGTAAAGCTTGTTCTACACTGATACCGTTAAGATCTTTTGCTGCTAGGGCATCTTTTAGTGGAAACTGCTCAGCAAAAACAACACTTCCCATCATATCAGGTTGAAAACGCACACCTTCTTCATTAGTAAAAAAAGTAACTGCAATTGGACGATAAGGTCGAATATTGGCATCTTTTAAGCTATTAATGACTTCAAGCCCCGCTAATACACCGTAATTGCCATCATATAGTCCGCCAGTTCCTACGGTATCAATATGAGATCCCATCATGACAGGAGGTAAATCATGAAGACCTGGATAAATTCCTGTTACATTGCCAATTTCATCTATTCGGATTTGCAGGTCTAAAGATTGCATTTTGGCGACGACGAAATCTCGACCGAGCTTATCTTGTGGGGTACCTGCGATACGGCAACATCCCCCTTCAGGTAATGCACCGAGTTTTCCGAGTTCAAACAGAGAACTCATCAGGCGCTCTGAATTGATGCAGAGTTTATCTTTCATTTTAACTCCTTGTTTTTAATCTTTAATTATTTATTTTTAATTCGAATTTTGACATCGTTTGTGTAATCCCACAGAGGATCGCTGATGCCGTTATTTTTTTGCTGTATGTAGTCTCGTAAGACAAAAATGACATACTTTGAAAGGAGTAAGAGAGCTGGCACGTTGAAAATAATCAGCATAGCTGCTGCAAAATCAACCAGTTCCCAAATTGTGGAAACGGGGATCATTCCGCAAAATACCACTAAAGCACAGCACAGTAAGCGATAGAATTGCGTTACCATTTTATTATCAACAATCCAACGTAGATTCACTTCACCGTAATAAATATCTGCAATGACAGATTTAAAACCGAATAACACCATCGCCACAAACACCACATGTTTCCCCCAATCACCGACGCCTAATGTGAAAGCGTGTTGAGTGAGCTCAACCCCTGTGTGTCCACTACCCAGTGCGCCTGTTAGTAAAATGGTAAATGCGGTGCAGCTACAGACGATAATCGTGGTAAAAAAGGTGCCGAACATGGCGGTGAATCCTTGTGTCACCGGATGGTTTACCGTAGCGGTGGCGTGCATACTCGGCGTTGTCCCATTACCTGCGTCATTGGAGAACAAGCCGCGCGCAACACCATATCGAAAAGCCATATAGATGGTATAGCCTGCTGCACCACCTGCCGCCGAGTCAAAATTAAACGCAGATTTAATAATGAGCGCTAAAATAGCTGGCAACTCAGTGACATTCAGAGCAATGATAAAAAGTGATAGCAGGATATAGCCAATAGATAAAAAAGGGACAAAGAAAGAGGCAAAATCGCTGATCCGTTTTACGCCACCAAAGATAATAATGGAAACCAACAACACTAAGATAAGACCAACCAAAGCAGGGTGAACATCAATAACACCTGTTGTGGCTAAAATGACAGAGTTGCCTTGTACCATGGTGTAGAAAAAGCCCATTCCGATGATCATGCTGATCGAGAAAGCAATGGCTAATGGCTTACAATTAAGGCCTTTTGAAATATAATAAGCAGGCCCCCCTCGGTAGGTTCCATCACCATTACTTTCACGAAATAAAATCGCTAAAATAGCCTCACTAAAGCTGATCCCCATCCCTAAAATAGCGGTAACCCACATCCAAAAAATCGCACCGGGTCCCCCGGATGCTAACGCAGTGGCTACACCGACTAAACTCCCTGTACCGACTTGGCTGCTTAATGCAGCACAAAGCGCACCGAAACCAGAGACACTTTTCCCATCCGTAGATTTCTTTTTGTTTGTAAAAACATTAAATAGCTGAGTAAAGTAACGGATTTGAGGAAAGGAAAATCGAAAAGCAAAAAAAATGCCTGTGCCTAATAGCAAACCGGCAACGAGCCATCCCCAGAAGATATTATTTATTGATTGTAAAAATTCCATGGTTCGCCTCTTACAGTGTTTATTACCTGCACTGCCGTTACCTCGATGCGTTGCATCAATAGAGTAGGGTAATAGATAACAACAATGCGGCCTGTTTTTTAATTATTCATTTCTGCCTAACCAAACAATGTCTTCGTAAATATCTGGTGAAGTATCTCCTTCAGTGCTGATGAGTAATATGCGTGAGTGGTCATCAAGTTTGAGTTGTTGGCGCAAAACATGATGAGTTGGGTTTTTCATTAGTTCGTATAAGAGACCAAGACCAATTGCACCTGATTCCCCTGAAATAAAAGGCGTATCCGTATCAGGGCGAGGTGCCGCAGCAATGCGAACACCGTTTGCGGCAAGGCTATCGTGTGCAGAGATGAAAATATCACTATAGTCACGTAACACCGGCCAACTGATGGTATTTGGCACGCCACAGGCTAAACCAGCCATAACGGTATCCATTGCGCCGCCGACACTGTGTGGTAAGGTGTCGTTGGCAACGGCAGATTGATAGAGGCAATTTGCTTTATGAGGTTCAACAACCATTAAAATCGGCGGATTGTCTTTCATTAACTCAACAAAATAGCCCATGATAGCGGCAGCAAATGAACCAACTCCCGCTTGCAAAATAAGGTGTGTTGGTGGCTGTTTTAATTGTTCAACAGCTTCTAAAGCAAGAGTCATATAACCTTGCATGATCCATGTTGGGATTTCTTCATATCCATCCCATGCCGTATCTTGCAGTAAAATCCAGCCGTTTTGCTCAGCCATTTGGCTAGCGAGTTGCACGGTGTCATCATAGTTTAATTCGGTGATAGTGCACTCGGCCCCATGATTGCGGATGTTTTGTGCTCGGATTTGTGAAGATCCCTTTGGCATATAAACAACTGCTTTCATTCCTAACTGTTCTGTGGCCCACGCCACGCCACGACCATGGTTGCCATCCGTCGCAGTCACAAAAGTGATATCGCCAATTCGTGCTTTTATCTCAGGTGACGACAGCATTTCAAAACTTAATGTATTGATGTCTCGATTTAATTTTTTCGCTAAAAACTTACCAATGGCGTACGAGCCGCCAAGCCCTTTGAAGGCATTTAAACCAAAGCGTTTTGATTCATCTTTAACGTGGATAGCACCTAATCCAAGTGTATGGCTTAAGTGGCGCAATTCCCTAAGTGGTGTTGGCTGGTAATCGTGAAACTTACTATGGAAATGCCTAACTTCATCTCCGACAAGTTGATTTAGAAACGACAAATCCGCAGCTTGTTGGCGTGATTTTTTTTGTAAATTAAATTGATAGGCAATTTTCTCTAACATAAAAAGTCCTTGTTAATTAACACAATACAATCGCTTTATGGCAATAATCATGACCATCCCAATTAATGATGCATTAATCATATTGATAACCAGCGCTAATAATTGACTTGTTTTTGCAGGCAAAACGCAAAAATCACGTTAATATTGAAAAAATACGCAACAATGTTGCATTCTTTCCTGCTAATGAAAGAGGGTAATGATGAAGCTAGATGCATTTGATAAAAAAATTTTATCTATATTACAAAGAGATAATAGAATTTCGCAACGAGAGTTGTCGTCTGAAATTAGTTTGTCGGCATCTGCGATTAATCGGCGTATTGCAGCAATGGAGAAAGCAGGGATCATCAAAAACAGTGTGACTATTGTGAATGCACATAAGGTCGGGCGACCAATTACCATCATTACGCAGGTGAGTTTAATTAACGAGCGTTTAGACTTGTTAGAAAAACTAAAAAAGAATTTCACTCAGTGCCCACAAGTCCAGCAGGTTTACTATGTGACAGGGGATTTTGATTTTTTATTGATTATTAATGTTGCGGATATGGAAGAGTATGAACGACTCACCCATGAGCTTTTTTTCAATTCAGAAAACATTCAAAGTTTTAGAACGATTGTGTCTATGCAAAATGCCAAACAAGAATTAACCGTTATTCTGAACTAATTTGATAAGTAAAATTCACTAACTGTCTGTTTATCAGAGTGTTCTACTAGGAAATTTAGCTTATTAACCGTAGTGTGGAGGATAACTCAACACCAATCAATGATGCGGTTAAATAAGTGGTGAGCAATTTTAAGGCAAGTAAGGATATTTCAGGATACGCTAAGCCTTGTGATTGAATAAACTCGGCAAATGGCCAAACGGCAAATCCCTGTAAGCTATTTTGTTCAAGCACTGAGACAATGATGTTAAGTGCAACAGGGTAATCTGCCGGTAATTGTTTTATCAATACATCGCGGATTGCACGAACACGGGCTTTCATTTCAAGTTGAGGGAACTCATGGGTCAAATGATGCAGAGCTTCCCCTTTAAATTCAGGGTATTCAAGACCAATAAGTTCAGCGAGTTGCAGCAACAGTTTTTCGTTAAAGAGGTGCTTAAACGCGTTATCATTTTGTTTTTCAGTTGCGCTCGACATATTTGTTCCCACTTCAGCAAGTTATGGTTGATCTTGCCTGAACTTTCGTTACCTGAATATGTTATTTTTGTGCTATCGATCAAAAAATAACTTGTACTAGACCAGTCGGTCCATTACAGTAATGCCATGAACAAACATACTGAACATGATACACGCGAACATCTTTTAGCCACAGGTGAGCGACTTTGTTTACATCTCGGTTTTACGAGGATGGGGCTTAGTGAGCTGTTAAAAACCGCACAAGTGCCTAAAGGATCGTTCTATCACTATTTTCGCTCCAAAGAGGCGTTTGGTGTTGCGATGTTAGAGCGTTATTACGCAGATTATTTGCAACGACTGACAACGCACTTCGAACAAGGCGCGGGGAATTATGCTGATCGTTTCTTCGCGTATTATGGCGAAATGCTGCCACAAGTTTGCCAACGTAGCCATATTAATGGTTGCCTTACAGTAAAACTGTCTGCTGAGGTGTGTGATTTATCTGAAGATATGAACAAAGCGATGGATGATGGCGTACGGCAAATTATTAGTTTACTTGCCGATACCCTAGAAAAAGGTCGCCAAGAAAAATCCCTTTGCTTCACTGGTGAGCCTTTATCCAATGCGCAAGTCTTCTATGCACTTTGGTTGGGAGCCAATCTACAATCAAAAATTACACGTAGTACAGTTCCATTAGAAAAAGCATTGGAACATGTTAAAACGGTATTGCAAGTGCCATGATTTGATTGGCATTTTTATTTCTCCAATAACTAGTCGACCGGTCTAATATAGGAATCATTATGTCGCAAAAAAAATTATTTACCCCGCTTAAAGTTGGAGCTTTCACAGCAAAAAATAGAGTATTTATGGCACCATTAACCCGTTTACGTAGTATCGAGCCCGGTGATGTCCCTACACCATTAATGGGGGAGTATTATCGTCAGCGTGCGAGCGCTGGGTTAATTATCTCTGAAGCGACACAAATCTCAGCGCAGGCAAAAGGCTATGCAGGGGCTCCTGGCTTGCATAGTCCTGAACAGATTGCTGCGTGGAAGGCGATCACTGCTGCGGTACATGATGCGGGTGGACATATGACTGTTCAATTGTGGCATACAGGGCGAATTTCCCACAATACTTTGCAGCCTAACCAGCAAGCGCCTGTCGCACCTTCTGCACTCAGTGCCAACACACGCACATCATTACGTGATGCACAAGGCCAGCCGATACGCGTCGATACATCTATGCCCAGAGCACTGGAATTACAGGAGATCCCGCAAATTGTTGATGATTTTCGTCAAGCAGTCGAAAATGCACGCCAAGCTGGGTTTGATATGGTTGAATTACATGGCGCCCATGGTTATTTATTGCATCAATTTTTATCACCCGATGCGAACCAACGTCATGATCAATATGGCGGCAGCATTGAAAATCGTGCACGTTTTCTGCTTGAGGTGATTGATGCCGTGTGTGAGCAATGGGCACCAGAGCGTATTGGTATTCGTTTGTCGCCAATTGGTAGTTTCCAAAATACAGGAAATGGCCCAAATGAAGAGTCGGATGCGTTATATGTGATTGAAGCGCTAAATCAGCGTGGCATCGGCTATTTACATCTGTCTGAGCCTGACTGGGCTGGTGGACAACCTTACACCGAAGCATTCCGCCTGAAAGTTCGCCAGCGTTTTAACGGTGTAATTATTGGTGCAGGTGCTTATACCCCGGAAAAAGCAGAAGATTTAATCGAAAAGGGCTTGATTGATGCTGTGGCTTTTGGTCGTGATTTTATTGCGAATCCCGATTTAGTTGCCCGCTTGCAGCAAAATGCACCACTTAACCCTCAACATCCTGAAACATTTTATGGTGGTGGTGCGAAAGGGTATACCGATTACCCATTTATGAAATAAATTGCTAATAGAAGGGCGCAAGTTATTATGATCCTGAGGTTACTTGCGCCTAATTTTTTGTAATGTAAACATTACAATTAATGTCTTTTTACCCTTTTTTGTAATCTATACGTTACCAATTTAGTCTGAGCGTACTCCAAACACTCTCCCTCAATGATGTGGGCACACCATGATGCTCAGCAAGTTCTCGCCAAGTTGACACTACGGCAATGGTTTCATCAATAATTTTTTGTGCTTTATTGCGGCGAAGGTGTGTAATTTGTTCCGTGATTGATAGCAAATCCTGCAGAGTAAAATTATCGCGTTTACCCGCTAAGGATAATTGGTGAGATTGTACCCACATTGAATCTTTTTTATAACTCCACGCGAGGTCATAAGCGGGAGCCAACTGCCATTCATATTGGTCATTCACCATAAATGACCAATTTTTAGTATGATCATCATGGTTACGGGCAATAATATTAAAAACCATTCGGCGATAAATTTGCTCTTGTTCCTTATTCGATAGGCCAAGCTGCCGCGCAGTTAATAGTAACTCTTCGTAACTAAATGCGCCCGGTTTTCTAAAATCGGCATGTGCGAGCCCGCATAAACTGAGGACGTGATATTTCAAATTACCGACTCTATCAAAACGTTTAGTCATGAAATGTGCAAGACCACTTTGCGATCCCCGTAATAACTCGCATTCTGACATTTCAATCCCTAATTGTGTGGCCATAAGGTAATAAACATATTCCATTATCCCAAATCCTTTCGGGTCACCAAAGGTTTCTTTATTGGTTTGATGCTCTACAACACCATCAAATTTAAGTAAGAAATGTTCAAAACCTTCAGGGACCTCTACCTGCCCGGAACGTATTTCTGTGCGGTCTTTATTAACAGCAATAACCGCTTTAGCACGCGCTCCTCCGGCGGATGTTCCGATTTGCAATAGTTTAGACATCGATGACTCTTCGCTATCGGTTAAGTGCAATTCATCTCTCGCATCGAGCACTTTTTGGGCGATATTGACTAGCTCTTCGATCAAAATAGGGACATCTTCCTCAGCGCTTGGGTAATTTGTGGGCTGGTATTCCAGCGCGCCCATTCCACGGCTCCCGGTATAAAGCAAACGATCTAAGGCTGAAAATTGTGACTTGTCTTTACCTTGGCGTGCAAGCCACGCATTGATTAACGCGTTACCAAAATCATCAGGTAATGAATCGGCAAATACGGCAGGTAAGCCGCGATAGGTATCGACAGGCAAATGACGAAAAGTATAGGTTTGTGAACTTAAGGGTAAATGCAGTGGGGAAAGGCTAAACCCCTCTTTTTGCCATTCTTTGGTATATTCAAATGTCGCAAATCCACTATCATCAGTATAAGCCAAATAGCCCGTTGGGATATTATCAAAAAAAACGGTACAAGATTTGGCGATCATAGGGAGCCCTTATTTTTTCGGTTAGCGAGCATTTCTTTGACAGAGAGTTTTGATTGTATTTGGTTACGCTTAAGGTTTTGTTGTTTGACGATTTCAGAAGGGCGTAACGATGGTGGAGGCACCAATGTATCGAACCCCTCAAGTAAGTTGAGCTCGCGTAATACGCTAATAAATGTGCTAAGGCTGCAAGTTCCTTTTTGGATCCTCGCATAGGTTGGGCGACTAATGCCTAAGTTTTCAACAAGTTCTTCCTGCGACAGCCCTTTAGACTGCCTATAGTATTCAAGGCGGTTGTAGAGTTCTTGTGTGATTGCTAAGTCTGACATTGCCATTGAAATCTTCATATAGTGCCTTTTTGTAATGTATATATTACAATTTAGCCTTTTTATAGGTGATTTGCAATATATACGTTACAAGAGCTTACTAAAGAACTACTTGCTAGCGTAATGAATAAGATAGTTCGCTATTTTCTTTTTATCGGAAAAACACATATAGTAAAGTTTTATACTTTCGCATTGAGTTATTTATGAAACAAATCATTCCATTAATCACAGCGAGCTTTATCTCACTCTGTAGTATGACAAGTGCTTTGGCGGGTGATCCGGGACCATACCGCTTAGTTTTTCTCGATATTTCTCAAGCACCGTATAAAGATGGGCAAAAATTATTGATTGAATTACGCGCAATGGATCAACTGCCTGACGTGCAAAATCGCGATTGCTTTATGTGTGAAGGTCATTCTGTCGAAGTGCTTTATGTTTATTCTGCACCCGTTGGGTTATTAACGGAGGATTTACGCAAAGCAGTGCAGGGGGATAAACAAGCGAAAATTCGTATGCAAACCGTATTAACGGATTTTCACGATAAACAAGGTTACGGTGTTGACGGCTTACTGCTGTATGAGCATGTCGCTGATAAAGTGAATATTTATACTATGGATAAGAAAATCGGTTCTAAATTAGAAATTGAAAGCAAAACGGTAAAAAATCGTCTGCTGCATTCCAGTTTAGATAAATTATTAGAAAAAGCGGCTAATAAAATTGATAGACCAATTTGAGTAAATCCCCTTTACTTAAGGGGAGGCAAATTGGGTTAATGTCTTTGTAAACTTTTCAACCAATGTTTTAAAATTACGCATTTTATTCTCACTCCACTAATTAAACATTTCTTGATAAATTGATATCGTGTAGTCAAATTTCAGTTTTTAAATTACCAACCGCATCAATGATTGAATTTGTATAGAGGATAACGCGATTGACGAAATAGGTTTTATCAGACGTAATGGCTCCAGCTAATTTTCTATAACCGCTATTATATTTTTGATGAACGAGCCTTAAATCAACTTTATATCCCGTTTTCCCTGAAGATGAAGAAAAAATTGAAGAAATATGCGAACTATAATGCTTACTATCATCCTTGATGAAATGAACCGATGATTATGTTTTTCTGGTGGACGACTTCAGGAAAATACATATTTTATTGGTAAGAATATTTTTTTGATTGATAAGTAAGATATATTTTTGATAAGCAATGTAGAGGGGATTAGTAAAATAATCATATGTCTAACATGGTCTGATTGTAACAAAATGAAAATAAAAACCCCTTTATTGTGTATAAAAAAAGGTTAATTTAACTATGTTAATAATGTTAATTTTTATAAGCTTGCTACTCAACCTAACTTAATCTGTTGATATATATAGATATAAGAAATTATAATTCATTTTTAATAGGTTATAATATGTGTTTTTATATTTTTTGATAGCCCACACCTATGATGCGTTGTGGTTTTCATTGTTTAAAACATTTTTACTCTAATAGGGGATGAACCTATAGTATGCCTATCAAAGATGTTGAGTGAGAAAAAAGAATAAGAATACGGTTTAATTAATATTTATTATTTCTGTATTATGTCTACTTTTAAATTAAAGCATCTTGTTTGTTGTTTGAGATAGAAAATAGAATAACAAAATATCCGGATTTTAAATCTAGTCTAAGTGTAGTCAGTAGATTATAAAATCCAAAGAGGAATGGGCTTTTGTAATGTTAAATTTTTAGGAGGCTTATCTATGCTTTTAGCTAATATAGATAAGATAGAAGATTATGAAGGGCATAAAGTTACACCCGATATTACTACAGAAACAAGTCATTTTTTGAAATCAGCAAGAATAGAAAAATCATTAACAGGAGCAGAATTAGGGAAATTATTGGATTTGAGTCAGCAACAAATTTCCCGTTATGAAAATGGATTATGTAAGATTTCTGTTGACATGCTAAATAATTATTTGCAAGTGTTAAATAAGGATTGGTCTGATTATTTTCATTCAGTCATTTCGAATAAGTTTTCTCATAAATTTTAATTGGTTTTTATAACTTATATTTTTAAATATAAAAATATAAGTACTCTGCTAATGCTTATTTAATAAGTATGGGTTTATTGTGAGTGTTAATAATCATTTGATTTTGACAGTGGGTTGTCGCTGTACCTAAATCAGAAACAGACCGAATCAAAAAAGGTAAACGTATGATGTTGAATAAGACGACCCGTAGCGGGTTACTGATGTGTGGTTTGATGGTCAGTCAGTTGGCCACCGCGGGGATTACGATGGACCGCACCCGTATTATTTTTGAAGGAGATAAAACTTCCATGACGTTAAATATTGGTAATAACAATCAGAGCTTACCCTATTTAGCGCAAGGGTGGTTAGAAAACTCCGAAGGCAAAAAAGTGAATAGCCCATTGGTGGTGTTGCCCCCAGTACAGCGATTAGAGCCGGGTAAGACGAGTCAAATTAAAATTGAAGCATTACCGGTTACGGCCAGTAGCTTACCGCAAGATAGAGAGAGCTTGTTCTACTTTAATTTGCGAGAAATTCCACCGAAAAGTGATAAAGCGAATGTGTTGCAGGTGGCGTTGCAAACGCGAGTTAAACTGTTTTATCGCCCGAAAGCGATCATTCCCGCTGATAATAGTGAACCGGCAATCAACCAGCTGACGCTGGATAAATCGGGATCGCAAGCGGTGGTGAAAAATCCGACGCCGTATTACGTGACGGTGATTAATGCATTTTCGCCAACTTTAAAGGGCGATGCAAACAGCTTTGCACCGGTGATGATAGCGCCGTTTGGTCAGGAAAGTCTCGGGGTAAGTAGTGCGCAGTTAGGGAACAATCCAACACTGATCACGATTAATGATTACGGTGGCCGACCAGAATTAAGCTTTACATGCCAAGGTAGCGCGTGTCATGTGGCGAGTGAAAAATCGTAACGTACGAAATCAGGGGAAGGCGATGAGAGCATGGAATAACGCAGCATACTGGCAGTTGTGCTTAGTGGTAACATTGCTTTGGGATGTGGAGAGGCGTCGCCAGTGGACTATCGTGTTGTGAATAATTGGAACGTTGATGGTCAGCACAGCATTTTACGGGTTCGCGGATCGCTAACAGACAGCCCGTGCCGACTGGTGATGGAAAGCCAAGACTTAAAACTGTTCTGGTTCAGATTTATAAAAGTAATACTTATTTGTTTTCTGACACTGAAACTTAGTTACGCTGCCACTGCAACGATTAAGGTGAGTGTCATAACAACTGAAGAAACATGTGATCTATATAGCCAAGATGGGGCAAATCAACCAATTATTATTGATTTTAAAGATATTGTTGCTACAAAAGTTGATGGAAGTATGTATGAAATGTCAATACCTTATATACTTGAATGTTCTAATGCAACGAGTAACCCTTCTTTAAACATTTCAATAAACGGCGCTTCAGCTGAATTTGATTCAGATCTATTGGCGACTAGCGAAAAAGAGCTTGGCTTGGTTCTAAAAGCGGACGGAGCCCCGATAAAACTCGGTGAAAAAATTAACTTTTTTTATAATCAAAAACCCTATTTAACGATGACTCCCAAGGTTGGAAATAAAAGAGCATTAAAGGGGGGAACAGTTCACTCAACGGCAACGTTACTTATCAATTTTAATTAAAACCAGAGAATTTGTTATGCAAAAAAAAATGTATGCCTTGCTATTGCTTGTTATTTCCTTTTCTGTAAATAGCGACACGTTATTTGGTACTTCTGCAAAGGAGCTTTCTTGGCCTGTCTCATCAGAAAGACTCTATGAGGTATCGTGGGTTTCGGGATCAAGTGCAAACGATGATGTACAGGTAACTTGCCCACAATCAACTTATTGTTATTATGGTATTTTTTTGAGAGGGACGTATAAGGGGGCCAGTGGTCCAGGTATGGTAACTTTCTACTGCGTCTCATGTAAGTCGATGACCATTGCAAAACCAATGACATGGAAAGAAATTTATGAGGAATATCTGAAAAGCAGGCCTGCAAGTGGGACCAAAGAAGTGAGGACCCAAGTTATAGTTAAAATCTTAGAAATATGTACGGGGTTGGTAACTAAATTCTCTAGTGGTTATTATAGTGACGTTATAACCCTTCAAGATGCAGGGTGTACCAGTTTGCCTCCGACTAATAATTCTTGCCAAATAGTTGGCGATATTGATATTGATCACTATGTGGTAAGCTCAAGATCTGTAAATGGTAATATTGCAGAGAAAATGATACAGCTAAGTTGTTCAAATCCAGCCACTGTTCGTTTCACTATCGCTAGGCCTAACCTTGACTTGGGAGGTGGTGTGAGCTCACAATTAAGTATAGAAGGATATGGCAATACAGGCTTAATCAATACTGAGTCTCCTTCAATAAACTTAAAATTTCAATCGAGACTCTCTGCTACGAGTGAGATAACTTCTGGATTACACACTAATAGCACTGTCCTTATTTTTAATATTGAATAGATATTAGAGCATGTGATGCGCTACACATTATAGCTTTTCTAGGGGCTGTTGACCTTTGTGGATTTTTTTAAAGGCATGGTGAAACTGTATAATCGTTTCGCCAAAAATAACCATACAGATAACCACCATGCCGCGACAATGTTAACAGAAAAATAGTGGGCTACGCTATGCCAACTCATGAGAAATACGGGGCGTGTCTATAATAAGTACGAACATCGAATGACGTTTGAAGGCATTTTATATCCCATGAAAACAGGTTACTCTTCGCTATTTTACACAAAATTAAATAGTGGAAATTATATTTATTCAATCAGAATAAAGGTTGATTCAGGCAATCTAAAATAGATTTTTAATAAAATAAATGGAGAAACCTCTGTGCTAGGTTAAGTAAATATACTAATAATATCAAATAGTTTCATGCTTGCCTTATTTGAAAATAGTGAACTTTCTACTTATACTTAATTTTACGCGTATACGGTGTTTTGTTGACTTATATTTATAGTAGGAATAGCAATGAAAAAAACGATCCTTTTATTTAGTCTGTTGGGTGCTTCAACGTTATTTATATCAGGCTGTAGTTCTACTAATAATGCATGGGAAAAGTTTGCCAACATATTAGATGGTGCAATGCCATTTGTTAAAGAATCGGAAGAATGGGAAGCCTATAGTATTAAAGCAACGCAGCAGGGTGTTGTTTACAGCAAATCAACCAACGCTGATAAGCAATATGTCAGTAAAAGGATGGATAATGAGTACCCAGATGCAGTAAACCGCTTTGCTAGTCCATTTGCGCTGAGTTCTAAGTCAAAACAAGAATTAGCAGATTCAAACCGAGGCTACCAATTCACATACAATGAAATTGTGGTTGTTAAAGATAAAACGTCTTCTGATGTTATCGGTTATTGTGTAAATTATGGTTTTGACAGGGTCATAAATGGTAAACTTGTAGAAGACAACGATAAAATACGAAACGATTTTATCTATGTCGCGAAAGATAAACCGATATCTCTTGGCACCGTAAATGAAGAGTTTACAAAAACCATGTGCGGTAAAGATTTTTATAAAAA
Organism: Providencia rettgeri; assembly: GCF_041075285.1. Taxonomy (NCBI): domain Bacteria; kingdom Pseudomonadati; phylum Pseudomonadota; class Gammaproteobacteria; order Enterobacterales; family Morganellaceae; genus Providencia; species Providencia rettgeri. The sequence continues at coordinate 1,486,920 of NZ_CP163512.1, read as the reverse complement.
ATATAAAGGGTGAACAGTTAAACCTAAATTAAAATGGTAGCACTGTATTAATCAGTACTACCGATTTTTATCTTATTAGAATGGGCTTGCCAAATCTAGGCCCAACATATCATCTGTATTAATACGGTATGATAGCGATTAAAAATAGCTATCTCATATTTTTACAACACATCATGAAAAATTGTATTGACTCTCACGTAACGTAAGGCGTGATATTACAACCGTTATTTACATTACGGAGATAAAATCATGCATACTAATCATTTCAGTCCTAGCCGAACAGCAATTACAATGGCGCTAGCCAGAGCAGTACATCAGCTACTTGATGAGCCCATCGTATTACAGGATCCAATCGCTGAATTTTTACTTGATGAAGATATGCGCTTGAAGCTGCATGATAACCCTTATGAGTTTAATGACCCGATGGCCAGAACCATGCGTGCGGCAATGGTTGCCAGAAATTGTGTCGTCAGAGATGCGTTAATTAAAGCGAAAAAAGAAAATCACAATCTTAAACAGTTTGTTATGTTAGGCTGTGGTCTTGATGCATTTTCTTTGAATCAAGCTTCTATATTTAAGGATATTCAATTTTATGATGTAGATACCCCTAAAATGATGGCATGGAGAGCGGATAGATTAAATGAACATCATATTTCGCTGCCTGAAAACGTCCATAATGTTAATTGTGATTTTAATCATCAAAATGCATTCGAAGCGTTATCTGCTGTTGGGTTTAATAAAAATGAACCTGTAATAATTTCATTTATGGGGGTTACACCTTATCTGTCAAATGAGGTGATATATAACATGATGGAACAAGTACTGAAATTGCCTAAAGGTTCATCTATTCACTTTGATTATCGAGTGCAAAGCCATTTATTAAACCCGATTGAGCAAATGATGGATAAAATGGTTGCCGCACAAGTCGCTAAATTTGGTGAACCCTGGTTATCTGAATTTATACCTGACGACCTTCGTATCAATTTATTAGAAATGGGGTTTAGCCAAGTTGAACACTTTGATACAACAACATTAAATGAGCGTTATTTTGCTAGAAGAAAAGATGGATTGCAGACAACAGGTGGAGGGTTGAGGCTGATCTCTGCATTTATTGAGTAATGAACATATTAGTTACCCAATAGCATTTTAATTGAATGGGCGGGCAGGGTAACAATATAAACCCCAAGTCTCTAGGTTTATTAAGAACAAGCTATAATCTGACAGACACCTGTATACATAACAGGTAACTGTCAGATTAGGTATTAAATTAATACAAGTTATTATTACGTAACCAATTGGTTATAAAGTAATTTTCATTTTTGGTATAAGTCGTTCAGGGATTGACTCTGAAGGTGTGTTGTACATTGTTATTGCGCCCATTTTTTTATAAAAACGTTCAGCATTAGGATCTGCATCAAGTAATAACTCTTTTAAATTCATCTTTCGTGCATGTTCTATGGCTAGATCATACAAGGTTTTACCAATGCCTTGACCAATAAAAGAAGGGGCAACAAATAGCTTTTCTAGTTCACCTTGTCCTGTATTTCCATTCAATCTAAGTTGAATAAAACCACAACATCTTTCATTATTTTTTGCTACAAAAATTAAAGAGTTAATAAAATCGGCTTCTTTTAGTGTTAGCTCATCACGGCACATCTCAATAAAGTCATCACTATATCCCCAGTATTGTTTGGATTCCAGAGCTATTGCTGTAAGTTCTTTTGCTTCAGAGCTATGAGCCATATTAATACTAATCGGCATATCATTAAGTCCTTGTTATGGCTCCAAGTGGGAATGGGAATATGGGGCTAATGAAAAGATAATGCTGCATATTATAACCAAATCAAATCAGAGAAGGAATCTGTGAGCACTCTTAGGCTACTTGTTGGGCCAACTCTGGGGGGACTGATGAATTTGAACCGGCTGACATTGGGAAGGCTCTGGGATTACACGGCTCAGAGACAATAGGGCTTTGATGCGTTAAATCATCGAAGGGAGTATCTCACGTGAAGTTATTGGTCTTATATCCTATTTAACATAATATGTATTATGCGAACCTAGGTGTGAAATGAAGAAATCCAGGGTTCTGGCTGGTTAACCTTAACCGTGTTGGTTCGTTTAGGTACTAAAATCAGAAAATAATGTCTATCCAGCGGCTTTGATACTTTTGCGGTAAATCGTCTTTCTCAAAAAACATCTGATAATATGCAAAAATGCCTTTATACGTGAGCACTGGAACAACCGCAAAACCTGCTTCAAATATTGCACCTAGCCAGTTTTCTTTCAAACGCCCTCGATTATTTAATCGGTCCGTCATTCAAATCAATCGAAACGTTATGTTCCCTCATTCCGTAAACCATAATCACCTGCAACCTGAAGAGTCTATAACAATCATATATCGAGACATCACTTATAATCATATAACTGCTGGAACATCAGGATATAGTATTTACTAAAATAATTACTATAAGCTAGGTTTTTATCAACTTTTCATTTTTTACTTCGTAATATCATTCCTATGATAAAGTAAATTAAAAATGAAAATAAAAATAAATTTTCATGATGAAAACCTATTTTATTCAATAAGTTGACAGTGAAATAAGATAAAGCAGCACATACAATTAATAAAATGATAATAGCAAAGTCATCAAAAAGCTGCTTAATAATGTCAAAAATAAAATTCATTTCCCAATCCCTTTCAATACATTATTTAAAGTTCATTGGTAGACATTGACATTCTATCTATTGTTCCATAAACACTACCAAATAAATTTAGTTGTGAAATAGTATAAATTTCACTTATGCAATATGCAATCAAAACCCTGTCAGTCGGTATTAGCCCCCCGCTCGCAAAGTGAGCTGATACCGCCTAACAGGCCGAATTTCCAAAAGTATCAAATTTAGCATTGCTCTAATAAAATCGGTCATGTTACTTACCTACTAATTCTGTGATAGTGCATTATCCATATCCAACAATTGCACCTGCACGGAGGAGCACCATGATACCAGAAGTCTGTTATCTTGTGATTACCCCCGTTTTACGGCACGGGGGTTTTTTACTACATAGAATCACTACAAATAATCTGTTTCAATAATACCTGTTAGCGTAAAATTAAAATTCCCCCCTTTACCTTCCATATGAGCTAATTTGTATAAGCTGACTCTCAATGGAAAATTTTGATCCCCAAGAGCTTCCCTACTTACCTTTTCACCAGGCCTAATTTCACCATTATCTAATTTGACTTTAACTCCTATATGGCTTGCTTGCGTTTTATATACACTACTCGAAATATCAGACTGTGGATTATCAAAATAAAAAGATACTTTTGCCTTTTCTAGGCACCTAAGTTTAATATTTGCGATTTTCGCCTCTGTTTCTGCTCCGATAGCCATTGCTGGTGAAATTGAACCAAATTGGAAATTAAAAGTTTGATCTCCATCAATACCACATGGCGGTACGATTTCATCGAATGTTCCAGATATTCTAAAGTGTAAGGTGTGCTGTTCAGCGAAACTCGTAAAAGAGCTCGCAGCGAGAGCAATTGCAACGAAAGATTTGAAGCTAAATAGTTTCATATTTATGTCCATTTATTTAATTTAAGTTAAGTTAATACCTTATATAAAAACAGACAAAATGTTGTATTTATAAACACACAGACCTTGATAATAATATGGTTTTTATGTTTGAAAATGACAAAAAGAAGAGAAAGATAAAAATCAGAGGTTTTAGGGGCCAACCCTACACTGATTTTTTAATGAGTTAAAATATAAAATTGATCATATGTTCGCTTCAGGTATGAAAAATTTACCTGATTTAGTATTACTTAGTTACGCTGTTATTCGCTGACTTTTTAGGCTTTATCTGTTATCAAATGGCAAGCAGATAAAATATGATGAATAAAACACCAAATTTTGCTCATTATCCTTAACCTTTGGAGTTAAACGATGACAGTTTCCATTCGTATTGTAAGTGGCTTACTTTTTACATCACTTCTTGCCGCCACCCACGCTATTGCTGAATCAGAAAGTTTTTTAAATCAAAATGTTAAACTAAAGCATGCAACAGTATTTTTGCGTGGTGCTGAGTTAGATAACCATGTGACGTTGTCACTTAAACCAGGTCAAAATGATGTTGTATTGACCAATATCGCAGCGAATATCGACCCGCGAACCTTGTCTGTTAGTCTGCCAAATAAGGATGTGATCATTCGTTCAATCAATGTCCGTCAAGTTGCCATTCCCCCTATTTATTCCCCTGAAATCACTGCGCTTCAAGAGCAACAAAAACAGAATAACCAACAAATTGAGAACTTGAATATTGCAATTAAAGTCGGTGAAGAACAATTATCGTTATTGAAAGATCAGCGCTTTTTTGGCGAAAATAATAACCAAACCATTGAACAGTCATCACAAAAACTGAGTTTTATCCGTCAGCAAATGACACAAATACTTCAAGAACAACAGCAAAATCAAACATCAATTAATGTGCTCGAAGAAAAAAATGCGTTGTTGCAAGCTCAAATTGATGAAAACTTGCCTACTATCGTTGATCAACAAACCCAGATAGTCATGGTTATTGATGCGAAAAATGCGACTACAGCACAAATGCAGCTTTCTTATCTTACCCCTGATGCTGCTTGGTCTCCTAGTTATGACTTTCGTAGCCAAGATATTGAATCCCCTATCGTTCTTACCTACAAAGCCAATGTTGTGCAAAATACTGGGATTGATTGGCAAAACGTGAACTTAACATTGTCCTCTATTAATCCGTCTAAAAACATTACACCGTTTAATCTGCAACCTTGGCGCTTAGCAATATATGATGATAGCGCGCAATATGACTCTCAAGCGTTAACGCAGTCGGTCCCTGCACCGACTGCAATGGTAGAAATGAGCGCGCCTGCAAAAAGAGCACGTGCTAATACGGGGATTTCAAGCTTTGTCACAGCATCGAGCAATGGCATCAATTTAAGTTATGATATCTCATTACCCTATAGTTTAAAAAGCAGTACAAAGCCTAACTCGCTGACGATTAAACAACAGGATGTCACAGGGAAATATCTATACACTACAACCCCGAAATTAGCGGAAGAGGTGTTTTTACAAGCAGGTATTGATAATTGGCAGGCGCTGAACTTACTCAATGGCAACGCCAATATTTACTATGGCAATACTTATATTGGCCAATTCAATATTGATACCAATCAACTAAGTGATACTCTTTTTATCCCATTTGGCATTGATAAAAACATTCAGATTTCTCGTGAAAGCAACGAAAAGATGAAGAAAAAACCGAGTTTTATTGGTTCAACCATTGAGCAAAAAGAAGGATATTTGATTAAAGCCCAAAATAGGCATAAAAAACCAATTAATTTGACTATTATTGACCAATTGCCAATTAGCCAAGATAGCGAAATCAAAGTATCTGAAATTGATAATAAACAGGCTAATGTTAATAAAACAACAGGCGAATTAACTTGGGAGGTCACCCTAGAGCCAAATCAACAGATTGAAATTCCGTTTAATTATACGTTGAGCTACCCAAAAGATAAGCATATCGTTGGTCTTGAATAGTAACTTTTGTAGTTCCCTTGGGAAGGCGTTAGAATAAATTTACGCAATACAACAATAACAGTATAGAGGTTTACATGATTATATTAGTAACAGGTGCATCATCAGGGTTCGGCGAATCCATCGCGCGTAGATTTATTCAACAAGGTCATACCGTTATTGGCACTGGACGCAGAACTGAGCGTTTGATTGCGCTACAAAATGAATTAGGTAATAATTTTCACCCGTTAACATTGGATGTTCAAGATAGAAAAGCCATTCAAGCCGCCGTTGCTAATTTACCCTCTTCTTTGAAAAACATTGATGTTCTCGTCAATAATGCCGGCTTGGCATTAGGCTTAGAGCCTGCTTTTGATGCGAACCCTGATGATTGGGAAATTATGATTGACACTAATACCAAAGGTTTGGTCAATATGACTTATGAAGTGCTACAAGGCATGGTGGCAAAAGATCATGGTCATATTATTAATATCGGCTCAACAGCAGCAAGTTGGCCTTATAAAGGTGGTAATGTGTATGGTGCGACAAAAGCTTTTGTTAAACAATTTTCATTAGGTTTACGCGCAGATTTACAGGGTAAAAAAATTCGAGTCACCGATATTGAGCCTGGTTTGGTTGGTGGAACCGAGTTTTCTAATGTTCGCTTTAAAGGGGACAATGATAAAGCATCAAATACCTATAAAGGCGCAGATGCACTCACCCCAGAAGATATCGCTGAAACTGTATTTTGGGTTGCAACGCTCCCAGCTCATATGAACGTAAATACACTGGAATTAATGCCAGTCTGCCAAACCTTTGCTGGGTTAACTGTTCATAAACAACTTTAATTTTCGTCCTATTCTCTACAGACGAAACGGTTTATTTTTGGCTATACTCCGTTTATAGACCCTGTTTAGTAAGGAATTTATATGAGTACACAGAATATGTTGAAAAAAAGTTTAGCCGCAGTTTGTGTCTGTTTACCATTATTTTGGGCAACAACTGCCCCCGCTGCTCAAGGAAATACCACAACTTCATGCACAGCAGGTAGTACTTGCGTTTCTGTTGGCAAAGGTGATGACTCGTTAAACAAAGAGCAAGCTCGCCAAGAAAAAGAGCAATGGGATAACACTCGTATGCTACGTAATAAGATCAATACACGTACTGAAAAAGAGTTTGATAAGATTGATGCCGCATTTGATGCAAAAGACAAATGTGAAAAAAGCTTAAATCTGAATGCGTATTGGGAACCCAGTACAAAGCGTTGCTTAGATGTCGGTATTGGCCGTCCAATTAACCCATAAGCATTAAGTTGTTCTTCATGGGATCATGTACCAAGGAGGATCGATGCAAAAGAAATTATTAGTTCCATTATTTTTAGTCATGTTAGCACCGGCTTTTGCTCAAGCTTCATGTGAAAGCGTGATAGAGGAGATTAAACAAAAAATTATCAATAATGGTGTACCTGCTGATAATTTTAGTTTAGTTGCTGTCCCTAATGATGAGGTTGACCCCGCTAAAGGGCAAGTTGTCGGTCATTGCCAAAATGATTCATACAAAATTATCTATACCCGCCACTAGGCGTTAATATACTTTAGGGCGACCATGTCGCCCTTTTTACTGCTAATTATCAATCAATTACGCAGGTACATTAATAAAGTCTAGTAATTTTTCGATATGCAGATAGTGCCCTAAATCACGTTCTTCTGGTCGCAATAAATAGGGGATCTCACCGATCAATGGGGCTTTAATATGGTGCTGCAAGCGGTCAATAATTTGCGCATAATGAGCAAGTCCTGGGTTTATTCGGTTTGCCATCCAGCCAATTAAGGGTAAGCCATCTGCCCTAATCGCATCCGCCGTTAATAACGCATGATTCACACAACCGTGCTGTATCCCCACCACTAAGATTACGCCAACAGTTTGCCCTTTTAGCCAATCCGTATAAAAGGTATTGTCATCAAGCAAATAGCGCCAACCACCATTCCCTTCAATAACGACCATGTCGCATTGTTCATGTAAATGGTCTAAACCTTGTTTAATTTTACTAAAATCAATACTGTTCTCATGGCTGTAGTTGTCAGTGATACGCACAGGATTAACTTCATCATAAGAAACAAAATCCTTAGATACACTGTGGATCAATAATGCGTCTTTATTCCTGACTCCTTCAGGGGTATCAATGCATTGGTCGGCAATTGGTTTATAACCTACAGCTTTAATTCCTTGCCCATTAAGTGCTTGCAAGATCGCAAGCGTCGATACTGTCTTCCCGACATCTGTATCTGTCCCGGTAATAAATAGATTGGTCATGGTCTTTTTCTATCCTGAAGTGACAGACTCGCACAGCATTAAGCTGCAAAAATGATATGGATTCAGTTTATGGGAATGGGAAAATGATAAATTTGCGTTAGCTCAATTTTGTGGTCGATAGTCAAAAGTTTATCGAATTGTTTTAGCCTTGTAGCAATTGTAGCAACAGTGAACCATCATACAGCGCGCGCTGAATTAACGTAGATTCACTCTCTTTGATAGAAAAATTAGATTTTTCTATCAGTAAATTAGAACTGTATAGATGAGATGCACTTTGTTTCATGTAATGACGCAATCGTTCAAATAACACCTCGGCTGCTCCATTCAATGGTGAATTTATCAGAATTAATTCTGTACCAAGTAAATTCGTCATAAGTGCCAATGGTTTTGCGAGCTGTTTTGCAACATCCTCTATTAGATAAACACAAAGTTCATCACCTAATATTGCGCCAGCGCAAATATTATCGACCGACAGTTCATTTTGCAGTAAAGCGGTATGTGGGTAATTACAGCGTAAAATACGGGCTTTTTGTAAGATGGCAGCAATAGAAACGTGCCTTTCTAAGCACCCTTCACCGCCACAATAACACGCAATAGGATGAGACTCATTAAGCTGAGTATGACCAAAAAGAAGCGGTTTGTGCGTGCTAGCATCTAACGTCACACCTTGATTTAAGATCGTGACATTAACAGCATCATGAAGTTGCAGGTAAATAATGTTTTTTGCCTGTCGTTTAGCAGAAAAAGCAAAATGATCCATTAACGCTAGTGCATCAACCGTTGGGTGTAAGTAAACAGATAACCCCGTTTGTGTAGTCAGGTGTTGAGCTATTGGTAATGCATTAATATCAAAACTAGGCAATTGATGAATAGTACCTTGATAAGGATCTAAAATTCCTTCCGCTAGAATACTGATAGCAGTAAGACGTTCTATTGACGTTTGGTGATCAGCAAAAAACTGGCTAATTAGCTCAAGTAATTGATGAATAAAAGCATCGTTACCACTTACATCAAATGGATATTCGTTTTGAGCTAACGTCGTTCCGTTAATTTCTTTCAAAGAAACAGTGATGCTTTTGCGTGATTCAATAACGATTGAAAGAAATTGCCACCCTTCACTTTCAATCACAAGCCCTACCGCAGGGCGTCCCCGTAAGCCGAGCACTGGAAATTCTAACTCTTTGATTAAATGAGCATCCATTAATTCTCGCGTGATTTTTGTAATACTTGCAGGGGCGAGTGAAGCTTGTTTAGATAAGGCGATACGTGATATTGGACCATGTTGATCAATAATTCGATACACGATACCCGTGTTTAATTGTTTGATTTGGTCAATATGACCTGTTTGATTCAGCATGGTTATTGTCAAATCCTTTATAAAGCAATTAGTTATTATGCCTTATTATGAAAATTAATGGTTTCGTATACATATTAATTGTGAACAACATCACGGTTATTTACCCACAATATTAGAAATCAATAGATGTGTGAGCTTTTTGGCTACTGCTGGTAAGGTTCTGCGTGTATTGTAAACTAACCATACTTCAGATGATGCCTCAATATTAGAGAGTTTTATATATCTTACACCATCAATTTTCATGCGTGTGAACGATTCCGTAATTATGGATATTCCCATACCTGCGGAAACAAGCCCGAGTATTGTCATCGCCTCACCCGCTTCTTGGGAAATTTTGGGAATAACACCCGCTGAGCTCAATAAACGACTAATTTCATCGTAAAGTGCGGTGCCTACTTCACGTTCAAAAAAGATTAACGGATAATTAGCAAGTTGCTGAATATCGACACCTTGTTCTTCAAACTCAAGTAACGGGTGACCTTCATAAACCGCAACCATGAATGACTCTCTGAATAACAATTGGTAATCAAGTTGCTCTGGTAAAACCGTATTTCGCATGATCCCCATATCAATACGACCAGTAATCAACGGTGCAATTTGTTGTTTAGTGTTCATTTGATGCATATGAATCGAAACTTCAGGATAAGCTTCGCGGTATTGCCGTAAACTCATCGTGACTTTATGCATAAATGGCGTAGTTGAAGTAAAGCCAATAGAAAGCTCCCCTAATTCCCCTTTCTCCATTCTTGCGGCTTTAGTCGCTGCGGCGTCTACTTGGGAAAGGATCTGATAGGCTTCTTTTAAAAACATGGCTCCAGCCGGTGTTAAGGCGACATTTCGATTATTTCGCTCTAACAATTTCGCATTAATTTGTTCTTCAAGTGCTTGTATCTGTTGACTTAATGGAGGTTGAGAAATGTGTAAGCGTTCAGCGGCTCGGCCAAAGTGAAGTTCTTCTGCAACCGCAATAAAATAACGCAAATGCCTAAGTTCTATACTCATCATTTATTAATATGTTTAAAGTATCATTCTAGATAATTAATATATTAGACAAAAAAGTTGGAAATTTCTATCCTTTGATCGAAATCAAACGAGTTGGTATGAAAAGGAATACACATGGAACACTCATCAAATAGTCTAACTACTGAGCAATCTAATGATAAGGAAAGAGCGGTTCCTACCGTACATAACTCACCTAAAAAGCATTACATTCAAAGAGATGACGCATTATATCTGCGCGTAACACTCTCCTTCTTTACCGTGGGATTTGCCACATTTGCGTTGCTCTATTTTGTGCAACCTATTCTGCCTTTATTATCCGCAGATTTTAATGTCTCCCCGGCAACAGCGAGTCTCGCCCTTTCATTAAGCACAGGCTTGATGGCTTTAGGATTATTAATCACGGGGCCAATATCTGATGCTATCGGCCGCAAAAACGTGATGGTAATAGCGCTAACATGTGCGGCATTATTTACTTTATTAAGTTCGGTGATGCAAAGTTGGCAAGGTATATTGGTCGCTAGAGCCTTAGTTGGTCTATCACTTAGTGGTGTTGCTGCGGTTGCTATGACTTATCTTAGTGAAGAAATTCACCCAAGTTATGTAGCTCTTTCAATGGGGCTTTATATTAGTGGTAACTCCATTGGTGGGATGAGTGGTCGCCTCATGACAGGGGTTGTTGCTGATTTTTTCTCTTGGCGTGTCGCGGTGGTGATTTTAGGGACTTTAGCTCTGATTGCAGCCATTGGTTTTTGGCGTTTATTACCCCCTTCACAACACTTCCGTGCCAGTTCGTTAAAACCCAAAAATTTATGGATCAATTTACATCTGCATTTTAGAGATAAAGGCTTACCTTGGTTATTTGTTGAAGGTTTTGTATTAATGGGCGGTTTTGTCACCATGTATAACTACATTGGTTACCGTTTATTAGAAGCACCATACTATTTTTCGCAATCAACGGTGGGGTTCTTATCTATTATTTACTTAACAGGCACTTATAGCGCTACGAAAACAGGTAGCCTGACCCAAAAATATGGCTTAGGCAATATCTTAATCGCGGCGATTGCGATGATGTTATTTGGCATTTTAGTCACCTTACATTCAAATGTCTGGGTTGTTTTATTGGGCATGACACTATTAACCACTGGTTTTTTTGCTGCGCACTCCGTTGCAAGTAGCTGGGTTGGACGTCGAGCTAAACGAGCTCGCGGCCAAGCATCATCACTCTATTTATTTAGCTATTATGCAGGTTCAAGTATTGCAGGTACTATCGGTGGGCTTTTTTGGGCAAATTATGGTTGGAACGGCGTTGCGTTATTCATTGCTGGGATATTATTAGTAGGTACAGGCATTGCTTATCTTTTAAAATCAGGGTGTTACGACCATTAACTTAATCGCTAACAAAGGTTAAAATTTTCGATTCCTCGTTATTACTGGATGATATGGTTTCTTTTAATAACGAGGAAATAAGATGAAACGATTGTTACTTGCTCCCACTCTTTTTTGTTGCAGCTTTTTAGTCTGGTCTCATGGATATGTAGAATCCCCTGGAAGTCGAGCTTATTTTTGTAAAACACAAAATAATAAAAATTGTGGTCCCGTTCAGTATGAACCTCAATCCGTTGAAGGACTTAAGGGCTTTCCAGAAAGAGGGCCAATTGATGGAAAGATTGCCAGCGCCGGTCTTCCCCAGTTTAAGCAACTTGATGAACAGACATCCCAGCGCTGGCAGCGTTCGGTGCACACATCCCCTGAAATTAATTTTAAATGGCAACTCACAGCAAGACATAAAACAACGAAATGGGAATATTTTATAACTAAACAAAATTGGAACCCAGATGCACCATTATCTCGTGCCCAATTTGATTTAATTCCTTTTTGTAAATTTGAACGCATTGAAATGCCTCCAGAAGTCGTCCAACATCATTGTCGCCTTCCGTTATCCCATCAAGGATATCATACTATTCTTGCTGTTTGGACAATCGATGACACGCCAAATGCATTCTATCAAGTGATTGATTTAGAACTGAATTAACTCATTAGGTAAGAGACAATATTGTTTCTCTTACCTTTTCAATAATGATTCGGTTTCAGTCATTACTAGGGGCTGTTTATTTTTGATGGTTAATTTTTAATCGAATCTGTAGGGCGGCGTTTAGACTCAATTTTTTATTCAAATCGTCGTTAGTCAGCACGATGGATACACTTATTCATTTTTCGGATTTTTTTTGACCTTTCTAGCAGTAAAAATCAACAGCCCCTAGCACCCTTTTATATGTTATGTATATTGAAACGAAACTTATTGATATCATCCGCTGTGATCGTATGTTTAATATTAGAATCTGTAAATATAAACTGGCCTCCTCTTTCACTTATCGCGGGAGACATAAACCGCGTCATAAAATCATGTGCCCGCTGTACTTCTGGGGGCTCATTAGCAAGGTCACTACTATTATTCGCTTTACAGAGCAGTGGATGCAAAAATTGGCGTACTGCATGATCGGGTTGTTCAAAACTTTTGGTACTTCCATCTTCTAAATTTAATACAACACCATAATTATGAGGAATACACGGAGAGAGTGCCCATTGATCCCATTGCGCATTTATACCATGTTTGCTTAATGCCGTTTTTACTGGTTCCCCAATACTATCCCCTGCCATAAGCCAGATCCCGCCAGTGAGCGTTGATGTAATATTATGACTATTTGTACATTGCAGTTGTGATAACGTTTCACTGATTGCTTGATCTATCAAGTTTGAGATATTGTGGTCAAAATGTATCACGGCCCCCGTCTGATTTTCTTTATTGTATAATGTTGCGACCACGCAAGTCTGCGCATTGACAGAACATAAATAGTTATTCATCTCATCTGTCGAGTAACGCGATAACACCCCTTCTCCCTGTAGAGCGCACCGGAGATGACTGGGGGTTGCATTTTCAGGTAACGCATCTTGAATAGAGTGAATAGTACCAAGATATTGTCTATTGCATTGTGGAGTATCGTTATTTTGGAAGTAGTCGGTAATGGGTTGTGTGAGAGATTGAATAATATGCATATTATTACCTTATTATGATGGAGAAAAACATTAAGTCATTTGGCCTTTTATATTGATAGAATAAAGAATTATTTCTTTCGTTTTTAGTTATAAACTAATGAATAATTACGCTAATCAGCGTTTTTTTATTTGACCGTATTGGGTTCTTTTATTAACGTTTGCCCCGCCACTATACATACTGGTTAGCTACTAGTTGTTATTCTCAGGAGTTAATGTTAGATTTTTATTTAAATGCATTAGGATGTTGTAACTAAAGATGAACCATAAACAAAACCTTATCACTGCTTTTAATCAACTTGAATTTGAAATTCAACAGCTTAGCCATTTATTGTTAGAGCAGACTCGACAAGCTCCTTTTTTGGCGAGTGTATTTACTCTACCCGATATTTATAAAGGTGAGGAACACAATGAAATATCAAGTATTAGCGTACATAGATTAACAAGCTATGAAGCCATAAATGAAACGATAAAGTTAATTAATCTGCTGTTTATTCACGACAAATCCGAAGTCACTAGTAATAAATCCGCTATCCGTTTACCCGGAGCTGTCTGTATTCAAACCGATATTAAAAAATATCGAGAGTTTAGCCTGCATATATCTAAAATCAATGAATTAAAAGTACAAATTAAAACCATTGTTACTCATTTCAATGAAACTCAACGATTTGAATTCATAAGGGAAAGTTTGCATGGGCTATTAACACTGAACACCTACCGCACCCTTACCTTCTTAGTGGATGTTGATACCATTAATTTTGGCTGGGCGAATAAAAAAGTGATTAATAAAGTCACAAAAGAAACTATTTTAGAACGTTTACAAGCTAGCTTAGATAGTGGACGTTGCCCATTGCACATCCCAAGAGACCATTGGCAATTGCAACTAGAAAATGAAATTCGATTGATCAATTCCCTCCCCTATGACGCCATTTTAAAAACACAGCGCCCTGTTAAAGTACAACCAATCGCCCGTGTTTGGGATAAAGCTCAGCAAAAACAAACGCAATTTGCCTGCGCGACACCTTTATTTGTGTTTGCTGTTGAGAAATCAATAGACGAGATCAAAATTAATCATTTACCTGATTACCATGCTGATAATATTGCAATACGGAATCGACCTCGTGCAAAACCCGTTGAGTTATTGATCCCGCGATTAAATCTCTATATTGAGAGATAAAAAAACACCCGCCAGTTTAAAACCAAGCGGGTGTTTCAGCTTTCATCTAAAATCGATGATTACGATTTCATACTGCCAACCATATCTTCAGGACGAACCCAATCATTAAACTGTTCTTCTGTTAAGTAGTTCAGTTTTAAGGCGGATTCTTTCAGCGTTAAACCTTCTTTATGCGCTTTCTTCGCAATTTCAGCTGCTTTATCATAGCCAATATGGGTATTCAGTGCGGTCACGAGCATCAGCGATTCATGCAGTAATTTTTCAATACGTTCACGATTAGGCTCAATACCTACCGCACAATGTTCATTAAAACTACGCATGCCATCCGCTAATAAACGAACAGATTGTAAGAAATTGTCGATTAACATTGGACGGAAAACGTTTAATTCAAAGTTACCAGATGCGCCACCAATATTGACAGCGACATCATTACCCATCACTTGTGCGCACAGCATAGTCAATGCTTCACACTGTGTTGGATTGACTTTGCCTGGCATGATTGAACTTCCTGGCTCATTTTCTGGGATTGAAATTTCACCAATACCACAACGTGGACCGGAGGCTAACCATCTAACGTCGTTAGCAATTTTCATTAATGATGCTGCTAAGCCTTTTAATGCACCATGAGCATGAACTAGGCTATCGCAAGTTGCCAATGCTTCGAATTTATTAGGGGCCGTGATAAATGGCTGCCCAGTTAGTTCTGCGATTTTTTTTGCAACACGAACAGCATACTCAGGGTGAGTATTTAGACCTGTACCTACCGCTGTGCCCCCTAATGCTAATTCACAAACATGAGGAACCGCGTTTTCAATGTGTTTTTCATTATGTGCTAACATTGCCGCCCAGCCAGAAATTTCTTGGCCTAACGTCAGCGGAGTTGCATCTTGTAGGTGAGTACGACCGATTTTAACGATGTCTTTAAATTCTTTAGCTTTTGCATCAAGCGTCTTATGCAAAACTTTCAATTCAGGTAACAGATGTTCGCGAATAGCAATAACGGCAGCAACGTGCATTGCGGTTGGGAAAACATCATTTGAACTTTGACTTTTGTTAACATCATCATTTGGGTGGATTAGACGGTCACTCCCTCTTTGACCACCTAAAATCTCACTCCCTCGATTCGCTAACACTTCGTTCATGTTCATATTACTTTGTGTGCCAGAACCCGTTTGCCAAATAGCCAACGGAAATTCTGTTGGGTGTTTACCCGCTAATACTTCGTCAGCTGCTGCAATAATTGCCTCACCGCGATCTTTAGCCAGTAACCCCAAATCCATATTGACACTTGCTGCCGCTTTTTTAGTAATCGCAAGTGCGTGGATCAGTGCGACAGGCATTTTTTCTACTGATATACGGAAATGTTCTAAAGAACGCTGCGTTTGTGCGCCCCACAATTGGTCAGCAGGTACTTCAATAGGTCCCATTGAGTCTTTTTCAATGCGAGTGGCTGCCATTACTATCTCCTTAGGTACATACACAGAATAATTGATTTTAGAATCATCTGCTTGCAGGTAAGCAAATAACCAAGCACTATAATGCCACAAATTGAATTTCATTTATGAGACTTGGTCGAGCTTATTGTGCCCTGATGTTGAGGAAATGAGTTGATTTTTTTCAAATAAGAGAATTTTGCTATGCTTAAAATGATAAACAAAGTCCAAAATTATGATTGGGGAAGTAAAACCGCCCTAACGCAGCTCTATGGAATAGCAAATCCAGAGAATTTACCAATGGCAGAGCTTTGGATGGGAGCACACCCTAAGGCAAGCTCCGAAGTTATCAATAGTCAAAATAATCAAGTGACTCCATTAAACATACTGATTGACAGCGATCCGCAAAAGTATTTAGGAAAAAAAGTTGCCCAAACCTACCATCGCTTGCCCTATCTTTTCAAAGTACTTTGTGCGGCTCAACCGCTTTCAGTTCAGGTGCATCCAAATAAAACATATGCAGAAGTCGGTTTTGCGAAAGAGAATGCTGCGGGTATTCCGCTTGATTCTCCGCAGCGTAATTACAAAGACGACAATCATAAACCCGAGTTAATTTATGCCTTGACACCTTTTAAGGCCATGAATGCATTCCGCCCTTTGGATGAGATAGCCGCTTTACTTGATTTTATTTCTGCTGCTCATCCCGATATTCAATTATTTGTACAGGCACCGACAGAAGAAAAGCTTTCTCGATTATTTGCACAAATTCTGAATCTAACTGGTGCCCAGAAAGAGTTGGCTTTAGGGGTATTAAAAGCCGCTTTAAATAGCCGTCAAGGCGAGCCTTGGGATTCAATTAAGCAAATGGTCAGTTTGTATCCTGAAGATAATGGTTTATTTACTCCACTGCTTTTGAATGTGATTGAATTACAACCTGGTGAAGCTATGTTTTTGTATGCAAGAACTCCACATGCATACCTTGAAGGTGTTGGTTTAGAAGTTATGGCCAACTCTGATAATGTGTTACGTGCAGGTCTGACAAATAAGCATATCGATGTACCTGAGTTAATTGCTAATATCGATTTTAACCCAACTGCGGCCCACGACTTGTTAAATATCCCCGAAAAATCTGGAAATATCTGGAAATATCATATTCCAGTAGAAGATTTTTCATTTAATATATATTCTATTAGCGACTCGGGGATTACCCTAACTAACCATACAGCCTCAATTTTATTCTGTATTGAAGGTGAGTTAGTTTTAAATTCAGGCAATAAAGAAATTAGCATTGATTCTGGTGAGTCTGTTTTTCTGCCTGCATATGAGGAAAGAGTTTCCATCAAAGGTCATGGTAAACTTGCCCGAGTATTCAATCTTTAGTGTCATATTCTGTATTAACCGTCTTTTTTACGCAGCATTAAGACGGTTATATAAAACCTATACAAATTTATAAGTACGTTAAAAACGTACTGAAAGGATGGATGTTTATAATGAAAAAGTCATTAGTCGCGGTTGGTGTTATCGTTGCTCTGGGTGCCGTTTGGACAGGTGCATCTTGGTATACAGGTTCTAAAGTTAAAGATGAACTTGATAGAGTCATCCTGAAAACCAACGATTTTTTTGCTGTAAATGTACCTGAAGCAGGTGTGAATTTTAAAGTAGAAAACTACACAAAAGGTGTTTTCTCCTCTCAAGCGGATATCGTGATTACGTCTGCTGACTCTACAACACCTGATGAGTCAATCGTATTTAAAGCAAATATCGACCACGGTCCATTCCCTGTTTCTCAGGTTGCTAAATTTAATTTAATCCCTAAATTAGCAGCGACCCAAGTTGAGTTAGCTAACAATGCAACAACTAAAGAATTATTTGAAGCCACCAAAGGCAAGCCATTTATTCATGGTAACGCCGTTATTGGTTACAGCAAAAGCATTGATACTAGTTTAGAGTTAATCCCTATTGATTACACTAAGGATGATGCTACCATTTCGTTCAGTGGCTCTAAATTTGATGTTTCAACAACGGCAGATCTTGCTGCGGTTGATGCGTCTTTAGTTACTGATAACTTAGTGATTGGTAAAAAAGACAAAACAGAATCCATCACATTAAAAGGCTTAAAATTAGTCTCTAATGTGACGAAATCTCAATACGGTTTCTATACTGGTAAACAACAGTTTGTGATTGCTGATTCAGACTTTAATATCCCGGATACTAAGTTCTCGTTTAAAGATTTAAAAATCTCAAGTGACACTGCTATCACAGGTGAAGATGTTAAAGGGAATATCTCCTACAGCATCGGTGACTTAAAAGCGTTAGAGCAAAATTTAGGTTCAGGTGAATTAACAGTTGCCATTGAAAAATTAGACGCAAAAGCATTAGGTAAATTCGTTGAACAATACAATGAAGCAATAGCCCAAGGCCTAGCGAATGGCGATCCGACTGAAGCAACTGAACGTTTAGCGATGGAAATGATGTCTACCACATTACCTGAGCTGATGAAAAGCAAACCTGTTTTCACTGTTAGCCCATTCTACTGGAAAAACGAAGCAGGCCAAAGTTCTGTTGATTTAAGCATTACGTTTAACAAATGGAACCAGGATGAAATGACAGCATTAGCAATGTCTAATAAAGTCGATGAAGCCATTAAACAACTGATTACATCTTTCGATTTTAATCTTAAGCTGAATAAGCCAATGTTGATTGAATCCATGACACAAGCCATGATCATCGACCAAGGTACCCCTGTTGATGCTGATACCAAAAAAGAAATGAAAGGTATGGTAACCTCAGAGTTTGAAGGTGTTCAACAAATGTTAACTTCTGACATGTTCTCTTCGCCTTTCGAAGAAATGTTCATGACAGACGAACAACGTGCTGAAAAAGCCAAACAGAAAAAATCGCCTTGGATGATTGATAGCGAAAATGATTTAACAATGACTATCAAGTTTGCGGGAAATGACCTGACATTCAACAACGATAAATACACTTTAGCTGAATTCCTGACTAAGATGAAAGTCATGTCTAATCCAGAAGATGCTTTAGAGTATGAAGATGTACCAGCACCTGATGCGGAACCAGCACCAGAGATGGATACACCAGAATTAGCACCTGCTCCGCAAGAAGCACCAGCGAACTAATTAATTTCTTTCATCTGAAAAGTTTAAAAACGCCAGTCAATTTGATTGGCGTTTTTTTAATCTTTAGACTTAAATGTGATACATATCACATATTAAATGTAATAAATGTACGCGATTCTCATTTTTCGTGATTTAAGGTTGATTTTGATGTTATGACAGCCAAAATAAAGTAAGAAAATAGATAAAGGATCATTCCGTGATAAAAACAAACCTCCCTTTAACCGATTTACATCGCCATCTAGATGGTAACATCCGCCCAGAAACAATACTTTCCTTGGCTAAAGAACATAATATTCAGTTACCTGCCACTGAGCTTGAAACATTACGCCCTCACGTACAAATTATAGACCAAGAAGCCGACTTAATAAGCTTCTTAACAAAATTAGACTGGGGAGTCGCTGTACTCGCTGATTTAGAGGCATGTCGCCGTGTTGCATTTGAAAACGTAGAAGATGCCTTTAATGCAGGTATTGACTATGCAGAGTTACGTTTTTCACCTTATTACATGTCCATGAAACATCAATTGCCTGTTGAGGGTGTGGTTGAAGCCATAATTGATGGCGTTCATGCAGGATGTCGCCAATATGATATTAAAATCAACCTAATTGGTATTTTAAGCCGGACATTTGGGCAAAAAGCTTGTACTGCTGAGTTACAAGGTCTGCTAGCACATCGTAACCACTTATGTGCTTTAGACCTTGCTGGTGATGAGCTTGGTTTCCCCGGTGAATTGTTTGAAGACCACTTCATCCAAGCACGAAATACGGGGCTAAATATTACTGTACATGCTGGCGAAGCAGCTGGTGCTGCCAGTATTTGGCATGCCATCAAACAATTAGGGGCACAACGTATTGGCCATGGTGTAAAAGCCATTGAAGACCCTGCTTTAATAGAATATTTAGTTAAACATCAAATAGGGGTTGAGAGTTGTCTAACCTCGAATATCCAAACCAGTACAGTGGCGACATTAGCGCAGCATCCACTCAAAACATTTTTACAGCACGGTGTATTAGCTTCAATCAATACCGACGATCCAGCGGTTCAAGGCATTGAGCTACGCCATGAATATGAAGTCGCTGCCCCGCAAGCAGGTTTAACTGTTGAACAGATTGAGCAAGCACAACGTAACGGCTTAACAATGGCATATTTGTCCGACAGTGAAAAAGCAGCGTTAGTGCAAAAAGCAGCAAATCGCTAAATAATCAGGGTTCCATTTGGTGTCCTCAGAATGCTGTCAAACACAAGTTGTATCAGTTTTGAAGGTAAACTAGGAAAACCAATGCATTGATTTTTGCCTGATAGCGCGGGAAAAGACTCGCGTTTCCCGCGTTATCAACCACCGCAGGGCATCATTTGGTGCCCTTTTACTCCGTTATCACTATCGAATAGCTGCATCTCGTCTTAGTCTTAGCTAACTTATATCAACGCCTAATGCCAATGTGGAGGAACTGATTAAACTCTCTAGTATGTTGTAACTAAAAAAGGGTTTATCAATAAATAGTAATGTAAAACGCTACTTGAATACGCTTTTCGTCCAAGTAGCCGATAAACCAATATTTACTTAGATAAACGTTTTGCGTAACGCTGGGCTAATACCGCACAAACCATTAATTGAATTTGATGAAAAATCATTAGTGGCAGCAAAATTACCCCTACTGTGGCGGCAGGAAATAACACATTAGCCATAGGAACACCATTCGCTAAACTTTTCTTTGAGCCGCAAAAAACAATCGTAATTTCGTCTTCTTTGCTAAAACCAAATAAGCGAGCCGCTAACATATTAACTGCTATCACAACAAATAGAATCACGCATGTTACCACGACAATCATCAGCAACGAGTATGCATCAATTTTCTGCCAAATCCCTTCGACAACCGCCTCACTAAAGGCAACATACACGACAAGTAATATGGAAGATCGGTCAGTCATATTCACTAACTTACGATGACGATTGATCCAGTTTGCCAGTAATGGACGCGATAAATGCCCCACGACGAAAGGCAACATGAGTTGCATAAGAATTGAACCAATTGCATTGAGTGTATCAACTGCTTGGCTTCCATCGGCATCCATCAAGAATCCCACCAAAATAGGTGAAAGGAATACCCCCAAAATACTTGAGGCAGAAGCGCTACAAATTGCAGCGGCGATATTACCCCCTGCAACTGAAGTGAACGCTATGGCAGATTGAACTGTGGCAGGTAAGGCACATAGATAAAGAAAGCCCATATAAACTGTTGGCGACATCCACGCTGGCACAATAACAGCTAAGCCAAGACCGATAATAGGAAACAATATAAACGTACTTGCAAAAACCAATAAATGTAAACGCCAGTGCCCTATCCCTGCCATTATTGATTCACGTGATAATTTAGCGCCATGCATAAAAAATAATAAGGCTATCGCCGCTGTAGTAAGGTACTGGAAACCTGTCTTGATATCACCTTCACAAGGAAAAAGACTGGCAATGACCACAACACAGATCATGATCAGTAAAAAAGGGTCAATTCTTAATTTTGCAAGTAAGTTCATTTGCTTTTCCATTACAAAGTCGGCTTATTATGCTGACTTTAAATTAGTTTTAACCTTAAAAGATAACCATAATAATTCATTTTTCAATGGAAAAAACCTCAGTATTCCAGCATTTCTTTAATCAGCATTCATTGAAAGTGACCGCGTCACAAAACTGTGTAACCGCAATAAGTTGCAATTTGCTTAATTCCCCTAAGAGAAGAAATAACAGTGAAAAATGGTGCCTTTTTATGGTGATCGTCACTCGATCTTAGGTGATCATCAGTGTATTATTCGGATGGCTTGTTTTTATCCAATCACTCTCGGGGCTGTTTATCTTTGCTGCTGATTTTTACAGCCCCAAAAGGTTAAGAAACAACCAAAAAAAATAGTTACATGTATCCAGCGTGCTAACTGACGACGATTTGAATCAACTATTGTTCCTAAACGCTGCCCTACGGGTTCGATTAACGCACGTCTCACTCATTTAATGCTGCGTTGACAGGCTCTTGCCGAGTTCACTCGGCGGTGAACCTCTCGCTTGCCTAAACTGGCTTTAATTCGAATAAAAATTGACCATCAAAGATAAACAGCCCCTAAGGAAAAATAAAGCATCGAAAAGTAGCATTAGAAGGAATGAGTTGGCAAATAAATCTATGATAGTATTGTGGGATTTATTGAGTTCGATAAGAAATGGATGTTTATTTATGAGTTCTGTTTATGATGCTAACCGTCTAACAGGTTGGCTTTTGGTTCCTGCAATCTATTTACTGCTCACGTTTTTGGCTGTTTGTAGCATGACTGTCATGTATTGCCTCAAACTGTATGAAATCATCACGACTGTTGAAGATTGGACAGCTTTTATTCCTGCTGCTTGGTATCTATCATTTGCAATCTCGATTGCGATGACCCTATTTAGTGTTCATGTGCTTCAGTTGATGTTTTCTCGTTCGAAACATTTCCCTCGGCGTTTTACGATTTGGCTACTTATTTTATTGTTATTAGGACTAAAAACGTTTGCTTTTTCACCTATTGATGACAATACCGCTTTGCAAGTTCTCGCTTGGCCCCTGCTAGGTGCTGGGTTCTTTGTCCCTTATTTAAAGCGTTCTAAACGTGTGAAAATGACTTTCACACAAGATCGATAAGCATCACAAAAATTGCTTGATATCATACTGGTTGTTTAGCTGGCTTCGGCCAGTTTTTGTTCTTTATATTTCCATTTCAGGCAATAGCATGACTGATTATCTATTACTCTTTATTGGTACGGTGCTGGTTAACAACTTCGTGCTTGTTAAATTCCTCGGTTTATGCCCATTTATGGGGGTGTCGAAAAAACTCGAACCCGCCATAGGCATGGGATTAGCGACTACATTTGTAATGACATTGGCCTCTATCGCTTCATGGCTAATTGATACGTTGATCCTTGTTCCCCTTGACCTGCTTTATTTGCGCACACTCAGTTTTATTCTTGCGATCGCGGTGGTCGTGCAATTTACAGAAATGGTTGTGAGAAAAACAAGCCCTACCCTATATCGATTATTAGGTATTTTTTTACCTCTTATTACAACAAACTGTGCGGTATTAGGTGTGGCATTGCTGAACATTAATATGTCTCATTCATTCCTACAATCCGCTGTATATGGCTTTGGTGCGGCAATTGGCTTCTCCCTTGTCATGGTACTATTTGCAGCTATTCGTGAACGACTTGCTGTTGCTAATGTCCCTGCCCCTTTTCGTGGTTCTTCAATTGGCCTGATCACTGCGGGGCTGATGTCCCTCGCATTTATGGGCTTTAGTGGTTTGGTGAAATTCTAATGATGTCTGTATGGATTGCCATCGGTATCTTAGCCGTCTTTGGCTTAATTTTTGGCCTGATCTTAGGCTACGCCTCGTTACGTTTTAAAGTAGAAGCTGACCCTATCGTCGAGCAAGTTGAAGCTATTTTACCGCAAAGCCAATGTGGTCAATGTAGTTACCCGGGCTGTCGCCCTTATGCTGAAGCTGTTGCCAATAATGGGGAGATGATCAACAAATGTGCGCCAGGTGGCGAACAGGTTATGCTAAAAATAGCTGAACTGCTTAATGTCGACCCACAACCGATTGATGGGGATGAGGCGGCACAAAACCCTGTACGTAAGGTCGCAATTATCGATGAAGAGAATTGTATTGGCTGCACAAAGTGCATCCAAGCTTGCCCTGTTGACGCTATTGTGGGAGCGACACGGGCAATGCATACCGTGATTGAAGATTTATGCACCGGATGCGACTTGTGTGTTGCCCCTTGCCCAACTGACTGTATTGAACTTGTGCCAGTGAAAACGACAACTGCCAATTGGAAATGGGATTTAAATACGATCCCTGTTAAAAATATTTCTATAGAAACGATTGAACAACCTGTGATGAAAGTAAGGGAGAACTCCCATGCTTAAGCTATTTAACTGGTTGAAAAAAGACAATATCTGGGATTTTGATGGTGGTATTCATCCACCTGAAATGAAATTACAATCTAGCCGCACACCAATGCGAACAGCAACGGTGCCTGACGAACTGATCATCCCATTACAACAACATTTAGGCCCTGAAGGGGAGCTTATTGTTCAAGTTGGTGATCCTGTTCTTAAAGGGCAACCATTAACCCGCGGTCTTGGCCGAACGGTGCCTGTTCACGCATCTACTTCGGGCACAATTATTGCTATTGAACCTATGGTGACCGCACACCCGTCTGGTTTAAAAGAATTATGTGTCCGTATTCAATCTGATGGTAAAGATACTTGGTGCCCATTAGCGCCGGTTCCTGATTATCAACAGCTAACCAAACCTGAATTACTACACAAAATTGAGCAGGCTGGAATTGCCGGTTTAGGTGGCGCAGGTTTTCCAACTGCCTCTAAATTAGCCGGTGGTAGAGATGCGATTAAAACGCTAATTATTAATGCAGCTGAATGTGAACCGTATATCACCGCTGATGATAGGTTAATGCAAGAGCATGCCCAAGAAGTGATTGAAGGCTGCCGAGTATTACAACATTTATTAAACCCAGATCAAGTATTGATAGGCATTGAAGATAACAAACCAGAAGCTATCCAAGCCTTGAATAACGCGTTAACCAAACAAGACTCAAAAATTATCGTCAGAGTGATCCCAACCAAATACCCTTCTGGTGGGGCAAAGCAACTGACGAAAATTTTAACTGGTAAAGAAGTGCCTTCTGGGGCGCGTTCATCGCAAATTGGTGTGTTGATGCAAAACGTAGGTACTGTTGTTGCAATTAAACGCGCAGTGATTGATGGACAACCGCTGATTGAGCGTGTTGTGACTGTAACCGGAGAGGCCATTTCCCAACCGGGTAATTTCTGGACACGTTTAGGCACCCCAGTAAAACACTTATTACAACTGTCAGGTTTTAATCCTGAGCCTGAACAAATGGTGATTATGGGCGGGCCATTGATGGGCTTTACCCTACCCGATCTTAATGTGCCCGTCGTTAAAATTTGTAATTGCCTTTTGGTACCAACAATAGAAGAGATGGGACCAAAAACGCTTGAAGAAGCTTGTATTCGCTGTGGGTTATGTGTTGATGCCTGTCCGGCAGGCTTATTGCCACAACAACTTTATTGGTTCAGTAAAGGTGATGAGCACGAAAAAGCGCAGAAACACAATTTGTTCGATTGTATCGAATGTGGGGCCTGTGCCTATGTGTGCCCAAGTAACATTCCTTTGGTGCAATATTATCGCCAAGAAAAAGCAGAAATTCGTCAAATCGCGCAAGAAGAGCGCCGCGCAGCAGAAGCGAAGCTGCGTTTTGAAGCGAAACAGCAGCGGATGGAACGTGAGAAGCTTGCACGTGAAGAACGCCATAAGAAAGCCGCTGTTCAGGTTGAAAGTGCGGATAAAGATACTGTGAATGCCGCATTAGCCCGCGTGAAAGCAAAACAAGCAGCAAACCAGCAACCAATTAAAATTATTTCTGGCGAGCTGCCTGATAACAGTGCCGTTATCGCCGCTCGTGAAGCACGCAAAGCACAAGCACGCGCCAAACAAGCTGAAAAACTGGCTAATCAGCAGGTTAGTCCAACTATTAGCGATGCTGATGAGGATCCTCGCAAAGCAGCTGTCGCGGCCGCTATTGCTCGCGCAAAAGCCAAAAAAGCCGCGCAAGCGCCAACAGAACCTGTGGCTGAAGCCCAACCTGAAGCGCAAATCGACCCGCGCAAAGCAGCTGTTGCGGCCGCTATCGCCCGAGCAAAAGCCAAAAAAGCCGCACAAGCGCCAATAGAGCCTGTGGTTGAAGCCCAACCTGAAGCGCAAATCGACCCGCGCAAAGCGGCTGTCGCGGCCGCTATCGCTCGTGCAAAAGCCAAAAAAGCCGCACAAGCGTCAACAGAACCTGTGGTTGAAGCCCAACCTGAAGCGCAAATCGACCCGCGCAAAGCAGCTGTCGCGGCCGCTATTGCTCGTGCAAAAGCCAAAAAAGCCACGCAAGCGCCAATAGAGTCTGTGGCTAAAGCCCAAACTGAAGCGCAAATCGACCCGCGCAAAGCGGCTGTTGCGGCCGCTATTGCTCGTGCAAAAGCCAAAAAAGCCGCGCAAGCGCCAACAGAACCTGTGGTTGAAGCCCAACCTGAAGCGCAAATCGACCCGCGCAAAGCGGCTGTCGCGGCCGCTATCGCCCGAGCAAAAGCCAAAAAAGCCGCGCAAGCGCAAGCTGCACTAGACGAGCTATCGCCAGCGGCTGAACAACCAATTGAAGAGGAAACCGATCCTCGTAAAATTGCCGTCGCCGCAGCCATTGCCCGAGTCAAAGCAAAACAAGCTGAAAAGCTCAATGAACAAACGACAACTGAGTAAGTGATAACGAAATGAAATTTAGGCCAATTGATACGAAAAATCGCCGACTAAAAATTGCCAGTGCACCATTTACTCATAATAAACAAAGCACCAGTTTAGTGATGTTTTGGGTACTTCTTGCTGCTATCCCTGGTATTACCGCACAAACTTATTTTTTCGGTATTGGTACACTTTATCAAATTGCTTTAGCAATGATCACTGCCGTTGTGACCGAAGCGGTTTCCATACGCCTACGTAAGCTACCTGTTGTCCCCGTGCTTAAGGATAACTCCGCTATTGTCACCGCCCTATTGCTTGGGATCAGTCTGCCACCATTATCACCCTGGTGGCTAATTGTATTAGGAACATTCTTCGCCATTACCATTGCGAAACAATGTTATGGTGGATTGGGTCAAAACCCATTTAACCCAGCAATGGTTGGTTATGTTGTATTACTGATATCATTTCCTGTGCATATGACAAACTGGTTGCCACCACAAGAACTGCAAAATATGCCGATTTCTGCTATCGATAGTTTGTCAGTGATCTTTAGTGGGCATACTTCTTCTGGGGTGACGCTCGATCAGCTACGGACAGGCATCGATGGTATGAGCCAAGCCACCCCCCTAGATAGCTTTAAAACGGGCTTATTGACTCACCCTATTTCAGATGTGTTACAACAACCTATTTTGCAAGGTGCATTGGCTGGAATTGGCTGGCAATGGGTGAATATCGCCTATCTTATTGGGGGGTTAATTATGATTAACCGCCGTATTATTAGCTGGCACATTCCGTTGTCTTTCATCGGTACATTGGCTGTTTTCGCCATACTCAGTTACTTAATTGATGATAGCCGCTATGCACCGCCGTTAGTTCATTTATTGTCAGGTGCAACGATGTTAGGTGCATTCTTTATTGCAACCGACCCTGTTACCGCTTCAACCACACCAAAAGGTCGTATTATTTTTGGTGTCATTATTGGTTTCTTAGTGTGGGTGATCCGCGTTTATGGCGGTTATCCTGATGCTGTTGCCTTCGCCGTGTTGCTGGCAAATATTACTGTGCCGCTCATTGATTATTACACTCAACCGCGTGCATATGGGCATAAATAAGGAGCCAACATGTTAAAAACGATGCGACGCCATGGGACTATCCTTGCCATTTTTGCTGCGGGAACGACTGCACTAAGTGCGGTGGTCTATACTTTAACGAAAGATATTATTGCTGAACAAGCGGCCATTGTGCAGAAAAAATTGCTTGACCAAGTTATACCCAATACCCTCTATGATAACGACTTAACCAAAGAATGTTATCTGGTCACTAACGAAGCTATTTTAGGCAATAAACAACCTCGGCGTTTATATATTGCCCGCAAAAATGGTAATCCCGTTGCTGCCGCTTTGGAAACTACCGCACTCGATGGCTACTCAGGTGCAATCCACTTGTTAGTAGGGGCCGATTTTAATGGCACGGTTTTAGGTGTCCGTGTTACTGAACACCATGAAACCCCTGGACTTGGGGATAAAATTGAAACACGTATTTCAGATTGGATCACCCATTTAAGCGGGAAGAAAATTGAATCGCCAAATGATCCGAAATGGGCCGTAAAAAAAGATGGTGGGGAGTTTGACCAGTTCACGGGGGCGACTATCACCCCAAGAGCCGTGGTCAATGCAACAAAACGCACGGCAATTTTTATGCAAACTGTTCCGCAACAATTAGTAAATTACCCAAGCTGTGGGGAAGAATAATGAGTGAATCTAAAGATCTCTTAGTACAAGGGTTATGGAAAAATAACTCTGCCTTGGTACAACTGCTCGGGCTCTGCCCCCTACTGGCTGTTTCTTCAACAGCAACCAATGCGCTCGGACTCGGCCTCGCAACAACGTTGGTGTTGATTTGTACCAATGTTGCTGTTTCTGCCCTCCGCCGTTGGGTGCCATCCGAAATACGTATTCCCATTTACGTAATGATCATTGCATCCGTAGTCAGTGCGGTACAAATGTTGATCAACGCTTATGCCTTTGGTTTATATGAGTCACTTGGGATTTTTATCCCCTTGATTGTGACTAACTGCATTGTAATCGGTCGTGCCGAGGCTTACGCATCTCGTAATCCCGTTTCGTTATCTGCATTAGATGGCTTAGCGATGGGCTTAGGGGCAACTGCAACATTATTTGTTTTAGGCTCAATCCGTGAAATTCTCGGTAACGGTACCTTATTTGATGGTGCTGATTTACTGTTAGGCTCATGGGCAACCTCATTACGTATTGAAGTTATTCACCTTGATTCTCCATTTTTACTCGCTATGCTACCACCAGGTGCCTTTATTGGCCTTGCCTTGTTATTAGCAGCAAAATATTTAATTGATGAAAAAATGAAAAAAAGAGCAGCCCTAAAAAGCGAGCATCATCCCGTTCGTGAATATGAAAAACAACAAGGTTGTGGCGGTCATCTTTCTTAATAAACCCATTAATGTAAGCAATGAATAAATCAAAACGTATAGAAATTTTAACTCGCCTACGCGATAACAACCCTCACCCAACGACGGAGCTAGAATTTAGCTCCCCGTTTGAGCTGTTAATCTCGGTATTATTATCGGCTCAAGCAACGGATGTCAGTGTGAATAAAGCCACAGCAAAGCTTTATCCTGTGGCAAACACACCAGAAACAATCATGGCATTGGGCGTAGATGGCATCAAAGAGTACATCAAAACTATTGGCTTATTTAATACCAAAGCAGAAAGCATTTATAAAACCTGCAAGATACTGATAGAAAAACACAATAGTCAGGTTCCAGAAAACCGTGAAGCCCTCGAAGCACTGCCTGGTGTCGGTCGTAAAACCGCTAATGTCGTTCTCAATACTGCTTTTGGTTGGCCAACCATCGCCGTTGATACCCATATATTTCGCGTCTGCAACCGCACCAATTTCGCCCCAGGAAAAGACGTTGTTGCCGTCGAAGAAAAACTACTGAAAGTCGTCCCTGCTGAATTTAAAGTTGATTGCCATCATTGGTTTATCCTCCATGGCCGTTATACTTGCATTGCACGTAAACCGCGTTGTGGTTCCTGTATTATTGAGGATCTCTGTGAATTTAAAGACAAAGTCTACCCAGAAGATTAATTTATATCGTGCTTTTGATGACAAAAAAGATAGGTCATCGTACTGATCATAAGCACAACGCATTTTTTCCTTGCTCTAAGACTTTGTCTTACGTAACAATAGAGCAAACTCAAACTTAATAAAACGGTAAGTATGTTTCAAGACAACCCCCTGCTCGCACAACTTAAACAAACATTACATGCCCAAACACCACGTGTTGAAGGGTTGGTAAAAAGTACTGAAAAAGGCTTTGGCTTTTTAGAGGTCGATGGACAAAAAAGTTATTTTATCCCGCCTCCGCAAATGAAAAAAGTGATGCACGGTGACCGTATTATCGCCGCGCTACACACGGATAAAGACCGTGAATTTGCAGAGCCTGAAGAACTTGTTGAGCCCTTTTTAGATAGATTTGTCGGCCAAATTCAAAAAAAAGAAAACGATAATCGTTTATTTGTCATTCCTGACCACCCTTTATTAAAAGACATGATTTTATGTCGCCCCGTGAATGGTATTACCCACGAATTTAAGCAAGACGATTGGGTTGTTGCTCAGATGCGTCGCCATCCCTTAAAAGGTGATAAAAATTTTTATGCCGATATCACCGAATACATCACAGAAGGCGACGACCATTTCGCACCATGGTGGGTAACGTTACGCCGTCACCAATTAGACCGTGATGAACCCCAAATGGTTGAAAGTGAACGTGATGATCAAGGTGTTGAACGCGTTGATTTAACTGGTTTACATTTTGTAACCATAGATAGTGCAAGTACAGAAGACATGGACGATGCACTGTATATTGAAAGAACCGCAGAAGGTAACCTCAAATTATTTATCGCTATCGCTGACCCAACCAGTTATATCCGTGAAGGTAGCGAGTTAGATAAATTAGCTCTTGCTCGCTCTTATACTAACTATTTGCCCGGCTTCAACATTCCAATGTTACCGCGTAAATTATCAGATGACCTCTGTTCCCTGCGACCAAATGAACGCCGCCCTGCGATAGTTTGTGTAACGCAAATTAATGGGGATGGTAGTCTTGATAGTAAAATTGAATTTTTCAGTGCGTGGGTCGAGTCGAAAACCAAATTAGTTTATGATGAAGTCTCTGATTGGCTTGAGGAAACTGGTAATTGGCAACCGGCAAATGAAACGGATAAGCAACAAATTTTACTGTTAAAAGAAATGGCTGATAAACGCCTACAGTGGCGTGAAGCCAATGCATTAGTGTTTAAAGATCGTCCTGATTACCGTTTTGTACTAGATGATAAAGGCGATGTTATTGATATCGTTTCCGAGAGTCGCCGCAGTTCTAACCGCATTGTTGAAGAAGCGATGATCACGGCTAATCTTTGTGCGGCCAGTGTACTCAAAGAAAAATTAGGCTTTGGCGTTTTCAATGTGCATATGGGGTTTGAGCCGTTGCAAATTGACCAAGTTGTTCAAACCTTAAAGGATAATGGTATTGAAACGACAGCAGAATCGCTATTAACCTTAGAAGGTTTCCGTCAATTGCGCCGCAAACTTGATGCGCAACCAACCCAATTTTTAGATAGCCGAATTCGTCGTTACCAAACTTTTGCGGAAGTTAAAGCGGATCCAGGGCCTCATTATGGTCTTGGCTTTGATGCTTACGCAACATGGACATCGCCAATTCGTAAATACACCGATATCGTTAATCATCGACTGTTGAAATCCATCATTGCGGGTAAACCTTCAACGAATAAACCTACTGAAGCGCTTTCCATTAAATTGGCAGAACGCCGCCGTGCAAACCGTATGGCTGAGCGCGATGTGAGTGACTGGCTCTATTCACGCTATTTAAAACCCTTCGAAGGCACTGATACGAAATTCCCAGCGGAAATTATTGATATCACCCGTGGCGGAGTGCGTGTGCGCCTCGTGGATAACGGCGCAGTAGCATTTGTTCCTGCCCCATTCTTTCACAGTGTTCGTGATGAAATTCAGTGTAGCCAAGAGACGGGTAGCGTTCTGATTAAAGGTGAGAAAGCTTATCAGCTCAATGATATTATTAACGTTACCATTGCAGAGGTTCGCATGGAAACACGTAATATTGTCGCTCGCCCCGCAGAATAATATTGTTATACTCCCCTTATAAGACCATTAGCTTATGCTTATGGTCTTAGGTTGTTGACAACGTGGGATAAAAACCTGTTTTTCCCACTTTGTATTATTAGGCAAAAATTAATTCTTTGATTTTCCTTGTTTATTTTCAAAACCTATCCAACCTACCACCAAATTTTTTATGTTGGTCAGTCATCTGAATTCATAAACCTATGCCTATGCTCTTTTCTTCGCCTATAATCTATTAAGCAGTGATTAATTCGCATTTAACGTTAAGTTTTACCCGCTATTCGTTATTTTTTCCTGATTATTCTTATTCGTAAATTTACCTACCATGGTAGCTTATAATTTGTTTAATACGTGCTAAGGATTAAAAAATGAATACTGTTAACAAACGCATTTTGTCATTTATCGTTATCACAACCGTCGCTATTAGCGTGAGTGCGTGTTCCAATATGTCTAAGCGCGATAAGAACACGGCGATTGGTGCAGGTGTAGGTGCAGTAGGTGGTGCTGTACTTACAGGAGGTAGCTCAATCGGTACCGTGGGCGGTGCAGCCGTTGGCGGGATCATTGGTCACCAAATCGGTAAGTAGCCCACTATTTTTCACCCCCTCTATTTCTATAAATAGTGCCAGTTCCTTGGCGCTATTTATTTTCAATGCCCTCATCGTAATCTTATCGCAAACAGCTATTGACTTTTTTAGTGTACAAAGTACACTCTAAAGGTCAATTTTAGGGAGGGAGCCCGATGAGTCATGCCATTGAATTTATTGAAACCACTTTTTTCACCAAACAGATACAAACCATTGCAACAGCTGAAGAACTTAGAGTACTACAGAATCAACTGATCGCATGGCCAGATAAAGGTGACCTCATCCAGGGAACGGGTGGGCTACGTAAGATTAGAGTGGCTGTAGGTAATCAGGGGAAAAGTGGCAGTGTAAGGGTGATTTATTTTTTAGCTACTAAAGAAATCATCTATTTTATAATGGCTTATTCTAAAAATGAAAAAGACACACTCACTGATGAAGAAAAAGCCGCGTTAAAGAAACTAACAAAAATACTTAAAGGAGAGGTATAAAATGAGTATGTTCAATGAATTAAAAGCCTCTTTAGAAGAAGCGATTGAAATCAAAAACGGCATTAAAAAAGCCGCAAAAGTCACCCGCTATGAAGTGGCAGATGTGAAAGCGATCCGAGAGCAACTTAATGTCTCACAGAGTGAACTGGCTAACGCATTAGGTACCAGCGTTGATACGATTAAAAGTTGGGAGTTAAAAAGGCGTAACCCAACCGGGTTAGCCGCCAAAGTGTTAGTGGCAATTAAAAGAAACCCTGAGCTGTTCAAAGAGCTCGCTGCGATTTAAGCATAAAAAGCGGTGATTAATTCTATTGTCACCGCTTTCTCTTGAATTGCAGCTATCAGCCACCCGCTAATTTAACTTGCATACCTTTTGCTTCAAGGAGTTGTTTGATAATATCTCGCTTATCTCCTTGAATTTCAATATTTCCATCCTTTACAGCACCACCACAACCACATTTCTTTTTCAATTCTGCGGCAAGCTTAGTGAGTTCGGTATCATCAAGGTCGAGCCCTGTGACAACACTCACGCCCTTACCTTTACGACCTGAGGTTTCACGGCGAATTCTGACAATGCCATCACCTTTTGGTCTTTCTATCGTTGGTTTTTCTTCATCAATGCGCCCAACATCCGTGCTATAGACTAGGCGGCTGTTTGAATTACTCATACAACAATACCCTGAATAGATTGGTTAATTTGCTGTAATGTTAATGCTGGATTTTCACTGCGCGTGATAGGACGCCCAATCACCATATAATCAACCCCTGCTTTGAGTGCATTTTGTGGTGTCATAATACGGCGCTGGTCACCCACATCACTACCTTCAGGACGAATACCCGGTGTCACCAATTTAAAATCAGCACCACAAACGCTTTTTAAATGCTGCGCTTCATGAGCCGAACAGACAACGCCATCAAGACCACATTGTTTGGCTAGCCGTGCCAGTCTCTCCGCGTGTACGGCCGGTGAATCTTGAATACCCACGCCTTCTAAGTCTGCCTTGTCCATGCTAGTTAGAACTGTAACTGCGGTTAATAAAGGCGCATCTTTACCATAAACGTCAAGGGCTTGGCGAGCTGCTGTCATCATACGAGCACCACCGCCCGCGTGAACATTCACCATCCAAACGCCCATTTCAGCTGAAGCGGCTACTGCACGGGCAACCGTATTTGGGATATCATGAAATTTTAAATCGAGAAAAATATCAAAACCACGATCATGGAGTGATTTGACAAATTGAGGACCATTAAATGTGAACATTTCTTTGCCCACTTTAAGACGGCAGCTATTAGGGGGAATGCTGTCAACAAACGCCAGTGCGGCATTGGCATCTTCATAGTCGAGTGCCACAATGATTGGCGAAAGTGTCTGGTTCTCAGTTGAGGAAATCATTTTATAGCCTTTAATGAGTAGTTATAAGGTAAAAAAGTGACGCTGTCACTGACCATCTAAGCCACGAATGGGTTTGATCGTATCCCAAGAGCGACAAGATGGGCAGTGCCAATATAACGAACGAGAAGTAAAACCACATTTGTGGCAACGATAATCAGGCTTCGTGCGAATTTGCTCCCCTACCATTTTACGGAGCAAAATTAAGCTCTCTTTAGCACGACCTTCTTCAGCTTCTTCAAGATGGTAATCCATTAAACGGTAAAACAACCGCATGGTTGGGTGGCGCTGAATTTGGTCATTAATATAACTTGCAGCCGCCTCATGGTTTTGTTTTTCAACAATAATATCTGCCAGATAAAGTTCTGCAATGGCCCCTGAATTACCCGCCACACATTGGCGCAAGTAATCTTCCCATGCATCCAATTGACCTGTACGTTGATAGCAATCATGAAGCAGTGGTAGCGTTTCAGTGACCAATTCTCTATCTTGCTCATACACTTGCTTTAAAACTTGAATGGCTTTCTCATCAGCGCCTTGCTCAATAAAAATACGACCTTTCATAATCGAAACACGCGCACAATTTTTATCTGCTTGTTCCGCTTTATTTAATAAGTTTTGTGCGTCATCGAGGTCATCGCTCGCCAACTGTTGTGTGGCTAACTCACAATAAAAATGAGCAATTTGCTCACGAAGCTCATTATGCCCTAGCTTAACCAATTTACCTGCCACATCGATAGCTTTTGTCCACTCACTGGTTAGCTGATAAATATTCAACAAGGACTGCAATGCACTTTGTTTGAAGTCGACTTCATCAGTCAGTTGTTGGAACATATTTTCGGCGCGATCGTACACCCCTGCGGCCATATAATCACGACCGAGTTGTTGAGTTGCGAGTAGACGTTGTTCGAAGGACAGTGAGGCACTTTCCACCAGCGATTGGTGGATACGAATAGCACGTTCGACTTCACCACGAGAACGAAACAGATTACCTAGAGTAAGATGTGCTTCAAATGCAGAACTATCATAGTTTTTAAGCATATCTAAAAACAAATCAACCGCTTTATCTTGTTGATTTGACAAAAGGAAATTCACGCCTGTCACATAATCACGGGACAAGCGATTGGCGTGCTGCTGCTTATCTTGTTGAGCACTTCTGCGCCCCATATACCACCCATAAGCGGCAGCAACTGGAAGCAACAGAAACAGCAACTCGAACATACAGGATTATTCCTTGTTCTGAGTCGTCACTAATGAGGTTGAGTCAGAAATATTACTTTCTCCAGCACCTAATTGTGATTCTAAACGTCTAATTTTACGACGTGCATTTTTCAGGCTGACAAACGTGCGTAAATAAAATGCCGCACAAACAAGCCAACCCAGCACAAAACCGACACCAAAAAGTGATGCAAGAAGGGTTGATAAAGAGAACTCCCCTTTTGCAATCAGGTAGTTAAATGTAATAACCTGATCATTGCTTGAACCCAGCGTAATCGAAATAATAAAAAATGCGACCGCCAGTAATAAAATCAGAAAATATTTCACATTTGTTCCCGTTATCAGTTCTTATCCATTCAATAATATCTACCTGATAAGGTAGCATTTCCAGCGCATCCAGACAAAGCAATTTATTTTATACAAATCAGAAAATTCACACGATTTGCCGTAACAATCACTCTATTGACGAAAGATCAACCGACTTTTGTGCCGCACAAAACACAAAAATAGTCCATACGCTAAAATGGCAAAAATTGCACTAATCAATACCGACGTAATGACATCTATTGGCCAATGCATGCCTAGCAACATTCGACTAAATGCAATCCCTTCCGCCCAAAGTGCTAAACCAATACAAAGAACGTAAGAGCCTCTTTGCCAAAAAAAGGCAATAAACAGCAGTGCCCAGCCTGCGGCAAAGAGCATATGCCCTGAAGGGAATGAATACCCCGTTTCTGCTTGCCAGTGTTTTCGTTGCCACTTAGCAATATCTTCATGGTATTTAACCACCGTTTTAATTAGCTTGGCGCGAGCAGCCCGTGTTAATTCATAAAAATCCGAATGCGTCACATCGTATTGCTCTTCGAGCCAAACCACATAAGGTCGCGGTTCTTGAAAGTGACTTTTAAGCAATGTTTTAGTCCCTTGTTGCAGTAGCAAAGCGCAAATAACAACAATTGTTACCTTCAATGCAACGCTTTTTTCTGCACGCAATCTGAATAGAATAATACCAATGAGTACTAATGAGGTTATAATACTGTATGGTGCACCAGCTGTATTTGTCAGCCATAATAACCATTTCATTGAGTTAAACTGGTTTTCAGGTGCCCATTGCCACCCAGAAATGAGTATAGCCATCGGTGGCAGTACTAATAAAATAGCAAACAAGCTGACGACTAAAATAGTCTTTCTCATTCAATATATTCCATAAATATTAATTGCGCCCTATATTGCGCCTTATAAAGAAATATTCCATTCACTCACGGTTAACTCTGTTATAGTAATACAGCGCTGGTCGTGTGCAAAGATTATCAGCCTCTATATGCAAAACGTCATATAGTATCGATATATTATTACTTAGCGTTCATTATATCGATTTACGTTATTACATTAAGCAGAGTTACTTTAACTAATGAATGAAAATATGCAGCTAAAACGTGTTGCTCAAGCAAAACTCCCAACACCTTTTGGTGAGTTTCTGATGGTGGGTTTTGAGGAAATTGCAACGGGTCATGACCATGTCGCGTTAATTTTTGGCGACATTTCTGGGGATACCCCCGTTCTCAGTCGTATTCACTCCGAATGTTTAACTGG
The DNA here is from genome assembly GCF_041075285.1 of Providencia rettgeri. Taxonomy (NCBI): domain Bacteria; kingdom Pseudomonadati; phylum Pseudomonadota; class Gammaproteobacteria; order Enterobacterales; family Morganellaceae; genus Providencia; species Providencia rettgeri. The sequence goes on along the minus strand of NZ_CP163512.1, from coordinate 1,450,084 downwards.
TGATGCGCTATTTAGCCTACGTTGCGATTGCGGTTTCCAATTAGAAGCCGCACTTTCTCAAATTAGTAAAGAGGGCCGCGGGGTATTGCTTTACCATCGTCAAGAAGGTCGCAATATTGGCTTGTTAAATAAAATTCGTGCATATGCGTTGCAAGACCAAGGTTTAGATACTGTTGAAGCTAATCTTAAACTTGGTTTTAAAGCGGATGAGCGTGATTTTACCCTGTGCTCTGATATGTACAAATTATTGGGGGTCAACGAAGTACGCTTACTGACGAATAACCCGAAAAAAATCGATATTATGCGCGAAGCAGGCATCAATGTTGTTGAGCGTGTACCTCTAATTGTGGGACGAAATCCAAGTAATGCGCATTATTTGGATATTAAAGCACAGAAAATGGGTCACATGCTGTTTAAACATCAGTAAGCTGTGCCACTAAGGAAGAGTGCCTGCGCTCTTCCCTTTTCTTTTTAATCGCCATTCAATGTGTGCCATTTCTTGATGGTTATATTCACTTTCTTTCTATAAGGTTTATACTGTTGCCAATATTATGACTTTGGTGAATAACCTATATCTTTTGTTTATTCATCAAACTACAAGGAGATATTGTGAACAACCTGCATTCTATTCAACGCATGAGAAGACTGCGTAAAACTGAAAAACTCCGCACTTTATTCCAAGAAACTCATCTGTCGATTAATGACCTTTGCTTGCCCATTTTTGTTGAAGAAGAACTCGACGATTATATGCCAATCAATAGCATGCCAGGTGTTATGCGTATTCCTGAAAAGCGTTTAGCCTATGAGATTGAACGTATTGCGAACGCAGGGATTAAGTCGGTCATGACGTTTGGTGTTTCCCATCACCTTGATGATAATGGTAGCGATGCATGGCAAGAAAACGGTCTAGTGGCTCGTATGTCACGCATCTGTAAAGACACCGTGCCTGAAATGATTGTGATGTCAGATACCTGTTTTTGTGAGTACACTTCCCATGGTCATTGCGGTGTGTTACATAACCATGTCGTTGATAATGATGCCACTATTCACAATTTAGGCTTACAAGCTGTTGCTGCCGCCCGTGCTGGAGCAGATTTTATTGCACCATCTGCGGCAATGGATGGTCAAGTTGCGGCCATTCGTCACGCGCTTGATGAAGCCGGATTCACTGACACCGCTATCATGTCGTATTCAACAAAATTTGCTTCTGCGCTGTATGGCCCATTTCGTGATGCCGCGGGTTCATGTTTAAAAGGTGACCGAAAAACTTACCAAATGAACCCGATGAATCGCCGCGAAGCCCTTCATGAGTCACTAATTGACGAACGTGAAGGTGCGGATGCGCTAATGATCAAACCCGCTGGCGCTTATCTCGATATAATTCGTGATTTACGTGAACACACGCAATTACCTATTGGGGCGTATCAAGTCAGCGGTGAATATGCACAGATTAAATTTGCGGCACAAGCAGGTGCGATTGATGAAACTCGCGTTGCACTAGAAACGTTAGGTTCAATTAAACGCGCAGGGGCTGATCTTATCTTTACTTATTTTGCCTTACAACTGGCTGAAAATAAGGTTCTATAATTTTTTACATCAAAAACAAACCGCAATACTGGATATAAATACAGTATCGCGGTTTTTTGGCATTTTGCTTAATTAATAAACTCGAAAAGTCCTAAAATGAATCGATAGGTTATTTTCCACGCTGAATTTCAAGTTGTTGCGTTAATGTTTTCGCATAATGTTGCGCGACTTCTGCGGAAGGGAGTCCTGCAATTAATAAATCGTCTTTACCCGCTGTTGTTTTTGCCACAACCCCCCAAAATTCAACCTCAAAAGTAATACTCTCTGGGTTTTGATCCGGCATGGGCACAATATCAAAATAATCTTTTAATGGTGCAATGGTGATCGCGGTGTAATCCGCATTTAAGCCAAGTGGGAATTCTTTGTCTGCATAAAGACGTAGATCGTGAACTTCCGTTTCAGGTGTTCTCATTACAATGGAATACAAATTAGGAATATGCTCTAAAATATCGCGAACTTCTTCATTTGAGCCATCAAAATGAGATGTTGTTAATAAGATATCTGCTGCCCACAATGCCCCTTTATAAAAATCGGTTTCATTGATATCTGCCATATATATTTCCTTTACGTTGTTTTCGGTAAATTAACTAAAACTTAGCGGGTCCCAAATTCATTACATGAATTTTAATTCAAACAAAGAAACTGATTTATGGCGAACTTCACCCTAAATAAAACAGGATAAAGAATGGTTTTATCTCCTATATTTAACCATCTACCTGATACCATAACGTAGATCTACATCTAAAATATTGAGAAAAAACAAGATTAAGAAATAAGATAACAATTATAAAAAAAACGTCTGCTGGGCAACCAAACAGACGTTTTTATAGTTAACGCAACTTAATGAAGCATCTGTCGGATGACATAATGCAAGATACCACCATGGCGGTAGTACTCCATTTCCGTACCTGTATCAATACGACAGCGAGTGGTTATCTCTTTGACCTCACCGTTTCCATAGGTGATTGTTACCTTCAAATCTTGCCCGGGTGTTAATGATTGTAGACCAACCACATCAATACGCTCATCCCCTTTTAATCCCAAGGTTTTACGTGTCATTCCCGGTTTAAACTCTAAAGGTACAACCCCCATACCAATTAAGTTTGAACGGTGTATGCGCTCATAAGATTCAGCAATAACAACGCGAACACCTAAGAGATTGGTTCCCTTTGCAGCCCAATCGCGGCTCGAACCTGAACCGTATTCCTTACCAGCAATAATCGCTAATGGGCGTTTTTCTTGCTGATATAACATTGCAGCGTCATAAATTGCCATTTGCTGCCCCGTTGGAATATGCAAGGTATAACCACCTTCAACGCCTGGCACCATTTCATTACGAATACGAATATTCGCAAAAGTACCTCGCATCATCACTTCGTGGTTACCACGGCGAGAACCGTAAGAGTTAAAATCCGCAACAGCAACGCCATGCTCTTGAAGGTAACGCCCTGCGGGGCTATCTTTTTTGATATTCCCCGCTGGGGAAATGTGATCAGTGGTGACGGAATCCCCAAGGATAGCCAAAATATTGGCACCATGAATATCTTCAACAGGCGCAGGCTGTGCTTTCATACCTTCAAAGAAAGGTGGATGACGAATATAGGTTGAATCGCCTTGCCATTGATAAGTTGGTGAGCTTTCAACCTCAAGGGCACGCCACGCCTCATTACCTTCAAACACGGCATTGTATTCCTTGCGGAACATGTCCGTTTTAACTTGTTGCACTGCTTGGGCGATTTCAGCACTTGTTGGCCAAATATCTTTGAGATAAACATCATTACCTTGTTTATCCACACCTAGTGGTTCATTTTTTAGGTTAATATTCATATTTCCCGCAAGGGCATACGCAACAACCAGTGGTGGAGATGCCAGCCAGTTAGTTTTTACCAGAGGATGAATTCGTCCTTCAAAATTTCGGTTACCAGAAAGCACGGCCCCCACAGTTAAGTCAGCTTTTTTAATCGCGGCTTCTATCGGTTCAGGTAATGGACCTGAGTTACCGATACAGGTTGTGCACCCATAACCAACTAGATTAAAGCCCAGTTTATCTAAGTACGGTGTTAACCCTGCAACTGCGAGATAGTCGGTAACCACTTTCGAGCCAGGTGCAAGCGATGTTTTAACCCATGGTTGACGAGATAAGCCTTTTTCAACTGCGTTTTTCGCCAATAACCCAGCTGCCATCAAGACACTTGGGTTTGAAGTATTGGTACATGAGGTGATCGCCGCAATCACAACGGCACCATCAGTGAGCTCAAAGGTTTTATTTTGATATTTCACCTCAAGGTGCGCATTTTTATCTTGTTTATTTACCTCAAGTTCAACTGCGCTACGGAACGCCTTAGGAACTTGACTCAGTTCAACCCTATCTTGTGGTCGTTTTGGCCCTGCAAGACTAGACTCAACTGTCGACATATCTAATTCTAAGGTACTGGTAAAGATAGGCTCATCACCCGTATGACGCCATAAACCCTGCGCTTTACTATAAGCTTCCACCAGCGCCACTTCCTCATCACTACGCCCTGTTAGTCGCAAATAGGATAACGTAATATCATCTATTGGAAAGAAACCACAGGTGGCACCATATTCAGGTGACATGTTGGCAATGGTTGCTCGGTCAGCTAGAGGTAAGTCCGCCAGACCATCACCATAAAATTCGACAAATTTCCCCACAACACCGTGCTTACGCAGCATTTGTGTGACAGTTAAAACAAGGTCGGTTGCCGTAATACCTTCAGATAATTTACCCGTTAATTTGAAGCCAACCACATCAGGGATCAACATAGATACAGGCTGACCTAACATTGCCGCTTCAGCCTCTATGCCACCAACTCCCCAACCCAGCACACCTAAGCCGTTGATCATCGTAGTATGGGAATCAGTCCCCACGAGTGTATCTGGGTAAGCATATAATTTGCCGTCAACCTCTTCATACCAAACGGCTTTTCCGAGGTATTCTAAGTTAACCTGATGGCAAATCCCTGTTCCTGGCGGCACTACTTGGAATCGATTAAACGCTTTTTGTCCCCAACGCAGAAATAAATAGCGCTCGTGGTTACGTTCCATTTCAATTTCCACGTTTTCGTCAAACGCAGATTGTGTCGCAAATTCATCAACCATTACCGAATGGTCAATCACCAGATCAACCGGTGACAATGGGTTGACTTGATTGACATTCCCCCCTAACGATTTTACGGCTTCACGCATTGCGGCAAGATCAACAACGGCGGGAACCCCGGTAAAATCCTGCATTAATACACGGGCGGGACGATAGGCGATTTCCCTATCTGCATGCGCATTTTTTTGCCAATCAATAATTGCTTGTAGGTCTTGTTCAACAACTGAAGTGCCATCCATATGACGTAAGAGGTTTTCGAGTAGCACTTTGAGTGATTTTGGCAGCTTTGAACCATCACCGATTTTTTTCGCGGCAAGTGCCAAACTGAAGTAATTATACTGCTTGTTTCCGACAGCGAGTGTTGAGGCACTCGATGTTTTTAGACTCAACGACATAACTCCTCCTTGGTTTTTATGGCTATGGCAATAATGTTTATTTACCGCCATTATTTTTTGTTAACCAATTGTAATCATAGTTGCTTTAAAAAATTGATTTATAGATTTTGTGCCAAATTTGAAATTTCCACCTATTCATCATAGGAAATTTAAGATAAGAAGGGAAAGAATAAGCGCGAATGATAATAAAAAACTTAGATACTGAACTGATTTTGAAGTTTAGATGTGCAAGAAGCTGCCATCATCGCTGGTAGCCATTCAGAATGATATGGCTACCACATAGCGAAAATAAGTAATTTAAATGATAGGTAACTGAATATCTTTAAAAAACGCTTCAATTTCATCATTATTACGGATTGCAATCGCCTTATCTACCACATCCCGAGTGAGGTGTGGCGCAAAACGCCATAGAAAATCATACATATAGCTGCGTAGGAAACTGGTCCGTTTAAAGCCTATTTTGGTGGTGCTATAGCTAAATTTATCACGCATATCAATAACAACAAGGTCAGTATCATTTACTGCATCAACCGCCATGCTAGCGATAATACCAATACCAAGCCCCAACCTAACGTAAGTTTTAATGACATCCGCATCAGTTGCCGTAAAAATAATCTTCGGCTCAAGACCTATTTTTTGGAAAGCAACATCCAGCTCAGAACGCCCTGTAAACCCATGGGTATAAGTCACAATTTGATATTCTGCAATATCTTCGATTGTCACATTCTTTTTCGCTGCCAATGGGTGGTCTTTCGGCACCACCACACAGCGGTTCCAGTGGTAGCATGGCAACATGATCAGATCGCTATACAAGTGAAGCGCTTCTGTGGCGATTGCAAAATCACTGTTACCTTTGCATACTTCTTCCGCTATTTGAGTTGGCGTACCTTGTTGCATATGTAAAGACACATGAGGATAACGTTCAATAAAGCCTTTGATCACTGGCGGTAGCGCATAGCGAGCTTGCGTGTGAGTAGTGGCAATGTTTAACGTACCACGATCAGGATAGGTGTGCTCCCCCGCAACTGAACGTATTGCTTCTATTTTCGACAGCACTTCTCTTGAAATACGTATAACTTCTTCACCCGCAGGTGTCACATGAGTTAAATGTTTGCCACTGCGTGCAAAAATTTGAATACCTAGTTCATCTTCCAGCATCCGCACTTGCTTACTAATACCCGGTTGCGAAGTAAACAGCCCCTCCGCGGTTGAGGAGACATTTAAATCATGATTAACGACTTCAACAATATAACGTAATTGCTGCAATTTCATATTTCTGCCTACCCCTTACTGGATCACGATATAGTCGCTATAGCTAAAAAACATTAGTTATAACCAAAAATTATATGCACCTCATTCGATATAACCAATATAACATTATTCAAATAAGAATAAACAGTATGATGATAAAATTTCATCTAAGGAACGCTATTTGTTTTATATGGCGTAATGTATTGCAAAGATGGGTTATCTTTAATTAATGATATGTTTCAATAAATAAAACGTAATTTGAAGGATTTCCACTTCAGAGTAAGCTTAAAAAAGTGGAGTAATATATTCTCAACGAAGAGAGGTTTTTACATGCGTATAAATGTGTTAGCACTGCTTATTGGTATGTCTACCGTTACCTTTGCATCTCAGTTAATCGCCAAAGAAGTGACTTATGGCCAACAAAAAATCATTTTATCCGATACGATTAAGCCAGGTAATGATTTCTACCGCTACGTAAACGAGGACTGGATAAGCAAGGCAAAAATCCCTACGGGCATGCCCCGAATTAACTCTTTTGTTGATTTATATTTAAATACCGAAAAGCAGACTCAAGCAATTATTGATGAATTACAGAAAAAGCCGGAAAACGAGCTAAACCATAACCAACGCAATATCCGAAATTTATACCAAAGTTTCCTCAATGAAGAAGCCATTGAGAAAGCGGGCCTTTCCCCTATCAAGCAAGATTTAGCCGCAATTACACAGGCGAAAAATCATCAGGATATTAGCCAATTAATGACTGATCCCAATTACAGTTCCCTCATTTCCTATTGGGTGGATTTAGACGCCAAGGCTCCTGAGACATATGTTCTGTATATCGGTCAAGGTGGTTTAGGGTTACCAAATCGCACTTATTACCTTGATGACACGCCCCAAATGCAAGATATACGAAAAAGTTATATCGCCTATATTGCTACCATGTTAAAGCTCGGGGGTGAAGAAGACGTTGAGCAAAAAGCACAAAAAATTTTCGATTTAGAAAAAGCGCTCGCAACGGTGCATTGGAGCCCAGAGGCACGCCGAGATACCATCAAAAATTACCATGCTATGTCATTAGTGGAAATGAAAAATTATACTCAAGGCTTTGGTTGGGATGCGTTTATCAGTGAAAATAAACTTACCGACAAACAACTTGAAAAAGTGGTGGTAGAAACAGACAGTGCCGTTGAGCAAACTGCAAAAATTTTCGCGCAAACCCCCATTTCAACCTTGAAAGATTACTTAACGTTCCACTATCTTAGCGATCACGCACGTTATTTAAACAAAGCCGTTTCTGATGCAAATTTTGATTTTTATTCAAAAAAACTTAATGGTGTCGAGAAACAACGTACTCGCCAAGAACGTGCTTTACAAACAGTAAACGCCTTGCAAGGCGAACCCTTAGGGCAAATTTATGTCGAAAAATATTTCGACCCGCAATCCAAAGAGAAAATCAAAGACTTAGTGAGTTATGTTAGAAATACGTTTAATTCACGTTTGAAAGATAACGATTGGATGGATGAAAGCACTCGCCAAGAAGCCCTAAAGAAATTGGAACAGTTTACGGTTAAAGTGGGTTATCCAGATCAATGGAACGATTTTAGTCGCATTAATTTAAAACCAGATTCACTATTAGACAACTACAAACAAGTCGTCGCCTGGTCTTATAATGATATGCTCAGCAAAATGGGTCAGCCGGTACGCAAATGGGAATGGGGAATGACACCACAAACGGTGAATGCCTATTTCAATCCAGTGCAAAATGAAATTGTCTTCCCAGCGGCAATTTTACAAGCCCCGTTCTTCGACCCAAATGTTGACCCTGCCTATAACTACGGAGCTATCGGTGCCGTTATTGGTCATGAAATGGGGCACGGCTTTGATGACCAAGGCAGTTTATACGATGGGACTGGGCAATTACGCAATTGGTGGAGTGAAAGTGCCAAAACCCACTTCAAACAAAAAACTGAGAAGTTGGTTGAGCAATACAATAGCTTTGAAGTAGATGGATTGAACGTTAATGGTCAATTAACATTAGGGGAAAATATTGGTGATTTAGGCGGGTTAAATATCGCACTCAGTGCATACAAACAATTTGCTAAAGAAAATTACCCAAATGGCGAACCACCTATTATTGACGGCACAACTGGCTTACAACGTTTCTTCATTGCTTGGGCGCGCACTTGGCAAGAGCTGTCTAATAAGGAGTCTGAACGTAATAAGATTATGACTGATCCACACAGTCCAAACCCATTCCGCGCAAATGGTGTCGTACGTAATATTGATGATTGGTATCAAACATTTGGCGTCGATAAAGACAATGCCCTCTATTTAGAACCCGAAAAACGCATTCGTATATGGTAATGAGGGGATAAATAGGTAAAAAAAGCTCGGTATCTTTCCGAGCTTTAATTTTGATAGACGACAACACAAAATATAACGCGCTTACTACTTTACTACTTTAGTACTTTAGTAGCTTAGTCCTTAATACCTTAATACCTTAATGCCTTAATGCGCTAAATAGTTCGTGCTGTCGCTAGGCGGCAAAATGAGCCAAGCCCTAGGAGCATACACTAGTATGTGACTAGGGTTGCCGAATGCAGTGCGAAATATGACGCGCATTATTGGATGACGCCGCAGGCCATCCGCCCCCCCCCCCCACCTAACGCTTCTGGAGAGTCTGAATAATTATCGCCCCCCACATGCACCATCAATGCACGGTTTTGTACATCTTTTAAGGATGTTAAACGGGGAGCTAAAACTGCATAATTCGCGTTACCTTGGCTATCGACAACTAAGCCCGGTAAATCACCTAGGTGCCCTGTATTATCATAAGGGCCTTTATGGACGCCGGTTTTGGCTGGATCTAAATGCCCACCAGCTTTTAATGCAGGAACAGGTTTACCGTCTTTTTCTCCAGGTTCACAGCTTGGGTTTTCGTGGATATGGAAACCATGGATCCCCGCATGTAAGCCTGAAAGTTTTGGTGAGAACAGCAGTCCATATTCAGTTTCTGAGATAACAACCTCACCGATAGCTTTTCCTTCACCCGTTGGTGTCGCTTCTTTTAAAATTACAGTGGATTGTGCTGCATAGGCAGTGCTTGCGGTCAGTAATGCGGCGAATAAACTCATTTTTAACTTCATATTGCCTCCAGTGAATAACATTTACTAATCATTCCATCGAGTTACCTAATGTTAACAAGGTAAGAACTGTTACTGTTTAATCATCAGTATCAATAACTGTAATTAAACTAACATAAATTTGTTATTGCATTGGTGCCGTATTGAGTTTTAGTTAAGAAATGATAGTGACATCACAGTCAAAATGGTCATTTTGCGTCGCAAAAATCGTTTGAGTAAAAATGGCTATACCAATATAGCTTTATAATAAAAATTTCATTTCGATACGTTTACGTATAAATAACTATTCCATAAAAATATGTTAACACGGTGTGAAAATGATCACAGTATATTATTTTTATATCGCCCACAATCCAGATCACCCATTCCACAAAATGCAAATAGGAAATAAACATTCCAACAACCTACCCAATTAAAGTACCGTTAGTAAAAATAAAATAGTTATACCTTACAAATAAAACGAGCTATCAAAATATAACACTATGTTTTCTTTAATTTTTATAATAAGTGGAAAATAGATTATGAATACTCTTGCCAAAAAGTTTGGTTTTTCAGCACACACCATTATTCAACTTATTTTTATTACCGCAAATGCACAGCTATTATATGCTTTTTGGGATTTACGGAATTCTTTACCACTGGGTTTTCCTGTCGCAATGGGGATCACTGACGCACAAGCTGGTCAATTATATTCAATGCAAGGATTAGTTATTTTGCTTGGTACACTGGCACTCGGATGGGTCGGTGACCGATTTAAAGTCCGCGTGATTATGTTAATCACTACACTCGGCGTTGGCTGTATCTCTTTATTTATCGCATTAAACTCACCGGGTTTAAGCATGCCAACTTTGCTGTTGTGCTTTTTCTCCATGTTATTACTTAGTGAAGTACTATTTAAACCCGCTAACTTTAAAGCGGTAAGCTTATCAACCACCAAGGAACATCAAGGTGTTGCGTTTGGTATGTTTGAATTTGGACGCGGCTTGTTAGCATTTTTGATGAGTTTATTATGGGCTGCCATGGTTTACTACGAAGCAAGCAGCCGCACAATGATGCTCACCTCTTCTATTATTGTACTCACCACAGCGATATTAATTTTCTTTGCAGTTCCGAAAGATGTGCGAGTCAGTGAAGATGCAGATACAGTAAGCTCCGTAAAAGAAGCCTTGCTTGGCGTATTGAAAGTTATCAAACTGCCAATTGTTTGGGTGACAGGTCTCAACGTTTTTTGTATTTACGGCACCTTTGTTGCCGCAGGCACCTACTTTGCACGTTTCTTACAAGCTGGTTATGGCGCATCAGCAACCGTCGCAGCTGTATTTGCCTCAGTCGTCATTGCACTAAGGATGTTACCGTTACTGTCAACATTGCTCGTCACATTAGCATTTAATTCGACGGCTCATTTTATGCGCTTTATGTCGTTTGTTTTGGTGATTTTACTCGCTTCTATCGGTATCTTGTTCTATATGAATCCAGCTGCTATCACTGAATTTATGGCAGGATCAGCCCCAGACAATATCGTTAGCCCCGCTGTGCGTAATACTATTATGATACTGATGTTGTGCGCTTCTGCCTGCTGCTTTATGATACGTGGGGTGTACTACGCACCAATTGGTGAGTTTGGTATTGATAAAAAACACGCTTCTGCTGCAATGTCCTTGGCAATCACGATTGGTTATCTCCCTGCACTGTTAGCCCCACTTATTTTAGGCAAAATTATTTTTAGTCCACAACTAAATGAACAAGGGAAAGTCATTAAAGAAATTCTCACACCAACCTATATTATTGGTAACGTTTTTATTGGATTAGCTATCTTAACGTTAATCGCAGCTTTACTGTCTTGGACAGTTATCAAGATGAAAAAATCTCAATAATCCCTTGATATTATAATGTGACAAGCCGTTTCAATAGCGGCTTATTATCAAATTAGAAAATGGACACGGTAAGCTCTATGCAAAATAATAAATACATTGATTGGCTGAAATATATCGCGGATGATCTCTTTGTGACGGATTTATTGATCCCAGGCACCCATGATGCCATTACGTCAACTTGTGATCAGCCCTATTACCAAACCCAGACATTATCACTTTCAGAGCAACTCAACTGCGGCGTCCGTTTTTTTGACTTAAGGCTAACTCGTCATCTTAATATAGCTCATCGGCAGTGGCAGAGTAATATTACCGCTGAAGCACTTTTTCAATGTTTTATTTCATTTCTTAATACACACCCAACTGAATTTATTATTTTGCGTATTCAAAATGCCAATGAGAAAAAAGATGACTTTGAGCCCTATAAACAGGCACTCGTTTCATTTATTAAGCCTTATCTTAAACACTTTTTACTTCCAGAAAAAACCAATGAAAACCTTTACCCTTGGCCCTGTGTGAAACAGCTAAGAGGAAAAATATTGGCGATTGAATGTGCGCCGCCAAAATGGCAAGTTTCGTCCTTAGAAAATGGCACACGTTGGGCGCATAATTGGCATCAAAATGCCTTAATTATGTTACAAGATAATTGGGATGGTCCCGATATTCACGGAAAAATTGATAGCATAATGACATTGCTCCATGGCAGTGATGATATTCAACAGCAGCAGTTAGTACTCAATCATATCAGTGCGACGAATGGTGAACTTGGTAGCCCTATAGCCTATGCAAATATAATCAACCCAATTATTCGCGATGAGTTAGCGATGCTAAATCATAATGCTCGTAAGGATCAGCAAGCAGAAACGCCACATAAAGGTATCTTGATTTTTGACTTTATTGATGAAGACTTAGCCCAAAAAACAATTGAAGTGAATACGTTGAAATTCACTTCATAAACGCCGAACAAAAAATGCCAATCATTACTGATTGGCATTTGAGTGTGTTGACAAAGTGGGATAAAGGCGCAGTTTTTCCCACTTTGTGTTATCAGCCGAAAAATAATTTAAATAAATTACTTCTCTTTTACTTCCCACTTACCGTCAACATAGAAAGCGCTCCAGCCCGTCGCTTTACCGTCTTTTTCCGAAGAAACATATTGTTGCTTGGTTTTACGGCTAAAACGCACTACAGTTGGATTCCCTTCCCCATCTTTTGCTGGCGCTTCAGCCAAATAAGCGAGTTTTTCAGGAAGTCTATCTTTAAAACGTTGGAGTTCAGCCACTAACGGTGCGCGTGTTTCCCGCGATTTAGGGAACGTATTCGCTGCGAGGAACACACCTGCTGCACCATCACGTAAGACAAAGTAAGCGTCTGATTTTTCACACGGTAATTCAGGCAGTGGAACAGGATCTTCCTTCGGAGGCGCAACTTCACCACTTCTTAAGATCTTCCGTGTGTTTTTACACTCTTCATTGGTGCAACCCATGTATTTACCAAAACGCCCCATTTTCAGATGCATTTCAGAGCCACATTTGTCACATTCAATCACCGGACCATCATAACCTTTGATACGGAATTCGCCTTCTTCGATTTCATAACCTTCACACGCAGGGTTATTACCGCATACATGTAATTTACGTTGATTATCAATCAAGTAGCTGTCCATTGCAGTACCACATTTCGGGCAACGACGTTTCGCCCTTAATGCATTGGTTTCTGCATCATCCCCTTCAAGTACGTTAAGCACTTCATCCTCAGGGATTAAATTAATGGTTTTCTTGCAACGTTCTTTCGGTGGCAATGCATAGCCGCTACAACCAAGGAATACCCCTGTTGATGCTGTACGGATCCCCATATGGCGCTCACAATCAGGGCAGGTTATTGATGTAATAACCATCGGATTGGTGCGCATTCCCCCTTCTTCTGGATCTTTTTCAGCAATATCAAGCTGCGTACTAAAGTCAGAGAAAAACTCATCAAGAACTTCTTTCCACTCGGCATTATGATTAGCCACATGGTCGAGTTGGTTTTCCATACGGGCCGTAAAATCGTAGTTCATCAAGTCGTTGAAGTTTTCTTCTAGACGATCAGTAACGATTTCTCCCATCTTTTCCGCATAGAAACGGCGGTTTTCAACTTTGACATACCCTCTATCTTGAATAGTCGAGATAATCGCTGCATAAGTTGAAGGGCGACCAATGCCACGTTTTTCAAGCTCTTTAACCAATGAAGCTTCACTAAAGCGCGCTGGCGGTTTAGTAAAGTGCTGACTTGGCAATAATTCAATTAAAGATAATTCCGTGCCAACTTGAACCGCTGGCAAGGTTTTATCTTCATCATTTTTGCGCAGCGCAGGCATCACTTTTGTCCAACCATCAAAACGTAACGTACGCCCTTTGGCTTTTAGTTCAAAGTCTCCCGCTTTCACTGTTAAGGTCGTAGAGTCATATTTTGCTGGCGTCATTTGGCAAGCAACAAATTGGTTCCAAATTAATTGGTATAACCTTTTTGCGTCATTCTCCATATCTTTTAGTGAATCAGGTAACACATCAACACTAGAAGGACGGATAGCTTCGTGTGCCTCTTGAGAATTATCTTTGCTGCTATACACATTGGCATCTTTAGGCAAATATTTCGCGCCAAAGTTGTCAAGAATGTAGCCGCGAACCATCTCTAACGCATCTTGACTCAAATTGGTTGAGTCAGTACGCATATACGTGATGTAACCCGCTTCATACAAGCGTTGTGCCATCATCATGGTTTTTTTCACCCCAAAGCCCAAGCGCGTACTAGCGGCTTGTTGCAAGGTTGAAGTGATATAAGGAGCACTCGGTTTACTTGATGTCGGCCTATCTTCTCGGTCAATGACCTCAAAGCGCGCTTTTTCAAGTAGCTTTATCGCCGCTGTTGTTTGCGCTTTATTAACAGGTTTAAACGCTTTGCCTGCTTGGGACGTGACCTCCATGCGTAAATTCGCAATGTCTTTGTCCGCTAAATCAGCGTGTAATTCCCAATATTCTTGCGGAACAAACGCTTTGATTTCACGCTCACGCTCAACAATCAGTTTCACGGCGACAGATTGAACACGCCCCGCCGATAAGCCACGCGCCACTTTTTTCCACAATAATGGAGATACCATGTACCCCACAACGCGATCCATAAAGCGACGAGCTTGCTGGGCGTTAACCCTATCAATATTTAGCTCACCCGGGCTATCAAATGCTTGAGTGATGGCGTTTTTCGTTATTTCGTTAAACACAACACGACTAAAACGCGAATCATCACCGCCAATCACTTCGCGTAAATGCCAGGCAATCGCTTCCCCCTCACGGTCCAAGTCCGTTGCGAGGTAGATATGATCGGCATCCGCAGCCAGAGATTTCAGTTCAGAAACAACCTTTTCCTTACCCGGCAAAATTTGATAGTTCGCCTTCCAACCATGATAAGGATCGACCCCCATACGATTCACTAGTGCCTCGCGTGGGTCTTTTTTAACCTTCTTTGTTTTCTCGGTAGATGAGCCTGTACTCTTTTGTGAGCCGGTTTGTGAACCAGAGCCGCTTTTCGGCAGATCACGAATATGGCCGACGCTGCTCTTCACAACGTAGCCACTGCCAAGATACTTATTAATCGTCTTGGCTTTTGCCGGGGACTCCACGATAACAAGAGCTTTACCCATATTTACCTTTACCTAAATATCAACTATGACGCACTTTTACATAAAAATGCGCAAAATGAGAATCTGTTTTTATATTGCGACACAATTACAATATATCAATATATTTTCAAACAATTATTTGTGTTGAAACAAAACTTATAATCTCAGTCACGTTATTCTACAAGGGATGATTGTCTTCTAGCTGACTGATTTTAACCATATAAAGGCGTTAAGCCATAATTGAAAACCACACACTCTACCTGATAAAATGCTAGAAGCAACCAATTATTTTTTCAAGGGAGCCCGATTATGCAAGACAATCTACAGTACATCACAAAAACAGAGTTACTTGAAAAAGCTAACGATATCATAAAGAAACATGACGATTATATTCATGGTATGTTTGTAGACACCGTTGAGCAACATCGTGGTACGCTGGTTTTCAAAGGGGAATTTTTTCTCGATGAAAATGGCATCCCAACATTAAAAAGT
The DNA here is from genome assembly GCF_041075285.1 of Providencia rettgeri. NCBI lineage: Bacteria > Pseudomonadati > Pseudomonadota > Gammaproteobacteria > Enterobacterales > Morganellaceae > Providencia > Providencia rettgeri. The sequence continues at coordinate 1,434,569 of NZ_CP163512.1, read as the reverse complement.
ACCGCTGCTTTTAATATGTACAAACACCTCGCGCATGTGCTCTCTGAACAATACCAACTGCGTAAAAATGATTAATTAACACACAATAATCGATAAAAAATTACCGGCTGTAGTGCCGGTAATTAATAGTAGAATTAAAACAGAATATTTGCGAGGCAACTATTCATTTATAACATTGGTTTTTGGCCACGCTGCCACCAACGTAACAAAAGGTTATCGACGCTGTTTGCCGCACTGCCCATCAGTTTATCCACCATTTTTTTACTTAGAACATAACGAATACTGACGATCTCTTTTGTGTCAATGGCATCGATAATAATGTCATCACTGACCCCAATGCTATCGACTAGCCCTTTTTCAAGCGCCTGAGAACCATACCAGTATTCCCCTGTCGCAACCTTATCAATATCTAATGAAGGGCGATTTTGATGCACAAATTGTTTAAACAGATCGTGAGTCGAATTTAAATCCTCAACAAACTTCTTACGCCCTTGCTCAGTATTTTCACCTAGTAGTGTCAGTGTTCTTTTATATTCACCCGCAGTATGAAGCTCAACATCAACATCATGTTTTTTTAATAAGCGGTGAATATTTGGAATTTGTGCTACCACGCCGATCGAACCGATAATGGCGAACGGTGCAGCAATAATTTTATCGGCAATACAAGCCATCATATAGCCACCACTCGCCGCCACTTTATCAACGGCAATAGTTAGCGGAATATTTTTTTCTTTTAAACGCCGTAATTGCGATGCGGCAAGACCATAGCCATGTACCATTCCCCCTGGACTTTCCAAACGAAGCAAAACTTCATCTTGAGTATCAGCAACGGCTAGAACCGCACTGATTTCTTCTCTTAAAGACGCGACTTCACGGGCATCCATGCTACCTTTAAAGTCTAAGACATATAAACAGGGTTTTTTAACCGAAGTTTGTCCTAGTTTTGCCCCTGATTTTTCACTTTTTAATTTTGCTTTTTGCTGTTTTTTGAATGCCTTGAGCCAAGCTTTATGCTCAGACTCATTCATTTTCACTTGCTGCATTTGGCGCTGACGTTCGCGATAATTTTCACCTAAATCAGTGATTTTCAGTGACCCTTTAGCATGTTGCCGACGCATACCTGCACCAAAGACAAACACCGCCAGCAAAATAATCGCCACCACAATAGTGACAACTTTTGCTAAAAATAGTCCATACAAAGCGAAATACTCCACAACGTGATCCTTCTGATATTTATCTTCAACACAAAAATAATCTCACGATTATGGATAAACAACCAGAAAAAATCGTGCTTAGTGCCATAAACGATGTCGATATCTATGCTAGATTAGCCAAAAAGACTAATCAGTGCGATGATAGTGTTACATTTAATTCACAATTATAGGAAAGAATATGCTTCAATATCAGCCTAGACAAGACTTATTGAAAGGTAAAACCATTCTCATCACTGGCGCAGGCGATGGCATCGGTCGTGAAGCCGCCCTTACCTATGCCCGATTTGGCGCATCATTGATCCTCGTTGGCAGAACACAACATAAGTTAGAATCTGTTAGCCACGAAATCACGGCGATTTCAGGTAAAAAATCTCCCTGTTATGTTTTAGATTTATTAACAATAACTAATGAAGATTGCCAATTATTAGCTAAGCAAATATCTAAGACAGTGCCCTATTTAGACGGTGTGTTACACAACGCGGGGATCCTTGGCGTTATCGCGCCAATTGCAGAACAACCCGTACAGCTTTGGCATGATGTTATGCAAATTAACGTCAACGCCACTTTTATGCTAACGCAATCACTACTCCCTTTATTATTGCAAGCGCCAAATGCCTCATTGGTTTTCACCAGCTCAAGTGTCGGCAAGCAAGGTCGTGCGGGCTGGGGCGCTTACGCCGTTTCAAAATTCGCAACAGAAGGCTTAATGCAAGTGCTTGCCGAAGAGTATAAGAATAGCCATTTGCGCGTAAATTGCATTAACCCAGGAGGAACCCGCACCAGTATGCGTGCCAGTGCATTCCCTGATGAAGACCCACAAAAACTAAAAACACCAGCCGATATTATGCCTATTTACGTTTACTTGATGGGGGATGATAGCATTCGCAAAACGGGTAACAGCTATGATGCCCAACCCGGACGAAAACCGGGCGCTGCGGAGTAATTGATGATGTCACAAAGTCGGCATGAAGAACGTCAACAACGGTTAAAAGAAAAAGTGGACGCACGTATCGAAGCCGCTCAAATTGAACGTGGGATTATTATGATCTTCACGGGAAATGGTAAAGGTAAAACAACAGCGGCATTCGGTACAGTATGTCGTGCAATCGGTCATGGAAAAAAAGCCGCTATCGTTCAGTTTATTAAAGGAAGTTGGGATAACGGCGAGCGGGAACTCTTAGAGCCTCTCGGCGCGCCGTTTTTTGTTATGTCCACAGGTTTTACATGGGAAACACAAAATAAAGAAACAGATACCCTTGCTTGCCTTGAAACTTGGCATCATGCCAAACAGCTGTTAAGTGACCCACAATATGATTTAGTCGTATTAGATGAGATAACGTATATGATCAGCTACCGTTACCTTAAGCTAGACGAGGTTATTCACGCCTTACAAAACCGCCCTGCTAATCAATCAGTGATCATTACAGGAAGAGGATGCCACCGTGATTTAATTGACTTAGCCGATACAGTCACTGAAATGCGCCCTGTTAAACATGCATTTGATGTTGGCATTAAAGCGCAAAAAGGCATTGACTGGTAAATTTTTAAATCAACTTAGTAATAGTATATTAAAATAAGACTATTACTAAGTTTTCTTTAAAATAAAGTTATATTAAAAAAACAAATCAAATTTATTACAGATTCAGTGTTAAATTCTATCAACATTTTTTATAACACAAACAAACTCGTAATTTTTGCTAATATTTAAATCTATGTTCTCTCTACTTAATATAAGCAACTACGTATTATCCCTTGAGTAAATACCCTAAAATCATACTTTTCCAAATAAATACAACCAATTGAATTAAATGAAGTTAATGATATTAAAATGCGTTTATTCCAACTTTATTCACGCTTGGTTATTATTCAACAGGCAATAACAATTTACACCATGTTAGTATTATTAATTTTATATAATTTTATATTTCTGCATAATTAAGTCGCAATAATGGATTGTTAATTATCTTAGATATTGTCTATTTAAATTAAGGGATATATATGCAAAATGTTTCAATAAATAATTTCAATGTTTCAAAATTGAAATTTAAACCTTTATTTCTCTGTGTATCAATGATTGTTGGTTCAACGACCATTGCTCAAGCAGCAATTACGCCAACAAACGGCGCGGGTATTATGGTTCAAGGTAATGGCCCAACCGTTGTTTATATTAATAAACCCTCTCAAAGTGGCGTTTCTCACAATATTTATAGTCAGTTTGATGTGGACCAAAAAGGGGTTATTTTAAACAATAGCGCAGGCCTTTCTAACACCACACTTGGGGGTAAAATTGGCGGAAATGGCAACGTTGCAGGCAATCGTGCAAAGGTGATCCTAAATGAAGTCAATTCTAATACAGCTTCAACATTAAACGGCATGATTGAAGTTGCTGGCGGCAAAGCGCAAGTTATTATTGCAAATGCATCTGGTATCACCTGCAATAACTGCGGTTTTATTAATACCAATCGTAGTACATTAACGACAGGTAAAGTTTCCTTAGACGGTAATGGGTTAGTCAATGACTACAATGTGCAGCAAGGGAAAATTACCATCAATGATAGCTTCGATTCGAACTCACCCACTGACATAATTGCTCGCTCCGTCGCTATCAATGGTACCGTCTCGGCTCAACGCTTAAACGTTGTCGCCGGAAATAACCGTGTTAATGCAACTGGCGATGTTGTTGGTAGCACAACTGCCATTGGTACAAAACCCGCTATCGGCATTGATGTTTCTGCATTAGGCGGTATGTATGCAAATAAGATTTCTTTGATGGCAACCGAAACGGGTGTCGGGGTTTCTAACGCGGGTGATATCGTTTCCCATAATGGAGCGATCACCATTGATACCGCAGGCTCTGTTAATAATAATAATGGTAATCTTAAATCAGCAAATACCCTCACGGTTAATTCTGCTGGGCTAACCAATAGCGGCACCATTTTTGCAACAAAAAACGTGGATATCCAGACGACAGGCACTAGTGCTATTAATAACGACAGTGGTTATATTTCATCCCTTAATAATAATGTGAATTTAACCACATTAGGCTCATTGTCGAATAACAATGGAGCCATCGAAGCTCAACAAAATTTAACCACTTTATCTGACACTATTATTAATGATAATGGCGCATTTAGAGCAAAACAAGGCAGTATCAATACTCACTCAACCAATATCGTTTATAACCGCGATAACATGGTCACTCCAAATGATCCAGATAAAGGTTTTATTGCAGGACAAGATGTGAACATTGATGCGGTTCGAATTGTGAGTGAAAACTCAAATATCACTGCGGGTCGTGATATTACCTTAAATGTACAAAACTCTATCGAAAACATGGCAAAAAGCACAATCGTGGCGCAGCGCCGCGCTAATGTGAATACCATGTATTTAACACAATCTAATTCGGAACTGAATGCGGTTAATGGCCGTTTAGATCTTGATGCATCCGTTTCTTTAACCAATGATGCATTGTCGAAGATCCACAGTGGTAAATTAATGAATATCAATGCTAATCAGTTGACCAACTCAGGGGCTATTATCTCTGACAACGGTAAAACTGAAATCAAATCCAATATGCTTAGCAATCGGTCTGGTTACATCAAAGGTAAAAACTTGACTTTAACTGCATTTAATCTTGATAACCAATCGGGATTGATTAATGCAGAAAACAACCTTGATATTGAAACTAGCCTTTTAAACAATAATTACAGTGCCGAATTTAAACAAGTCAATGCCCAATTTGGTTTAACGGACCAAAATGGAGGCTTGCAAACCAATGAAGGGACAATCAAGGTCAAAGGTGACAACCTTTATAACCTACATGGTGCAATAGTTGCTAATGTAGATAACAATGTAACTGCACGTAATGATGTTGATATTAAATTAAAAGCATCACTGAACAATAACTATGGACAAATATCAGCTATCAATAACCAAAAAGTGGATGTGGGTACGCTAGAAAACTATGCAGGAAAAATGGTTGCAGGTAAAAATTTGACCATCGATTCAAAAAATCGTGTCAATAACCAATATGGCACCATTAGCTCTAACAATACTACTAAAGTCACTAGCCCAATAGTCTCAAGTGGTACGACAGGGACTATTACGGGTAATCGTGTGGTTATTGATGCCATTGTAAATAACTAACGCTTATTCTCACACTAAAAAGGCGACTAGATGGTCGCCTTTGCATCGGCAAAACTTCTTTCTACCATCTCTTTTCGCCTTGCGTAGTTTTTTACCCCACTTGTTTAGCCGTAACGCATTTGACCACTCTTTCGCTTCTTCCCATACATGCCGAGTGATTGTTTTTTACCTTTCTTATGTTGAGTACACGATTGGCGATGTTCGCATAATTGGCATTGAGCCATATTGAATTTGTAATGTTTATAACCATTACGGTCAGTTGTACTGTAGGTGTGGCAGGGATTGCATTAATGTTGGAAGTATTCTTGGCACTTCACTTCACCACCATAACGGGAAGCAAGCCTGCATAAGAGATAGCTAGGTTCTTACGTGCATCATCAATACGTTTGAGAACTTCTTCATAATAGTTACTGGTTTTGTTCTGAATCGTTCGCTACGTTCGTTTTGTTTACTTCCTTGGTGTGAGGAACGGTATAGACAATGCGCTGTGAATTAGAGAAAGATCTTTTAACTGGTAAACAAATGATTCGTTAATGCATAATTCGTTAATAATTTTATAAAAGTGATATTTAGGAATTTTTTGGAGAGAGGACCTTATGAAAAAAACACATTTGATATACCTATTTTTATTATCTGCTAGCTGTAGTTCATTCGCGAGTGAGACTAATTGCCTGAAAGATTCGATTCAAATTAATGAGTTGAATAATTTCATTTTATTTGAAGAAACTAGCCCTTACGACTCCTTAAAGGAAATGAGGATACGGACAAAAGGAAGTGACGATTACCTAAATGAGGATTCTACAGTAAAGTTTGATGATTGCGGCGCACTGCTCTCGTTGCAAGGTAATCAAACAAAAAAATTCAAGAATAATGATCATGTGTTGATTAGCACCTCACAAATCAATATGAATAAAATAGGAAAAGGCTGGGATTATGAATTTGGGTTTAAAATGTTCATTGTTGATAAAGACGGTACAGAAATAGACCTTGTACAACAAAAATCTAAAGGAAAGTATTTAACTAACGAGGAAGGAAAGATACACAAATCCATTGAAAACTCAAATGTTGTTGTCAGTGGTGAGGAAACGAAAGGGACATCGGAAACAAAATATAAGATTAATGAATACGGGAAGTTGTCCGAATCAATTCGATTAGGTACGCTTGAAACCGATAATTCAACCAAAAAATATTTTTATGATGAAAATGGTCGCCTGATAAAGAGTCAAACTGAATTGACCACTGAAGAGTTTTCATACGACGAAATGGGCAGAGAACTAAGCATCAAGTCTGTTCAAAAACTTTTTACAACAGAAACTAGCATTACGACATGTAGAAGTTGGAATGACTCAGGCCGGTGCACCAAAGCAGAAAAAAATGCAACCACCTTTTTCAAAGGTGTACATGGGCAAAAAGATGAAAAACGCACAAATCAAGCTGAGATTGAATTTGATTTCGTTTATTAATTAATTCCAGAAGTTAAGACAAAAAAACCTGTCTGAAGACAAGGTCAGACTGCTGACAAACATAACATGTTTGGCGGCAGGTTGGATAGGTTTTGAAAATAACGAACAAGATGGTCTTCAGATACCAACTCTTCTAGTGTGATGGTTTCGAATTGATATTGTTGAGGAAAAGGTTCTTTTAACATTGTGGTTAGCTCATTATTTGTACTAACCTCATTAGATCAAAGTCCTAACTAAAAAGCGAGGACTTTGTCAGCAGTCTGAGGCGACTAGATGGTCGCCTTTTTAATCACATGCAAAATACCATTAGAACTCTGAATTAATAACCACTTCTTCACCAAAACGCCCTGCTTTTGGCAGTGGTTGGTATGATGAGTTAGCTGCACGTAAAATACGGATACCACGAATACCCAGTTCATGAGCCGCTGCGATATCTGCATCGGCATCCCCATAATAAATCGTCAGTTTATGGTCGCGCATCCAGCTTACTTTGTTGTTCTGGCCTGGCTCATCACCAGCAAAAATAACAGGTTGCATTTTGTCTGCGGGGATCGCTAAGCCTTCTTGCACATACTTGGTCACAGTTTCTGTCTTGGTTTTCGTACGACCAGTGATGAAATAAACCGTATCACCACGATCTAAGTGCATTTTGACTAAGTCAATACCCACTTGTTTTGGCATACTGAATTTGTCCCACTCATTGTTCATTTTTTCCCAAAATTGCTGATTTTTTAGATAGCTAAAATCATTTGGGGAAAATTCCAATTTACCGCGATAAAAGCCTGGGCTAGAAAATAACACTGTATCGTCAATATCAAAGCCAACTGCCATTGGCGCTTTGCCTTCTAGGCTTTGCTTAATTTGTTCAATAGAGACCCAATGAATAGGTTGTTGTTGTGCTAATTCAACAACGGTAACTCCAGGGCTGACAGTTTCTGGCATTGGAATTTTGGCTTGAGACGTTGCCGTAAACGTTAAAGCTAATGCAACCGCACTCAGCGTCAGTGTTATTTTTTTCATCTTTTATCCTTATTCGCGTTTATCCATGTAAAACCATTCTTTATTCCTTTGGATAAACCACATTTATACATGTACGTAATAGACGTTGCTGCTTATCATCAACCGTTTATAAGTACACTTAGCAGCAATTATGTGAGTTAAATCTCACACAGGACTGGATGTTAAGTTTTTTTGTTACATTAAAATGAGATATACGTCTCATATTAATTATCTATTATCGATGCGCATCATGATTCTGTGAGCTAAACCCGCAATTTTCACATTAATACAGGCGGTGATTCATTATGTTTAACGATAAAAAAAGCGATGGTATTGACACCATCGCTAGGGGCTGTTGACAAAATGGGATAAAAACCTCGTTTTTCCCACTTGGTATTATTAGGCGATAAATTAGATGCGTGTACGACGTTTCGCCGTTGGCCCTGACGATTGACGCTTAGATGTGGCACGTGAGGCCACTTGCGTATGACGTTTCACCGCTCGACGGATTTGGTTCGCTTTGATCCTACGTTGGTCACGTTCTACCGCCACTTTACTTTCTGTCTCAGCAGGCAGCCCCACTAATTCACGCAGATAGTTGGTTTGCTCTAAACCTAATTCAGTCCAACCGCCACGCGGTAATCCTTTCGGTAAATCGATATCGCCGTAGCGTACACGGATCAAGCGGCTCACTTGCACACCAACTGATTCCCATAAACGACGAACTTCACGGTTACGCCCTTCTGTTAAAGTGACATTAAACCATTGGTTCATCCCTTCACCACCACGATAAGACACGGTTTTAAACGATGCAGGACCATCTTCGAGTTGAACACCCATTGTCAATTGGCGAATTTTTGCATCGTTAACCTCCCCAAAAACACGCACGGCATATTCACGCTCAACTTCACGACTTGGGTGCATTAATCGGTTTGCTAATTCACCATCTGTTGTAAATAACAGTAACCCACTGGTATTCACATCAAGACGACCTACGGCAATCCACCTTGCCCCTGTCAGTTTTGGCAAACGTGTAAATACCGTTGGGCGACCTTCAGGGTCGTGACGGGTACACAATTCACCTTCAGGTTTGTAATAGGCCATTACACGGCAAATGTCTTTTTCAGCTTCTTTGATAGCCAATAAACGACCATCTAAACGAATTTTGGTTGATGCTTTAACTTCAACGCGATCGCCTAATGTTGCAATTTTGCCGTCTACGCTGATCCGACCTGCTTGCAGGAAAGTTTCGATTTCACGACGTGAACCATGCCCAGAACGAGCAAGGACTTTTTGTAGTTTCTCTGTATTTTGCGATTTAGCGCTCATGTAATCCTCTACTGTCGCCTTCACAGGCGTCAAATAACTTTCCGCTTTGTGCAAAAAGTCATGAATTTGAAAACCCGCGCATTATACACAGGTTTCCCCTGAACCCCTATTATTTATCACATTATCGCACTTTCGATGCCCTAACGACCGATTTTATTCAAAGGGCGATGGATCTCCCGTGCCAACACGGGCGACAACTGGCGTATCACCAGTGAAATCAATCACTGTAGTTGGTTTTTGCCCAATGTAGCCACCGTGGATCACTAAATCCACTTGTTTGTCTAATAAATCACGAATTTCTTCCGGATCAGATTGGGTAAAATCATCCCCCGGTAAAATTAAACTCGTTGACATTAGCGGCTCGCCAACGGCTTCAAGTAAATCCCTCGCAATAGGGTTTGAAGGCACACGCAAACCTATTGTTTTACGTTTCTCATTCATCAAACGGCGAGGCACTTCCTTCGTGGCTTTTAAGATAAATGTATAGTTGCCCGGCGTATTATTTTTAATTAAACGAAAGACGGTGTTATCTACATGAGCATAATTTGATAACTCAGAGAGGTCACGGCACATTAACGTGAAATTGTGGTTTGTATCTAACTGACGAATACGGCAAATACGCTGCAAAGCCTCTTTTTCTTCTAAACGACACCCAATGGCGTATCCAGAATCAGTAGGATAAACAACCACCCCACCTTTATTAAGAATTTCAACACTTTGACTGATTAACCGAGCTTGCGGGTTATCCGGATGGACATAAAAAAACTGACTCATATATACCTCAACAATTTGGTATCGACAGCATCACCCGGTAAAACACCTAAAAATGGCACTATCTATTTGCTCAATAGGGAGATTGGCTTTTCACCTAATCACCCTCTGTATAGTCTTATTTTACACCGACCTGCCAATACATCAACGAATTAGCGGTTTTTTACATCACCCCATGATGTCCAAATTGCTTGTTCATCATCTGGCAACCACAGGTTACGCCCCAATTCAATCCATGAACAAGGACGATGAAAATCGGAACCAACAGACGTTCGCAGATCGGCCATTTTCGCCAGTTCAGCTAAATATTGTTTTTCATTAGCCGGTTGCTGACAATGGGAAATTTCCATCCCATCCCCACCATGCGCCTTGAAATAGGTAATAACCCGTTTTAACCATTTATTTGAAAGCTGGTACTTAGATGGGTGCGCTAAAACAGCCACACCACCAGCGGCATGTATTGCGTCGATGGCAGCTTCAATGGTGCACCAAGTCGCGGGGACATAACCCGTTTTTCCTTTGGACAAATAACGTTTAAATACATTATTAATGGATTTTTCTTTGCCGATTTTTACAATATATTGCGCAAAATGGGCTCGAGTGACCTGCCCACCACCAGACAAATTTTGGGCATTCTCCCATGCGTCTTCAATACCCGCTTTTTGCAAACGCCTGCCTATTTCAATGCCTCGCGCTTCGCGCCGTGCCGATTGTTCTGCAAGTAACGCGACCATTGCTGGGTGTTCAGGGAAAAAATTTAAACCGACGATATGAATTTCAATATTTTCCCATAAAGTTGAAATCTCAACACCGTTAATTAACTCAATCGGTTTATCGTTGTCTCGCAAATATTGCCTCCCTTGCATTAAGCCATCACAAGTATCGTGATCCGTAATGGCTAATACATTAATCCCCTTTTCAATCGCACGTTCGATTAAATCCTCTGGCGTTAAATCCCCATCAGAGGCGGTCGTATGGCTATGTAAGTCATAGCGAGTCAGTAAAGGTGTTGATATGGGTTGCAAGGTGATATCGTCTCCAATTTCCATAGATAGCTATTTTTTCCTAATAAATTAACAAAGTGCTTGACACTTTAACTGCGATCCAGTTTACTAGTACGCAAGATGGCTTATAACCAAACATATTCTGTTTATCCAGTGAGGCACATTATGGCTTTAATTAACTTAGTCAATCGTTGGTGGCGTGACTTCCCAAATTGGGCGGAAGCCGCACGCGCATAGTTAACCCATGCCTCAGTGCCAAACCCGCCCTTCACTGGCGGGTTTTTTTATGTCTAAAATTAGCTTAAGGCTGCAAAATGAACAAACAAAACACCACATTAGCACATTTTACGTATCTGGATAGCCCAATTAACTATCAGCCAGATCCAACGCTGTTATTCAACCACTTATGCCATGCAGTTCCTTCAACCATGTTGCTGGAATCAGCCGAAATTAATAATAAAGCCAACCTGCAAAGTTTATTGATAGTTAACAGTGCCCTGCGTATTCGCGCTTTTGGCCTACGCGTAGAAATTGAAGCGTTAACATTAAACGGCCAAGCACTTCTGCCATTGTTGTTAGCGCAGCTTGCAGGACTAATTTCAACACATACTATTGAGCCCACATTATTGGTTGTCACTTTTGAACAACCAAGCCCGGCTTTAGATGAAGATAGTCGATTAAAAGCCGCATCGTGCTTAGATGTGCTGCGCGCATTACCCGCACTGGCGCAAACCTATTCGACCAAACCTGAAACGGTTTTTGTGGGTGGCTTATTTGCCTATGATCTCGTCGCGAGCTTTGAATCTATCCCTGATGTTAAAGCGGTCAATCTGTGCCCTGATTACTGTTTTTTCGTGGCAGAACATTATTTAGTGATCGACCATCAAAACCAAGCCGCTCGCATTAAAAGCTGTGTATTTAGCCAAGATCACCAAATAATAGATACGGTTAAACAGCGTCATGATGAAATTATTGTTTCATGTCGTCCATTTTTACCTGCCTTACCTTTGCAAAATGTCGCTAACTTTCAAGTTACGCTAAGTCAAAATGACCAAGAATATGGCGCTATTGTAACATCCCTAAAAGAGGCGATTTATCGTGGTGATATTTTCCAAGTCGTGCCATCACGCAAGTTCACCATGCCTTGCCCATATCCGCTGATAGCGTATCAAAAACTCAAAGCGCAAAACCCAAGCCCATATATGTTTTATATGCAAGATCAAGATTTTACGCTGTTTGGTGCATCACCGGAAAGTGCATTGAAATATGCTACCAGTGACCGAAAAGTGGAAATTTACCCTATTGCTGGCACTCGCCCACGTGGTCGTAACGCCGAGGGCAATATTGACCTTGATTTAGACAGCCGTATTGAACTTTCAATGCGTACAGATGCAAAAGAATTGGCTGAACACATCATGCTTGTTGATCTTGCCCGTAATGATCTCGCACGTATCTGTGAAGCAGGCAGTCGTTATATTGCAGATTTAACCAAAGTCGATCGCTACTCCTTTGTGATGCATCTGGTTTCCCATGTTGTGGGGACATTACGCCACGATTTAGATGTTTTTCATGCTTATCAAGCCTGTATGAATATGGGCACATTAACAGGAGCGCCCAAAGTGAAAGCCATGCAATTAATTGCGCAATATGAACAACAGCGTCGTGGCTCCTATGGCGGTGCAGTCGGATATTTCAACGGCAAAGGCGATTTTGATACCTGTATCGTGATCCGCTCTGCTTATGTGGAAAATGGCATTGCGACTGTACAAGCCGGTGGTGGCGTGGTTTTAGATTCAACACCTCAAGCAGAGGCTGATGAAACACGCAATAAAGCACGTGCTGTGATCCGTGCTATTGCTCAAGCTCACCAAGTGAAGGAGTTATTCTAATGGCGAACATCTTATTGCTCGATAATGTCGATTCTTTCACTTACAACTTGGTCGATCAGCTGCGTTCCAGTGGTCATCACGTGATTATTTACCGAAATACAGTAAGTGCCGAACATATTTTGTCTGTATTAGATCTCATGGTTTCGCCAATTTTAGTGTTATCACCCGGCCCAGGCACACCTAGCGAAGCAGGTTCAATGCCTGAAGTTTTGAGACAGGTTATTGGCAAAATCCCTGTCATTGGCATTTGTTTAGGTCATCAAGCGATTGTCGAAGCTTACGGTGGTGTTGTTTCTTCCGCTGGTGAGATTTTGCATGGTAAAGCCTCCCTTGCCACCCACGATGAACAAGGGATGTTTTCTAACCTTGAAAATCCACTACCAGTCGCACGTTACCACTCTTTGGTCGGTAGCCAAATACCTGCAACACTAACAATCAGTGCCCAATCCAACGGAATGGTGATGGCCGTGCGAAACGAACAAGATAAAGTGTGTGGATTTCAATTCCACCCTGAATCCATTTTAACAACGCAAGGTAAACAGTTGTTAGAAAACACCGTGGCGTGGGCTCTTTCTTCACCCAATGCAAGCACCACTACTCATTCGCACTAACGGGAAATAGAGAGCCAATTATGCAAAATATTTATGATAAATTATTCAAAGCGCAGCCCCTGACACAACAAGAAAGCCAGTATTTATTTAATGCCATTATTCAAGGGGAACTCACTGAACCGCAATTAGCAGCAGTGCTTATCAGCATGAAAATGCGTGGTGAACAACCTCAAGAAATTGCAGGTGCGGCTCTTGCTTGCTTAGAGAATGCACAGCCGTTCCCTCGTCCAGATTATCAATTCAGTGATATCGTCGGTACGGGGGGTGATGGTGCGAACAGTATTAATATCTCCACCGCCAGCGCATTTGTCGCTGCCGAGGCAGGTATTAAAGTGGCTAAGCATGGCAACCGTAGCGTATCGAGCCGTTCAGGATCGTCAGATTTATTAGCTGCCTTTGGCATCGCACTTGATTTAAGCGCCCAAACTGCCCGGGACACACTTGATGACTTAGGGGTGTGCTTTTTGTTTGCCCCTCAATATCATAGTGGTTTTCGTCATGCGGCACCTGTGCGCTCTCAGTTGAAAACACGCACTCTATTTAATGTTCTTGGCCCATTAATCAACCCAGCACGCCCACCAATTGCCTTAATTGGTGTGTACCAAGAAGCCTTAGTTAAACCAGTGGCAGAGACATTAGATATGCTTGGTTTTACCCGTGCAGCTGTGGTACATAGTGGCGGTATGGATGAAGTGTCACTTCATGCCACAACCCACGTTGCAGAATTAAAAGACGGTGTTTTACATCATTACCAGCTAACGGCAGACGATTTTGGCTTAACACCGTATCAATTACATGACTTAGAAGGCGGCACGCCTGATGAAAACCGCGTTTTACTGACCAACTTATTACAAGGTCATGGTAAGGCTGCCCATGAAGCTGCTGTTGCTGCCAATGTGGCGATGTTAATGCGGATTAATGGTCATGAGGATTTAAAACAAAATAGCGAACACGCTCTTGCGATCATTCGCAGCGGTAAATCATTCAACCGAGTCACGGCGCTCGCGGCAAGGAACCCATAAAATGAAAGCGACAGTATTACAGAAAATTGTTGATGACAAAGTAGATTACCTTGTTGAACGTAAGGCTAAACAGCCATTAGATAGCTTTATTGGTGCAGTGCAACCCAGTCAACGCAGTTTCTACAATGCACTTAGTGCCAAACGTCCAGTATTTATTTTGGAGTGTAAGAAAGCCTCTCCTTCAAAAGGGCTGATCCGCAAAGATTTCGACCCTGAATTGATTGCCAAAACTTACGCACCTTACGCATCTGCAATTTCCGTTTTAACGGATGAAAAGTATTTTCAAGGTAATATGGCGTACCTAACGATTGTCAGCAACGCCGTTAAGCAACCCGTTTTGTGTAAAGATTTTATTATCGACCCATACCAAATTTACCTCGCTCGCCATTACCAAGCAGATGCCATCTTATTAATGTTATCTGTTTTAAATGACGAAGAATATGTTGCTTTAGCTGACGTCGCCCACCAATTAAATATGGGTGTTTTAACGGAAGTCAGTAACGAAGAAGAATTAGAACGCGCGATCAAACTCAAGTCTAAAGTGGTAGGCATTAATAACCGTGACTTACGTGATTTATCCATCGATTTAAACCGTACTCGCGAATTAGCACCACGTTTAGCAGCAGAAACCATTGTGATCAGTGAATCAGGAATTCATTTACATCAGCATATTCAATCTCTTAGAGAGTATGCTAATGGTTTCTTAATTGGCAGCGCGTTGATGGAACAAGCGGATCTGGCCAATGCATTACACAGATTATTAGTAGGTGAACATAAGGTTTGCGGCTTAACCCGTGAGCAAGATGCCAAAGTGGCTTTCAATTCAGGGGTTTGTTTCGGCGGATTAATCTTTGCTGAATCCTCCCCGCGAAAAGTGACGCTGTCACAAGCTCAACGTATCGTTAATGCTGCGCCATTAAAATATGTGGGCGTTTTCCGTAATCAATCGGTGGATTTTGTTGTGCATATCGCCAAGCAGCTTGCTCTTTTCGCAGTGCAATTGCATGGTAATGAAGATAAGCAATATATTCAGGCGCTTCGCGCCCTACTACCAAGTTATTGTGAGGTTTGGAAAGCGTTGGATATGTCTCATCCCCATGACTGTAACTTTGAAAACCCAGACATTGATGTTCTCTTGCTTGATAATGGACAAGGTGGTACAGGGAAAAGCTTTGATTGGTCAACAATCCCAGCAACAACAAAACAAAAACTGATGGTCGCAGGTGGGCTAACCCCCCAAAACTGCCTTCAGGCAGCTAGACTGCTGTGCAATGGGTTAGATTTTAACTCGGGAGTTGAAATTGAGCCAGGAATTAAAAGCGCACAAAAAATCAATTTCGTGCTATCGGCTTTACTGGCTGAATCGACAATACAGTAGACCTGAACGGGTAGCGCTAGACCTTTAAATTATATTTTAACTGATAAAATGGATAATCAATAATGAGTAAATTAGATCCTTATTTCGGTGAGTTTGGTGGGCAATATGTACCAGAGATCTTGATCCCTGCGCTTAATCAATTGGAAGATGCCTTTATTGCCGCACAAGACGATGCAGAATTTATTGCCGAGTTCCACGACCTACTTAAAAATTACGCAGGCCGCCCTACGGCGTTGACCTTATGTAAGAACCTCACAGCAGGAACCAAAACGAAGCTGTATTTAAAGCGTGAGGATTTACTTCATGGTGGTGCCCACAAAACTAACCAAGTGTTAGGCCAAGCACTACTCGCCAAGCGCATGGGCAAAACAGAGATCATCGCTGAAACCGGTGCAGGTCAGCATGGTGTTGCTACTGCCTTAGCCTGTGCGCTTCTCAACATGAAGTGCCGTATTTATATGGGTGCCAAAGATGTTGAGCGCCAATCTCCTAACGTATTTCGTATGAAATTAATGGGGGCAGAGGTTATCCCTGTACACAGTGGTTCTGCCACTCTTAAAGATGCATGTAACGAAGCTCTAAGAGATTGGTCTGGCAGTTATGACAAAGCTCACTATCTACTAGGGACTGCGGCAGGTCCGCACCCTTATCCAACCATTGTACGTGAATTTCAACGCATGATTGGGGATGAAGCAAAGCAGCAAATCCTTGAAAAAGAAGGACGTTTACCTGATGCGGTGATCGCATGTATTGGTGGTGGTTCTAATGCTATTGGGATGTTCGCTTCTTTTATTCCTGAAGAAAGCGTTAACCTAATTGGTGTAGAGCCAGCTGGTCTAGGTATTGAGTCAGGACAACACGGCGCACCATTAAAACACGGTCGTGTCGGTATCTACTTTGGAATGAAGTCACCGATGATGCAAACTAGCGAGGGGCAAATCGAAGAATCTTACTCCATATCAGCAGGTTTAGACTTCCCTTCTGTCGGGCCGCAACATGCACACTTAAACAGCATTGGCCGTGCTGAATATGTCTCAATTACGGATGATGAAGCGTTAAATGCCTTTAAGCTTCTATCACGCAAAGAAGGCATTATTCCTGCATTGGAATCTTCACACGCGTTGGCATATGCGTTAAAAATGGCAGAACAAGCCCCCAATAAAGAGCAATTATTAATTGTTAATTTATCCGGTCGTGGCGACAAAGATATTTTTACTGTACATGATATCCTAGTTAGCAAAGGAGAAATCTAATGGAACGTTATAGCCAACTCTTTGAACGCTTGAATAGCCTCAACCAAGGCGCATTTGTTCCCTTTGTAACATTAGGCGATCCTGATGCAGAATTATCATTAAAAATTGTGGATGCACTAATTGAAGGTGGTGCTGATGCATTAGAGATAGGTATCCCATTTTCCGATCCACTGGCAGATGGTCCTACCATCCAAAATGCAAACTTACGGGCATTTAAAAGCGAAATTACCCCAACAATTTGCTTTGAATTATTAGGCCGTATTCGGGCAAAACACCCAACGGTGCCAATTGGCTTATTAGTGTATGCAAACCTTGTGTTCACAAATGGCATAGATAATTTTTATATTCGCTGTCAAAAAGCAGGCGTTGATTCCGTATTGGTTGCAGACGTTCCGATGAGTGAATCTAAACCTTTTCGTGATGCAGCTCTAGCGCATAATATAGCACCTATTTTTATTTGCCCGCCTAATAGCGATGACGCTTTATTGCAACAAATTGGTGAACATAGCCGTGGGTATACCTATTTACTATCCAGAGCCGGTGTAACTGGAACAGAACAACGCGCTCAGATGCCATTAACGCACTTGGTCGAGAAACTTAAACAGTACCAAGCCGCCCCTGCACTTCAAGGTTTTGGCATTTCTGAACCAGCACAAGTAGCGGATGCAATTAAAAACGGCGCAGCTGGCGCAATCTCAGGTTCTGCTGTCGTCAAGATAATTGAAAATAACCTTGATAAACCAGATGTAATGCTAAAAGCATTAACCGAGTTTGTCGTGAAAATGAAAGCTGCGACACAAAAATAAAGTATGTAAAGAATTAGCCATCCAATTTTACCGGGTGGCTATTTTTTAATTAAAAAATACGCATTATCTGGATTAATTTTTCAATTATTTAACTAAATAATTTTTATTTAACGCGACCTTTCTAAATAAATAAATTTTGTATATCATCAATATTATAATTTTAAATAGATATTTTTCAGCTCTATCAAAAAACATAAATAACATTAAATAGTTTGTTTATTATTTAATATTGCATTTACGTATTACCACTTTCGTATTAACCCTTACAATATCCATTGCTGAGTAAATATAACCACTTGAATTAAATTATATTTATATCTACCTCCATATAAAACCCTGCTATAAATCACTGAGAGTTACTTTGTTCTATTCCTGTTTTTTAAAACCAACTTAAGTACAATTAAATTTTATTACAAATAAATATCACGCATAATCCTTAAGCTTTAATGGAATATTAATTTGCTATTTTTAATTTTATCTATAGTCAATTTTAGGGATATTTATGAAACACATTAGAAATAAATCGATTAGCTATCCGGTGCTAAAAATCAACCCTCTTTTTTTAAGTGTCTCCATTATTTTAGGCTCTGTTTCTGTTGCACAAGGCGCTATTATTAGTACGAATGGTGCGGGTGTTATGAACCAAAATAATGCACCAACGATTGTTCATATCAACGGCGCAAGCAATAAAGGTGTTTCTCATAACATCTATAACCAATTTGATGTAGACCAAAAAGGCGTTATTCTAAATAATAGTCTCGTAGATACAAACTCTCCCCTTGGCACACAGGTCCAAGGTAACCTCAACCTAAAGAATGGTAATGGTCCAGCAAAAGTTATTTTAAATGAAGTTAACTCCACAAAAGCGAGCACACTCAACGGTATGGTTGAAGTGGCGGGTCAAAAAGCGCAGGTTATCGTCGCTAACGCATCTGGGATCACTTGTAATAATTGCGGTTTTATCAACACAGATCGTGTGACTTTAACAACTGGTAAGCCAATTACTGCGGGTGGCGATATCTTAGGTTACAATGTTGAGAAAGGCCAAATCATCATTAATAGTCGTCTGAAAACAGACTCACCTACCGACATTATTGCCCGCTCTGCAGTTATCCGTGGTGATATTAACGCAAAAGAAATTAACATTGTGGCAGGTAATAACTTTGTTGATAAAGATGGCAATTATATTACGAATGTTCAAGGTGTCGGTTCCGCCGCTCGTGTAGGTATTGACGCATCCTCACTGGGTGGCATGTACGCGGATAAAATTACCCTCGTTTCAACTGAAAGTGGAATTGGTGTGTCAAATTACGGTAGCATGGTTGCAGGTTCAGGTGGGATCAACATCGATTCTACAGGGCTCGTTTATAACCAGAATACCAAAATGAGTGCTAACGGTAAGATAAATATTAATACCCTCTCAGGTTTATACAATAACTCTGTGATCATGAGTAATAACGATATTGATATTAATACCAATAACACAGTATTAAATAATGCGAATGGCCAGATAAAATCGACCAGTGGCAACATTAAATTGACGACCAATTCGAATATTGATAACACCAGTGGCATTATCAATGCAGGCCAAAATATTGAAACATCTTCTGTCCATCTACATAATTCTAATGGTTCAATCAAAGCTAATCGTGGTGATATTGCTATTCGCGCCACTGGCACGGTTGAAAACTATTACACATTACGTAATAACGTGATAAATGAAGATGAGCGAGGGATCAGAGCAAATAACGACTTAACCATCAATACAAATAAACTTGTTAATAATAATTCCACAATTTCTGGCCGCGATATCACTGCAAATGCTCGTTATATTGTGTCCAATGAAAATAATGGACAAATTGTAGCCAAAAGAAGAATTGATATTGACTCTGAAGCATTACAAAACTATGCTTCATTAATCAAAACAACTAATGGCCAAACAAATATTAACTTATCTTATAACTTAGTTAATGACAGTTATGCCGCCATCAGTAGCGGTAAGGCATTGAATATTAATGCAAATACAATTTATAATAAGGGTTCTTTGAGCTCAGGAGCAGGCAAATCTAAATTTGATGTTAACAGTTTAATCAACCAATATGGTTATATCAAAGGCAATAATATTGATATTAAAGCCAATAATGTCACTAACTATCGTGGTCTGATTGTAGCGGATAGTAACGTTGTCATTAATACATCGACTTTTGATAATAGCGACGCAGTAGGATTTAATAGTTCTGCGAGCAGATTAGGCGTAGCGGGTAAAACCGGTGGCGTTTATGCAGAGGATGGAGCCATAACTATCAAAGCAAATAGCCTAAATAACTATTCCAGTAATATCGTCGCCAATGTTGCTCAAAAAGCAGGTACTAAAGGTAATGTTGATATTACAATAAGAAATAATTTAGACAATCGATTTGGTAAAATCCAAGGTGATAACACCATTAAACTAAACGTAAATAGTTTAAATAATATTTATGGCTTAGTAAATGCAGGTAAAGATTTAACTATTGATGCATTTACCCGTGTTGATAATAACAATGGGCGTTTAATTTCTTTAGGGACCACTACCATTACCAGTCCTGTCATTTATAACAGTCCATATGGACAAATTTTAGGTACTATAGTTAAATTAAATACATCTAACTATTATTAATCAATTCTAAGTAATGATAAAAGGAGACCTAACAGTCTCCTTTTTTACGTACTTTTAATGTAATGTTTTTTTAATATACATTTATAGATTTAGTTATTATCGCTTATTTAATGCCAGATTAGTTAAGATTATTTTATATCACCGATTATGATGTGTTATTTAAACCACAATAAAATAAGTAAAAACCCTAGATAACTCCATATTGGAGTTTATTTTAAGGTGTTGATTTTATTATCTAACAATCCAATACCTATAGATTATTCTGTTGTTTCTTCTTGCTCCACACTAACCTCTTTCTTTTTAATCCACTGCTTAATTAGGATAATTAATTTTTATTAGTTTTCATTTTATCGCATAATTTAAAAGTTTATAGACCACCTTTTCCTGATTATTTATAGGATAAAACTTCATAAGGATGTGTATGAAAATCACCTTGGTAATTAATTATTAAAAATAAGAATTGTCTCATATAATAAAGAATATACCGTCATCACAAAATATTCTTAGTTATATTTTTTAGGTTTCATTTCAGAATAAAAGTGGTGAACATGAATTTTCGTTTTATTTGTTTATCAGCAACTATTTTAGCTTTTCCATTATACGTATCGGGAAATCCATCTCAGGTCGTTGACCAACAAATCAATAACCAAATTAGTCAAGATAAATCTCGGCAACAACAGACACAATTAGAGGCTAAAGATGTCTTAGGGAAAACGCAGGAACGCGCTAACAATATTTTGATCTTTGACGAAGAAGAGCATTGCTTTGATATGAAGAAGGTTATTTTAGTGTCTGAACCTAAATTACCCTCCATGCGCCCTCTTGAAACCTACGCAAACCAAGTTGTTGGAGTCTGTATCGGTATCAAAGGTGTCGAAACATTAGCTAAGGGATTACAAGATAACATCATTAGATCAGGTTATGTCACAACTCGAGTCAATATCCCCGAACAAAATATCAGTGATGGTATTTTGACACTGGAAATTATTCCCGGCAAAGTCGCCAATGTAACGTTATCCGAAGACAGTGATACTTATATTACTCTTGGTGCAATTATGCCTGCAAAAGAAGGCGACATTCTGAATATTAGGGATATTGAGCAAGGTTTAGAAAACTTAGAACGTATTCCTGGTGCTAAAGCAAATATTGAATTATCGCCCGGCAAAGAATTTTCAACATCCGATATCACAATTCAACGAGAAAAGTCCCCCCATGTTAATGTCGGGGGTTATTACAATAACTCAGGCAGTCGCCAGACAGGAAAAGACCAAGTCGGTGTTACACTATATGGTAATAACCTTACCAGCCTCAATGATACTGTTTATATATCAGCAGGAAAAAACCTAAAGAATCAAGAACGATACAGCACAAGTAATGCCGCAATATATTACGCTGTACCCTATAATTATTGGCTTTTCTCTATCTACGCCAGTAAAAGTGATTATAAACAAACAATTAAAGACATCGTCAGCTATAAATATTATGGTGACAGTAAGTACTATAATGCGACCGCCAGTAATGTATTTTTACGTGGACAAACATTTAAAGATACTGCATCAATCCAGATAATCAGGCGAAAATCAGAATATAAACTGGAAGATATCAAATTTTTGGCACAAGAGCGTAATTTAACCACGCTCAAAGTGGGCGTAGATCACCGGCAAAATATTGATAATTCGACCGTAAATGCATCCATCAATTACCAGCGTAATGTCCCGTGGTTTGGGGCTGAGCAAAGCTGGGATATGAAATACGGCGATGTCAGCCATATGGCCCGCGTCTTTACACTGGATGTTACGGGTATGATCCCCATTCCTTTTGATGATTTTATCATGAGTTATAATCCTCAACTGTTTATTCAATACACCAAGGATCGATTAACTATTCAAGACCAATTTTCATTGGGAAATCGGTGGACGGTTCGTGGTTTTGATGAGGAGTTTTCACTCATTGGGGACAAAGGTTTCTATTTGAGAAATGAATTCAATTTTTATATCCCTGGTTTTTCCTTTTATCCTTATTATGCCATTGACTATGGACGGGTTTTCGGTGGCGTATACCCTCTTGGTCTGTATTCCGACGATCAACTTTTAGGCACGGCTGTAGGTGTGCGTGGAAATGCCAATATTTTCAGTTACGATTTATTTTTAGGGGTGCCACTGTATAAACCTGATGAATATGAGACCAGCAGTGTTAATGCAGGTTTAAATGTTCAATGGTTTTGGTAATACCGCCCCCTTAATTAAGCAACACTTGAAGCCAAATATATTTAATCTGTATTTGGCTTTTTTCGCTATTGGCTTAATCACTCATAGTGTGAGATAAGTGATTATTTTGCTCTTTAACAATCACATTTATAAAATATTTTCGTAATTCATAATCAATATTATTTTCTATAATTTATAGTGTAATAGAATTGTTATTCTAATGTGATATCAAGGTTTATTTTCTTTAGAACAAAAAATCCGAGAATATAAATATTCTCGGATTTCCTACTACACTCTAATCCATCAGAATTCAGGTATTAACCTGTATTGCATCCTATCAAATTTATTAGAAGCGGTAACCTGCTCCAAACATAAATACAAATGGGTCTAAGCGAGTATCAATCTTAGCCTGCTCTCCCCCAGCTTTGAATTTAACTTCAGTATCAATATCCATCCACCAAACTGAGGCGTTTAACATCCAGTTATCTGTAAGCATATAGTCCATACCTGCTTGTGCAGCAAAGCCCCAAGAACTTGATAAATCAAGATCTGTTAGCTGCATAGATTTACCTGTAGAGTTAAATTTCTCATCAAAGAAGAAAGTATAGTTCACACCTGCCCCTAAGTAAGGGCGTAATTTATCTTCCTTACTACCAAAATAGTATTGTGCCATTAAGGTTGGTGGTAAATGTTTAACTGACGCAATATTTCCATAATCACCTAAGCTAACTTTATGTTCAAACGGCGTGGCAGCTAATAATTCCACACCAATATTATCAGTGATCATATATCCAAAGGTTAAACCTAATTGCGTATTATTATTGGCATTAAATTTACCTAAACCTAATACGTCTTCAGATCCCGCATTAGGTCTTACTGTTGCAGTACCGGCGCGAAATAGAAAATCGCCAGCTTCATGAGCAATTGAAGCAGCTGGAGCTAAAGTTGCAGCCGCTAATACAAGCGCAGTGAGTTTTTTCATTATCAATCCCATTCCTGTGTTTTTATTCTAGTAAAATATACCGTATTATATAAATTGATGTTCAAATCAAGATCACATCTTTTAGCAATTTATAGGTAACCCAATAAATATTGTTTTATTATTCCATCTATTATTTTTTTAATTTTGATTTAAATCAATTTTTGGAAAATAACTAATAAAATAAAAAATTGTTTTTTAATTTTATATATTTTTCCCACACATCAAACACATATTAAAAATACAACTTAAGTGAATACAATTAGTGTTTTTGATTTATTCATCGAAACATTGGTAATGATTCTCTCTACATAGCCAAGTTAACTTCCCGAATTTTCTTATCTTTCTCTACCTCTAAGTCTGATACTCGGTTACAATTACATTAAAATTTTGATCCCGTTTGTAGATAGGAGCAGTAAAATGTCCATTTCGGCCAACTCACTCATCAGTGACAGTGTTAATTTTTTCAAAAATCAACTGAGTGGCCTTTTCACCATTGTTGTATTAGCCACTGCGGTCAGCCTAGTGATATACGCAATGATGATCCCAAGCGAACAGATGATTACCGTGCTTGCTCAAGCACAAAATCAAATGATTGAATCGGGTAACGCTGGTTTACAAGATTGGATATTAGGTCTTTCTGAACAAGATAAAAGCAGTATCCTACGGGTTTCTTTTGGGTTAATTTTGTCTGTTACGCTAGGTAGCCTAGTGCTAATTTGTGGCACTTTATCCTATATTGCTGGGATGTCTCGAGGTGAATCAATAAATGCAATGCAAGCCCTCAGTGCATCATTAAGTAAAGCCCCTTCAATGTTTCTATTACTCGTGGTTTGTTCAATTCTTATTCAACTCGGTATTACCATTATGGTGATACCGGGTGTTGTTCTAGCAATTGGTTTTTCGTTAGCGCCAGCTATCTTAATTAGCGAAAAGACAAACCCGTTTAGTGCGATGGGTAAAAGCTGGAAAATGGCTTACGCGAATTGGCGTGTCGCCCTACCGATGATATTGATTTGGATGGCAGCACAAATGCTAGTCAGTGTGTTATTAAGTAGCTTACAGTTGAATCATATCGTACTAAATGGTATTTCATTTTTACTCAATAATATCGTTGCAGCTTTTGCGTTAATTTATTTCTATCGTTTATATATGTTAATCAATAAAAACGCCTAGTGTTTATTTGAAAAAGGGAGACTATGTCTCCCTTTTTCTTCAATGCGTTACCAGAAGTAGATGACCAGAAAAACCTGACCTCTTCGTTATTTCTCATCGCTCCCCTCATTCTGACATGCACCTTCTGGTTGTTGCTGCGTTAATGTCCGTTTCTCTTCTTCTGCCTTTTTATCTTCAACGCATTTCATTTTGATTTGCTGTTTACTTTGAATTAAGCGGATCGCAAAGTAAATATCAGGTACCACTAATAAGTCATCATCAGAACGTGTAATTTTATTTTGTGCTAGCCAACGTTTAATCGATGTACGACGCCCAGCAAGAACCAGTGTCACGCCTTTGGCTTTTAAGGCGGTGACAATGTCATTCAGGGTTGAGAATACACTCACATCGTTGTGAGTAAAACTCACCGCAGCATCAACGATAACCCAAGCAGGCCTTTTTAGTTGATTATCTAAATGTTTATTCAAACGTTCTTTAAAGTAATTCACGTTAAAATACGTTAGCGGAGAATTAAATCGATAAATTAATACGCCCTCTATAGGCTGAATATCATTATCGGAAGTTATCGAATGTAACATGCCTTGTTCATCCACACCAAGTTGTTGATCCGTTGGTCTAAATATGATTCGGATAAACTGCAATAAACCCAATAACACGGCTAATCCCACACCACTAATCAGCCCAACCAGTAGTACCGCAATTAATGTAAAAACACATAAGAAAAAAGCTTCTCTATTACGTTTTCGCATAGATAAAATACTGCGAAAGCTAATGAGAGAAAATGTCGAGACCACCAGTACCATGCCTAATGCAGGCATTGGGATAAATTCCAATAAATTCATTGAAAATAATAGGACCGCTAAAATCGCCAATGCCGCGACAATAGAAACTAACTGTGTTTTTCCCCCCATCATATCGTTAACCGCAGTACGGCTACTGGCTGCGCTCACGGCAAACCCTTGGGATAAGGCGGACGCAATATTGGCTATCCCTAATGCCCTCAACTCCTGATCTGCATCGATGGCATAACCGTTTTTACTGGCAAAACTGCGTGCCGTCATCATAAAACTGACGAAGCTAATCACCGCTAAGTTCATTGAAGGGATCACTAAATCTCTTAATAATCCAGGTGGGAAATCAGGCATTGGAATAGAAGGCAATCCTTCACCTAAATTGCCAACTGTACTGATACCATATTGCTCAAGATTAAACACAATACTGGCAAAGGTAGCCAGTACCATTGCAATCAATAATGATGGCCACTTACTGCGCACCCGCTTAATTGCTAATGTAATGGCCAATGTGGCGAGTGCAACAAATAAAGTTGGTAAATGTGTCTGTGTGATTAATTGTGGGAACGCGATGAGACGCTCAATAAACCCAGCGGGCAGCGTGGTGATCCCAAATATTTTACCGAGTTGGCTGACGATAATGGTCAAGGCCACCCCATTGAGTAACCCTTGCAATATCGGGCGAGAGAGAAAATCAGCAAAGGTTCCTAAACGAAATCGCGCAGCCATCAAACACCAAACGCCGGTCATTAAGCTCATTACGATGATCAACTGCCAGCGGACATTGTCATCCCCCATTGCAAGGGGTGCAACAGCGGCGGCAATCACCGCACAAGTCGCGGCATCCGGACCAATGATCAATTGCTTAGATGTGCCAAATAACGCATAAAAAAACATCGGAAGAATACAGGCATACAGACCCACAATGGCGTTAACGCCCATCAATTCAGCGTAAGCAATCGCAACAGGGAGGGCAACCGCTGCAACAGACAATCCTGCTTTCACATCAGGACCTAAGTCTGAAAGTTGATAGTTACACAGCGCTTGTAAGCCGGGCATCCAGACAAAAAGCTTTGCCTTTATCATTGAGGAAAAACACCTATAAATTAGTAAGTTAAAATATATGAAAGCTTAGTTATATCTGAACTAATAAAGTTTATCTAGAAGTAAGTCAAATAATAGTAAAATTGTGCAAATATGATTGGAAACAAGGGGGGTTTATTGGTAAAAAGGTGCAAATTTTTAACAATTAATGCCAATATCGGTTAAACTACTCTATTATCTTGACGTTGAGGCACTGTATTCACTGTTATGAAACAACTTATTGATTTTATCCCTCTGATTATCTTTTTTATCGTGTATAAACGATATGATATTTTTTACGCAAGTGGTGCCTTAATGGTTACAACACCGCTCGCACTGTTAGCCACTTACCTTATCTACAAAAAAGTTGAAAAAGTCGCAAAGATCACGTGTGCCATTGTCATGGGATTTGCTGCATTAACACTGATTTTCCACAGTGATGCTTTTATTAAATGGAAAGTGACTATTATTTATGGTGCTTTCGCCATCGCGTTATTATTTAGCCAGTGGTTTACAGAAAAACCGTTAATCCAGCGCATGCTGGGAAGTAACCAAGAGATTAAATTAGCGGATAGCTATTGGATGAAACTGAATAGTGCTTGGGCTATCTTCTTTGTATTTTGTGCGGTGTTAAATATCTATGTGGCATTTTGGATGGCGCAAGATACCTGGGTCAATTTCAAGGTATTTGGGCTGACGGCTGGAACACTGATTTTTACCGTATTAAGCATAGTCTATATTTTCAAAAATATGACCAAAGAAGTGGCAGAAAAGCACGACGAATAATCATTAAGCTGCACTATAAAAAACCTGCTGATAAATCGAGCAGGTTTTTTTTTGACTAATTGCGACTTTGCCCAAACGCTTTTTCAATCTTCTTATCGGTATTGTATTGTGATAATGCATACACCGACCAGATTGCCGCAGGTAGCCAACCAATTAAAGTCAATTGTAATATCAAACACATTATTCCTGCAAATGGTCGCCCGATAGTGAAAAACTGAAACCAAGGTAACAATATTGCCAAAATCAGTCTCATAAAATCACCTCCAAATCATCATCAACGGTTTATTATTAAGTATAGGTAATTTAATCAACCGACTAAATATAAAAAACATTTCTTGGGCTTTCTTTGCATAACTCTAATTTTTAGTCTAATTTAACCACAGTACGCCGATATTCTGTTCATTTTCGTCCATTCTTTGAGATAAATACATTTTAAAATTCATTCCAATGTAATAAGTACATTGTTAGAGTTTACTTGGGCATCAGTAATTTGCTATAAATGCTAACTAGACGTTTTTATTCCCTTTTTTAATAAGAGTTAAATATGCAATTACCAAACGGTGAATTGGTTTTAAGAACCTTAGCCATGCCTGCGGACACAAACGCCAATGGTGATATTTTTGGTGGCTGGCTGATGTCACAAATGGATATTGGCGGCGCTATTCTTGCAAAAGAAATCGCACTTGGTCGTGTTGTTACCGTCGCCGTGAATGGCATAAAATTTCAAAAGCCTGTTGCTGTCGGTGATGTGGTCTGTTGCTATGCACGTTGCTTAAAAACGGGTAAAAGCTCAATTACCATTAATATCGAAGTGTGGGTAAAAAAAGTTGCTTCAGAACCTGTTGGCCAACGCTACCGTGCAACGGATGCCATTTTTACCTATGTCGCGGTAAATGATGATAATACCCCCCGTGAGTTACCCACAGAAAAGCAACATTTCCAATTGGCAAGTTCAGAGCAACTCGCTGAATAATCATTTTTGTTAGTACTTAAATTAAAAAAGCACCCGTTAAAGGTGCTTTTTTTCAATTAATCAATGCATTATACCTGACTAACAGTGCCATCGAGTTTAAAGTAGATCTCTGTAACATAGCCTTTAGCGGGTTGCTTTTCAAATGTCCAACGGTTCATCGCACGCTTCACATCTCTTTCAAACAAACCTTTAGGTGATACTTCAACAAACTCAATGTTGGTAACTCGACCACCATCATCGATATCATAACGTACCTTAACATACCCTTCTTTCCCTAAGCGACGTGCGCGTTCAGGATAAACTGGCGCTTGTTTGTGCAGTGCTCTTGGGCCTCTTTTCGCAGTAGATTGGCTATTACTCGCCCCTGTGGTTTTCGCTGTCGTAATAGGCGTGTTGTTTGTTTGCGCTGCTGTTGCATCTGATTTGATGTTATTCATCGCAAGTTGTTTTTCAACTGGCTTTACATCTTCTTTAATTTTTTTCTTTTCTTCCTGTTTTGGTTTTGGCTTTTTCTTCACTTCTGGTTTTTTCTTGGGTAATACAATTGCCGGCTCAACCACAGGTTCTGGTTCAGGTTCGATAATGGGTTCAGGCTCTGGTTCAACAGGTGTTTCAACCTCTTGAACAGGTTCAGCAGCAGCCTCAGGTTCAGCAAACGCAACCATTGCTATCGTCATAGGTTCCGGATTTTTAGCCAGTTTAGGTTGATTAAAAATCCATGCCATTGCAAGCCCAGCATGAATAGATAATGAGATGACGATAATTAAAGTCCAACGGATCCAACGCATATGCAATTTCTACCCTACACCTGTCTACCTAAAAGAATATAGTGACTAGTTTAAATGCAAATAGCAATCATATTCAATAACGTTTGTCATACAAAGTAAAAAATGTGAATACGCGCTCTAATAACCCTACTCAAGCCATTGGGTAAACAGCAGTGAGTGACGACGGCGATAAATATCGATTTTGCGCATTGCGTAGATGTGCATATTGCGCCGAGAATGCCCTTCTAACCAGCGTCGACGGCGGCGTTGTACTTGTCTTAACATTCTCCAACGACCGACTTCGTGCCTACTGCGTCTCATTTTCCTGCCCTTTTTTGTGAAAAAATTTTTGTGAGAAAGTATTATATTCCTTTGAAAAAAAGAGCCAAGTAGATCTTGTAGACGCCATTTTATGCTCGCAATGTCATATCCGATGCCAACTATTTATAATAAAAACCACTAATTTCTAATGAATCATCCATTACCCAAAGCTTTTACTGCAAAACTTTGCTAAATTCTATTAAATTAATATATTGTTCACTGTTTTTTCAGGTAAAACGTCTTTTTTTGATGATATTTTCCTATTGCGAGAGGCATTTAATCCATTATGGCAACTGTTTATACCCTTATGAGTTGGCTTCTATTTTTCATTTACTGGCTAATCATTGCCGCGGTTACTGTTCGCGTTTTAGTCAAAAGAAGACCTGTTACCTCTGCCATGACATGGCTATTAATTATCTATATCCTCCCCCTAGTCGGGATCATAGCTTATGTCGCTTTTGGTGAACTGCATTTAGGGAAACGCCGTGTCGATAAAGCCCACCATATGTGGCCATCTGTTGCCACATGGCTTGAAAACTTGCGCCATTCAAAACATATTTTTGCCAATGAAAATAGCTCAGTCGCAGAACCCCTTTTTCAATTAGTTGAAAAACGCCAAGGTATCGCAGGGGTGAAAGGTAATCGTATTCAGCTATTAACCACTTGCGAAGACTCCTTAAAAGCCATTGTGAATGATATTAATAATGCACAACATTCTATCGAAATGGTGTTCTATATTTGGCAGCCCGGTGGTTTGGTCGATGGTGTGACAGAGGCATTATTAAATGCCGCTAAGCGTGGTGTGAAATGCCGTATTATGGTCGACTCCGCAGGCAGTTGGCATTTTTTCCGTAGTGACTACCCAGACAAAATGCGTGCTGCGGGTATTGAATTTGTTGAATCCCTTAAAGTGAATTTAATGCGTTTTTTCTTACGACGCATGGATTTACGTCAACATCGTAAAATCGTAATTATCGATAACTACATTTCATACACTGGAAGTATGAATATGGTTGACCCTCGCTATTTTAAACAGGACTCTGGTGTCGGTGAATGGATTGATATCTTGGTACGTATGGAAGGTCCTGTAAGTACCACATTAGGGATTGTCTATGCATTTGATTGGGAAATGGAAACCGGGCAACGTATTTTACCACCTCCACCAGACAGCAATATCATGCCATTTGAACAAGCTAATGGGCATACAACTCAAACTATCGCTTCTGGTCCCGGCTTCCCCGATGAACTGATCCAACAATCGCTAATGACCGCCATGTTTTCTGCTCGCAAGCAGCTGATCATGACAACCCCCTATTTTGTCCCTAGCGATGACTTGCTGCATGCCATCTGCACCGCCGCAATGCGTGGTGTGGATGTAAGTATTATTATGCCAAGGCAAAATGACTCATTCCTCGTTCGCTGGGCAAGCCGCTCATTTTACAGTGAATTACTCGAAGCGGGTGTGAAAATTTACCAGTTCGAAGATGGCTTATTGCACACCAAAAGTGTACTCGTGGATGGTGAACTCAGTTTAGTCGGTTCCGTTAACCTTGATATGCGTAGCTTATGGCTTAATTTTGAAATCACCGTTGTTATCGACGATAAAAGTTTTGGTAGCGATCTAACGCTAGTTCAGTATGATTATATGGCTCGCTCAACACGATTAGAAATTGATGAATGGGAACAACGTCCATTCTGGAACCGTGTGGTTGAGCGCGTTTGTTATTTCTTTAGCCCACTGTTATAATTTGAATAATCTAGGAAAGGTCATGACTGAGCAGCACAATATACATTTAATCGATGAAGACGATATCATTGAAATGGCTTATGACCTTTTCCTCGAAGGTGCAATGGATAACCTTGAGCCCGCTGATCAACTTATTTTTGCGTTACAATTTGAAGAGTCAGGCGCAGCAGAAATCATCGACTTAACCGATAGTTGGCACGGTATTCTACCTGAAAAATCTGACTTATCGCAGTTAAGTGAAGTGATCATTGGGCTAGCTAAAACCCCAGAAGACGAACTTGACGATATATTTGCCCGCATCTTAATTAGTCGTCACCCCACTAAACCTTTCCACCATATTTTGTGGAAAAAATAGTTATTATTTTGAGGGGCCCGATCCCATTACGATATAAATTCCCCCTGTGTTGTCCTTTTTAACCAGTCAAAAAAGTGATTTTTACAGTGAGTAATAAAAAAGCAGAGCTTATCAACTCTGCTTTTAGCATTAATTATGATTGACCAACATTAAAGTGGATCAATTTTCAAACAAGATACCGCATGTTTAAAGCTACCTTCTAGTAATGGACGTGTTTTTGCACACCCTTCATCCGCCAATGGGCAACGCGTTCTGAACACACAACCTGAAGGTGGGTTAATTGGCGACGGCAATTCCCCTTCCAATAATTCAATCGTTTTATTTTTTTCCTTGTTAGGATCAGGCACAGGAACCGCTGACATAAGTGCCCGTGTATAAGGGTGCAAGGGGTTATTATAGACCTCGTCATAAGTCCCCAACTCCACAGCATGCCCGAGATACATCACTAAAACACGATCGGAAATATGCTTTACTACCGCCAAATCATGGGCAATAAATATCAGCGATAATTTCATTTCACGTTGTAATTCTTGCAGTAAATTCACCACCTGAGCCTGAATGGATACATCCAACGCTGAGACAGGTTCATCACAAATTACCAATTTGGGCTCTAATATCAACGCCCTTGCAATCCCAATCCGTTGGCATTGCCCCCCAGAAAATTCGTGTGGATAACGGTTAATCAAGTTTGGCAATAACCCCACACGCATCATCATCCCTTTTACTTTTTCAGTAATTTGCGATTGTGGCATTTTAGGGTGATAGGTTTTTAGCGGCTCAGCAATGATGTCACCAATAGTCATTCGCGGATTCAATGATGCCAGTGGATCTTGGAAAATCATTTGAATATCGCTACGTACATTCCGCCACTCTTTATCCGTTTTACCTAATAAATTTTGCCCTAACCAACTAACGGTACCATCTGTCGCTTTAACTAAGCCAATCAATGCTCGGGCAAACGTGGATTTTCCACAACCAGATTCACCCACGACACCCAGCGTTTCCCCTTCGTATAATCGAAGTGTGACACCATCCACCGCTTTTAAGCTTTTGTCTGGTTGCCAAAACCATTGTTTTTTATCCCTAATGGAAAAATGAACTTTTAGATCATTCACTTCTAATAAGACAGGCCTATTTTCATGGTTCGTCATACCAATTCCTCCATAGGCTTAAAGCAGGCACGCAGACGAGTTTGCGCAAATGATGATAAAGCGGGTTCGCTTTCCACACACTGCTGCGTTGCATATTGGCAGCGCGGTGAGAATGGGCAACCTTTGGGTAATCTCAGTAAATTTGGCGGGTTGCCAGGGATCGTCGCAAGGCTTTGATCGTCCCCATCAAGACGAGGCACTGCCGCGAGTAAGCCAAGTGAATAAGGATGAGATGGCTGGTAGAAAATATCGTTTGCTGTACCATACTCCATGGTACGCCCTGCATACATAACCAACACTTTATCACACACGCCGGCAACAACCCCAAGGTCATGGGTGATCAAAATAATTGCCGTATCAAACTCATCTTTCAGTTCATTCAGTAATGTCATGATTTGAGCTTGTACCGTCACATCTAACGCAGTGGTAGGTTCATCCGCGATCAGCAATTTTGGTTGGCACAACAATGCCATCGCAATCATGACGCGTTGGCGCATCCCTCCTGAAAACTCATGGGGATACATATTCATACGTTTACGTGCTTCTGGCATTTTTACCGCGTCCAGCATTTTCACTGACGCTTCAAATGCTTCACTTTTCCCCATGCCTTTATGTAACATCAGTACTTCAGATAACTGCGTACCAATTTTCAAATAAGGGTTAAGGGAGGTCATCGGGTCTTGGAAGATCATCGCAATTTCTTCAGCCCGCATCCGGTTTAATTCTTTTTCTTTTAGATTAAGAATTTCGCGACCATTAAACATCGCTGAGCCATTAATCCGACCATTTTTTGCCAGCAACCCCATTAAAGCGAACGCCGTTTGTGATTTCCCTGAACCAGACTCCCCCACAATACCTAAGGTTTCCCCTGCTCGCAGATCGAAATTAAGTTTATTGACTGCGGTAACATCGCCATCTTGGGTGGAAAAGATCACACTCAAATCTTTAACCGATAACAGAGGGCTTTTAGATGAATTCATTGACATAACATTTCCCTCTAGCGGTCTTTCGGGTCGAGAGCATCACGTAAGCCATCGCCGATAAAATTAAAACAAAACAACGTGATAACTAGGAAACCTGCGGGGATCAATAACAACCAAGGCGTCACTTCCATGGAGTTTGCCCCATCACTCAGTAAAGCGCCCCAACTACTCAGTGGCTCTTGCGTCCCTAACCCAAGAAAGCTTAAAAACGATTCAAATAAAATCATACTTGGCACTAATAGTGATGCATAAACTACCACCACACCCAGTACATTTGGCACAATATGGCGCAAAATAATATGGCGTGTGCTCACACCACAGACTAGCGCCGCTTCAATAAACTCTTTGCGCTTTAAGCCCAACGTTTGTCCCCGTACAATACGTGCCATATCAAGCCAAGATACCATACCAATCGCGACGAAAATCAATAAGATATTGGTACCAAAAAGGGTGACTAATAAGATCACAAAGAACATAAATGGAAATGAATTAAGAATTTCCAATAAGCGCATCATGACAGAGTCGACTTTTCCCCCGACATAGCCTGCCAGTGAACCATATAATGTCCCCACGATCACCGCCACCAACGCCGCTGCGACACCGACCATAAGCGAGATACGTCCTCCAATAGCAACTCGGACCAATAAATCACGCCCAGAAGCATCTGTACCAAAATAGTGCCCCGTTGCCATATCAGGTGGCATGGACATCATCTCCCAATCGGTATCGTCGTACAAAAATGGCGATAGCATCGGTGCAAAAATCACAAATAAAGTGATTAAGAATAAGATAAATAGGCTAAAAATCGCCGCCCGATTATGCATAAAACGCCGGCGCGCATCCTGCCATAAACTGCGCCCTTCAATATCCAGTTGCTCTGAAAAATTCGCCAGAGCTTCACTATTTTTTTGATTCGAAATCATAGTGTTCTCCTTTTAATAGCGAATTTTCGGATCAATGACGGCATACAGCACGTCAACGATGGCATTAAACGTAATCGTTAGTACCCCAACTAAAATAGTTAAACTCAATACTAAAGAGTAATCACGATTTAGGGCACCATTAACGAATAATTGACCAATCCCCGGTAAGCCAAAGATGGTCTCAATCACCATAGACCCAGTAATGATCCCGACAAATGCTGGTCCCATATAGGAAAGCACTGGGAGTAACGCAGGTTTTAAGGCATGACGCAGAATAATAGTTCTTAACGGCAAGCCTTTAGCCCGTGCAGTACGAATAAAGTTTGAATGCATAATTTCTATCATTGAGCCGCGCGTAATTCGGGAAATACTGGCGATATAAGCTAAGGATAATGCCACCATCGGTAATATCATGTGTTTAAGATTGCCGCCGTCCCACCCCCCGCCGGGAAGCCATTTTAAATGAATGGCAAATATCAGCACCAAAAGTGGTGCCACCACAAAGCTTGGGATAACAACCCCCGTCATGGCAAACCCCATAACGGTAAAATCCCATTTTGTATTTTGGTTAAGAGCAGCAATAACCCCTGCGGTGACGCCAAATAGTACGGCGACCACAAAAGCCGTTGCGCCTAATTTGGCCGAAACGGGAAACGCTTTAGCCACCAAATCATTCACGCTGTAATCTTTATACTTAAATGAAGGCCCAAAGTCGCCTTGTGAGAGTTGGAGCAGATAGTTGAAATACTGCTTATACATCGGGTCATTTAAATGATATTTGGCTTCAATATTTGCCATGACTTCTGGGGGTAGCTTACGTTCCCCTGTAAATGGGCTACCCGGCGCTAAGCGCATCATAAAAAATGAGATGGTAATGAGAATTAAAAGAGTCGGGATCGCCTCAAGCACTCGACGCAAAATAAATTTCAGCATTGCTCGTTCCTACTTCTATTGCCCATTAGGCTAATATCTGGCTCCTTACGGAGCCAGAGCATTGTTATTAGTGTTTGATAATATACAAGTCTTTAGTATGCAAGTTATCTAATGGGTCTTTACCGCTATAACCACCAACATATGGTTTCACCAAACGGGTGTTAACATAGTAGTAAAGCGGCACAATTCCTGAGTCTTTATCAAGTAATTGCTCAGCTTGCTGGTATAGCGCCGCACGCTCTTCATCCGTTTTGACTTGTAATGTTTTCTTCATCACTGCGTCGAAATCTGTGTTTTTATAGTGAACGGTATTGTTACTGCTGTAGGAAAGTAACATGTTTAGGAAGGAAGACGGTTCATTATAGTCCGCACACCACCCCGCACGAGCCACATCGTAGTTACCTTGATGTCGGCTATCCAAGAAGGTCTTCCATTCTTGGTTTTCTAATTTAACGTCAGCACCGATATTTTTCTTCCACATCGAAGAGGCTGCGATTGCAATACGTTTATGCAGATCTGACGTGTTATACAATAAATTGAATTTTAGTGGATTTGCTTTGTTATAACCTGCTTCTTCCAGCAACTGTTTCGCTTTTTCATTTCGCTGTTCTTGGGTCATATTGGCGTACCAATCGGGCTTTTCAGTTTTCATACCGCTGGTGAATGGCGGAGTAAAACCATAAGCGGGAATATCACCCTGTGCTTTCACTTTATAGGTGATGGTATCTCTGTCCATGGATAGTTTTAACGCTTCACGCACCCGTGGATCATTAAATGGCGGTTTTTCGTTATTAATCTCATAATAATAAATACACAGATAAGGATTCACACGTAACTCATTTGGCATATTTTGTTGTAAGCTTTTAAATTGCTCAATCGGTAAGTTACTGTATGTCATATCAATTTCGCCACTACGATAGCGATTTACATCGGTCACCTCAGATGAAATAGGTAAGAAAGTGACTTGGTCAATGATGGTGTTTGCATTATCCCAATATGTCGGGCTGCGCTCTAACACAATGCGTTCATTAACAGTCCAATCTTTCAATTTATAGGCACCATTGCCAACAAAGTTTTGTGGTTGTGTCCATTTAGCACCATTTTTTTCGATCACTTTTTTATTCACAGGTGACATGGATGAGTGAGCTAATAACTTCGGAATATAAGGTACCGCTTCACTGAGGGAAATCACTAGCGTTTTATCATCAAGGGCTTTAACGCCAAGCTCTTGTGGTTTTTTCTTACCTGCAATAATGTCGTCAACATTTTTGATATGTGCATATTGTAGATAGCTTGCATATGGAGAAGCGGTATCCGGATCGGCTAAGCGTTGCCAGCTATAAACAAAGTCTTCAGCCGTGACAGGGTCACCATTTGACCATTTTGCGCCATCCCGAATTTTAAAAGTCCATTCGGTGAAGTCTTTGTTTTCCCAACTGGTTGCTGAGCCAGGCAAAATTTCACCATCTGGCCCCACGATGGTGATACCTTCAAACAGATCTCTTGCTAACGCCGATTCTGGTACCCCCTCGATTTTGTGTGGATCCAAAGACTGTGGCTCTGAACCATTGTTTCGCACCATCACTTGTTTTTCAGCAAGTTCAACACCCGCAGGAACAGTCGCAGCAAAACTGGTTGCGATTGACCCCATAGCTAACCCAGCAGTGACGCTAAGCGCAATAATCGATTTATTGATTAATTTACTCATCTGATCGGTTACTCCCATACATATTTATTATGATTGTGTGTCGATGCATGTTTACCTTAAAGGTAAACACTTTTTATAATTATTTGGATATTATTTATTAGGTTCACTTATATATAACCGCTTAATATCCGTATAATCAAGGGGGTCTTTACCTTTAAATCCACCAACGGTGGGTTTTATCATACGTGCGCTGACGCGATAATAGACAGGAACTAACGCCGAGTCCTTGTCTAGCAAGGCTTCAGCTTGCTGATAAATCTGATGACGCGCTTGGTCAGTTGGTGCAGTCAAGGCTTGCTCGAGTAATGCATCGAATGCTGCATTTGAATAGAAACCTGTATTATTGCTGTTATCCGTTAGCATCATATTTAAAAATGCGGTGGGTTCGTTATAATCAGCACACCATGTCGCCCTTGCCACATCATATTGCCCTTCATGGCGACTTTGCAGCGACGTTTTCCATTCCTGATTTTGCAAAGTGACCTGGGCACCTATATTTTTTTGCCACATAGAAGCGGCAACAATAGCTTGCTGCTTATTTTGATCGGATGTGTTGTATAACAAAGAGAATTTCAGCGGGTTTTCTTTATTATAGCCTGCTTCTGCCAGTAGTGACCTCGCCCTTTGATAACGTTGCTCAGCCGATAAACTCGCCCATTCCGGTTTAAGAAAGTTGCCATTATTAATAAACGTCGGGGTAAACCCATAAGCCACCGTTTGCCCTTGATTAATAATTTTATTCGTAATAGTTTCCCTATCTAATCCTAATTTAATGGCCTCCCTGACACGTGGGTCATTAAATGGTGGTCGTTTATTATTGATTTCATAATAAAACGTGCACAAATAAGGACGAACATAAAGCTCATTGGGCCTTTCTTGCTTCATTTTTTGATAAAGTACGGGCGGAATAGCTGAGTTAGTGATATCCGTTTCTCCACTGCGATAACGGTTAATATCACTGACTTCTGAAGAAATGGAGAGGAAAGTTGCTTGGTCTATCTGACTTTGTTTGTTATTCCAATATAAGGGATTGCGTTTTACAACAATGCGCTCGTTAACGACCCACTTATCCAGTAAATACGCACCATTACCGACAAAATTCTGAGGTTGAGTCCATTTATCCCCATATTTTTCCACCGTATGTTTATTCACCGGCTTCATTGCTGTGTGGGCAAGCATATCAACAAAATAAGGTACTGGATGGCTTAATGTGACCTGTAAATGATGGGGATCTAAAGCTTTAACACCTAATTCATTGACAGGCTTTTTACCTGCTAAAATTTCATTCGCATTTGCGACATAAGCATTCTGCAAGTAGCTTGAATAAGGTGAGCCTGTTGTTGGATCAGCGAGCCTTTGCCAACTGTAAACAAAATCCGCTGCCGTGACTGGCGTTCCATCGCTCCATTTTGCATCATCTCTAAGTGTAAAAACCCAAGTGATATAATTATCGTTTGTCCAACTCGTTGCAACACCTGGTGTGATTTTGCCATCAACATCCGTATAAACGAGACCTTCTAATAAATTCAAGATAATATTACTTTCGGGCACACCTTCCACTTTGTGAGGATCAAGGGAAGCGACTTCTGAACCGTTATTAATCACAATTGACTGTATTGGCTTGGCATCATCGGCGCTTACCGATAATGCCATAAAAAATAATGACAGTGCCCCAAAACCCATTGCCGTTCTTATCATTTTATCCCTCATGATTAGCAGATGGTGCTATAACATCTTTAGCAACCTTCTCAGTGATTGATCACACCCTTAGTTATCTAAACTTAGTTATCTAAACTTGGTTATCTAAACTTGGTTATCTAAACTTGGCTAACTTATCTTTTGAACACAAATAATTTAAACAATTAATTAACATTAATTAGCTGAAAAATGACTATTAACCCTAAAATAACTCAGTGAATCTATATTTAACCCATTATAATTCAATCAATTACAAACAGCCTCGTTATATGATATAGCACAGAGCTGTTCCTTCCCTCCAAACATATCATTAACAAACACCAATTAAAATAGTGAATAAATTTATGTAGCTCACAATTCCTTACTTTTTATTCCTAATTTAGAAAAAAATGCGACATTTAATTACAGATATCATTATTGCTATTGGAGATTGTTTTTTGAAAACGCGGTGAATAGACGAAATATTCTACTGTTAAATACAATAATACTGTCGATGGGAAACGAGAATTTAATCTCAGCGTCGCTGCCAGCAAAATGCATAACAGCGACATTGGAAAGAAATGGCTTAGAGTAAACCGGGGAAAAGTGCTTTTACGCCTGTAACGATAAATTCAATACCTAACGACATCAACAAAAGCCCCATAATACGAGTGACAACGTTGATCCCCGTTTGCCCTAAATAACGCACTAATAATGATGCAGAGCGGAATAATAACCAACAACAAAAAGCAAAGAAAATACTGGTTAAGGCTAGACCTAAAAAATTCTGCCAACCGTGCCACCTTGATGACCAAACAATACAAGAGCTTATCGCCCCTGGCCCAGCCATCAGTGGTAGTGCTAAAGGCACAACACCAATACTATCCCGAATAGCCGTTTCCGTTTTTTCTTGTTTGTTCTGCTTATCTTCACCAATTTTCCCACTGATCATCGACATCGCAATAGTGACTATCAAAATCCCTCCGGCAATTCGGAACGAGTCAATAGAAATCCCAAACAACTGCAAGATTGAATCGCCAATTAATAATGAAATACATAAAATAATGGCAACGGATGTATTAGCAATCGTATTAGTTTTATTTCTCCCTGCATTACTTTGGTAGTTAGTCATACTGATAAACACAGGTAAAATACCGACAGGGTTTACCAACGCAAATAGACCGATAAAAAATTTAATGTAGCCCGATAAATCAAGTAATGCAGCACTCACCCATTCATTTCCTTAAATAACTCTTGCCAAGGGCTGTTTATCTTTGCGGCTATTTTTGACCGCTAAAAAAGTCAATAAATAATCCAAAAATAGCTTTAACTCGAATAAAAATTGACCATCAAAAATAAACAGCCCCTAGCGATTAATTGATGTCTAATCTAATTTTATCACCGATATCACGGATTTCCTTGCGCAAGGTACTATTTTCTTTAAATGTCTCTTTTTACCTCTTTTTTTGTTATCTTTATTTTCAATTTCGACGTATTTAGCTTACTTATGCAAAAATTAATTAATACCGCCCCAACACTTTTTCAAACTGTACAAAAATAGCCGTGCTGAAAGGTGTCAGCTTGCTATTTTCGTGACTTAGATCACTTTATTTAATTCCTGTTTTGTTAATCTATCCTTAACTGATAGACCGAGTTAACGATGAACAATTCATCAGTAATTCACCTTTTTACAAGGTTTTTAAGCCAATAGGCGATGATGAGCTACGTTATTATTAATATTATCTATACTTTCTTTTTTAAGCGGTCTTTTTAAACCGATTTATGGATACATTGCTCATTGGCTTAAAAAGTTTAACATTTATCAGGAGTAATCTATATGTCCGTAACTAACGTTACCGAACTCAATGAACTCGTTGCTCGTGTCAAAAAAGCTCAACGCGAATTCGCTAGTTTTTCACAAGAAAAAGTAGATGAAATATTCCGTGCTGCTGCCCTCGCTGCCGCTGATGCTCGTATCCCTCTAGCAAAACTCGCTGTTGAAGAGTCTGGAATGGGTATTGTTGAAGATAAAGTGATTAAAAACCACTTTGCTTCTGAGTATATCTATAATGCCTATAAAGATGAAAAGACCTGTGGTGTTTTATCTGAAGATCCAACCTTTGGTACTATAACAATCGCAGAACCTATTGGCATTATCTGTGGTATTGTGCCAACCACTAACCCAACATCAACGGCTATCTTTAAATCACTGATTAGTTTAAAAACCCGAAATGCCATTATTTTCTCGCCACACCCCCGCGCAAAAGTGGCAACAAATCGTGCGGCTGAGATCGTTCTCAACGCCGCTATTGCAGCTGGTGCACCAAAAGATATTATCGGTTGGATTGATGCCCCTTCTGTTGAACTCTCTAATGCTTTAATGCATCACCCGGATATCAACCTGATCTTAGCGACAGGTGGTCCAGGTATGGTAAAAGCGGCATACAGCTCAGGCAAACCTGCCATTGGTGTCGGTGCCGGTAATACGCCAGTGGTTATCGATGAAACTGCGGATATTAAACGTGCGGTTGCCTCTATTTTAATGTCCAAAACCTTCGATAATGGCGTTATCTGTGCATCAGAGCAATCAGTCGTTGTCGTGGATGAAATTTACAACCAAGTTCGTGAGCGCTTCGCAAACCATGGTGGCTATTTACTGCAAGGTAAAGAGTTGAAAGCTGTTCAAGATATCATCTTGAAAAATGGTAATTTAAACGCGGCTATCGTCGGTCAACCTGCTTACAAGATTGCGGAAATGGCAGGGATTACTGTTCCAACCACCACCAAGATTTTGATCGGTGAAGTCAAGCTGATCGATGAGTCAGAACCATTTGCTCATGAAAAACTCTCTCCGTTGTTAGCCATGTATCGCGGTAAAAATTTCGAAGATGCGGTAGCCAAAGCTGAGCAACTCGTTGAAATGGGCGGTATTGGTCACACATCATGTTTATATACAGACCAAGATAATGAACATGCACGTGTTAACTATTTTGGCCAAAAAATGAAGACGGCACGTATTTTGATCAATACGCCAGCTTCACAAGGTGGTATTGGCGATCTATACAACTTCAAATTAGCACCATCGCTCACGCTGGGCTGCGGTTCTTGGGGGGGGAACTCTATCTCTGAAAACGTGGGTCCTAAACATCTGATTAATACCAAAACTGTGGCGAAGAGAGCTGAAAATATGTTGTGGCATAAACTTCCAAACTCAATCTACTTC
The DNA here is from genome assembly GCF_041075285.1 of Providencia rettgeri. Taxonomy (NCBI): domain Bacteria; kingdom Pseudomonadati; phylum Pseudomonadota; class Gammaproteobacteria; order Enterobacterales; family Morganellaceae; genus Providencia; species Providencia rettgeri. Next base: position 1,392,245 of record NZ_CP163512.1, on the reverse strand, counting down.
CGCCGTGGCTGTTTACCTATTGCCCTTGAAGAGATTGCGACTGATGGTGCAAAACGTGCATTTATCGTCACCGATGGCTACTTATTCAATAATGGCTATGTGGATGAAGTAGTTAATGTCCTTAAAAAACACCATATTGAAACGGATGTTTTCTTTGAAGTGGAAGCTGACCCAACCTTAACGGTTGTCCGTAAAGGTGCAGCACAAATGCAAGCTTTCCAACCGGATGTCATCATCGCATTAGGGGGCGGTTCCCCTATGGATGCGGCGAAAATCATGTGGGTCATGTACGAACACCCAGAAACCCATTTTGAAGAACTCGCATTACGCTTTATGGATATTCGTAAACGTATTCACCGTTTCCCGAAAATGGGTGTAAAAGCCAAATTAGTCGCGATCACTACTACATCCGGCACAGGTTCTGAAGTCACCCCATTCGCGGTTGTCACCGATGATAAAACCGGGCAAAAATACCCATTAGCTGACTATGCGTTAACGCCGAATATGGCAATTGTTGATGCCAATCTTGTCATGAACATGCCAAAATCGTTAACGGCATTTGGTGGTTTAGATGCAGTCACGCACGCATTAGAGGCTTATGTGTCGGTATTGGCCAACGAATTTACTGATGGTCAAGCATTGAAAGCATTAAGCTTACTAAAAGATTATTTACCTGCAAGTTATCATGAAGGTGCCAAAAACCCTGTAGCAAGAGAGCGTGTGCATAATGGTGCCACCTTAGCTGGTATTGCCTTTGCTAACGCCTTCTTAGGGGTATGTCACTCAATGGCTCATAAACTGGGCTCTGAGTTCCACATTCCTCATGGCTTAGCGAATGCCTTGTTAATTTGTAACGTTATTCGTTTCAATGCGAATGACAATCCAACAAAACAAACCGCATTTAGCCAATACGACCGCCCTCATGCACGCCGTCAATATGCTGAAATAGCCGACCATCTAGGGCTGACAAATGCAGGTGACCGTACAGGGGTTAAAATTGAGAAGCTGTTAGCGTGGTTGGATGAAATTAAAGCCGACTTAGGTATCCCTAAATCTATCCGTGAAACAGGCGTTTCCGAAGCTGATTTCTTGGCTCGCGTGGATAAACTTTCTGAAGATGCCTTTGATGACCAATGTACTGGTGCTAACCCACGTTATCCATTAATCTCTGAAATTAAACAGTTATTGCTAGATTCCTATTATGGTCGTGATTTTGTTGAACAGACAAGTACACCTGTAGCTGAAGTAAAAACTGAAAAGAAAGTTGTTGAAAAAAAAGCAGCAGCTAAGAAAGCCACTGCGAAAAATACTTCTAAAAAGTAATTGTTAGCGGTTATTAAATATAAAGGCACTGCCAATGCAGTGCCTTTATTGTTTCATATGCTAAATAATGATAAATAATGATAAATACCGTCGTATATTCGATAGTTTAAACGCCGTTCCCCTCATTAGTAGGCATACACCTATTGTTAAAATAGTTTTCCTTTCACTCCCCATATTATTTTCTGTTAATTGAAGTGAATCGCTTTTTTAGGAATAGTCCCTGCATTCATTAATTTAGCTTGTTCTATTGCATCTGAATAATGCTTACGACACACAGAGATGTACTTCTCATTCCCCCCGATATCCACCTGAGCTCCTTCATAAACGGGGATACCATCACTCCCTATACGTAATACCTTATTCGCCTTACGACCACAGTAACAGACCGTTTTTAGTTCAACCAATTTATCAGCCCAAGCAAGCAAATATTGGCTCCCCTCAAATAACTGACCTGCAAAATCGGTGCGCAATCCATAACATAAAACAGGAATATCACAGTTATCTACGATATCGCATAATTGTTCTACTTGTTGTTTCGTTAAAAATTGACACTCATCAATAAGAACACAATGTACTTTTTGTTCGCTATTTTCGCGTCTAATAACCTCTGCCATATTCGTTGATGGCGAGAATAACAAAGCTTCAGCTGATAGCCCAATACGCGAAGAGACCTTCCCCTGAGCAAAGCGATTATCAATTTCTGCTGTGAATATCAACGTGCGCATCCCTCTTTCGTTGTAGTTATACGACGACTGTAACAAAGACGTTGATTTACCCGCATTCATCGCTGAATAATAAAAATAAAGCTGAGCCATCTAGCTGTTTCCTCAAAAATTATATTCAAAATAATTTTATCATAAAACATATCCTTAGATTAACAATAACTACCCTGTGTTACTTTACTTATTGAAAATTTAACTCTTTTTACGTAAATATATCTGTATTTTATACTTATAATGATTATCTTATATGCAATAAAAACCTATTTGGTATTAACGATAAACAGTTTGCTAAAGCACGTTACGACAAAAAATCTCATCAAAAAAAGAAAATTTAAGTTAATCCTCAACATCAGTTCATTTTGAGTAAAAGTAAAAAAAAAATTTTTCACTCGTTTTACAGAATATTAAGTTAGTCAGTTTTTCCATATTGCTATTTTTTCATTAGTTCAGTTATTGATAATAGTGGATATATATCTACGAAAATTTTATATTTCTTCTGTAAAAAAATTGCATTCGCTAAAGATTACTTTTAAACTAGGGGCGTAATTAGCTATTGCAGAATTTAAAATAGCATTCTATTATTACTGTACACATGCCAACAAATAATTTGAGACCAGGAAAATGAGCGAACCATTAAAAGCGTTAAATAACATCCGTACTCTTCGTGCTCAAGCTCGCGAAGTGACTTTAGAATCTTTAGAAGAAATGCTGGAAAAATTAACGGTCGTTGTTGAAGAACGTCGTAGTGAAGAAAACCAAGCTCGTGCTGAATTAGAAGAACGTAACCGTAAATTGGAAAAAGTTCGTGAAATGATCCTTGAGCAAGGTGTCGATTTAAATGACCTTCTGCAAACAATGGATTCTGGTAAAGCGACAGGCACACGCGCTAAACGTGCTGCGCGCCCTGCTAAATATAAATATGTTGATGAGAACGGCGAAACTAAAACGTGGACTGGCCAAGGCCGTACACCTGCTGTAATCAAAGCTGCTATTGATGCAGGTAAATCTTTAGACGATTTCTTAATCTAATCGCCTGAAGCCTTATTCTAAACACCCTTTTTAAAAGGGTGTTTTTATTTGAAGCCCTATATAATACTTTATATTATCCTTTCGCTAACAATACCCTCTCCCATATAAAACACACATTGTGGTTTCTTAACATGCGTATTCTACAGTGTTCAAATAACTACACTCTTAAATATCCGATAGTAAAGAAATGTAATCTTAATTAAAAATAATTAGGTGTATAGACAAGTGGTTATTGGCCAGGTCAGGCTCCTATTTTTAATACGTAAGTCTCAAAAAACCTAATGCCCTGATTGTTGCATCTGTAGTGTCATATATACTACTTAACACTTAGCCGCTCCTATTAATACTGCCTATTTGTCTGCATAAAAAAGGCTAACCCCAAAAGTTAGCCTTTAATAAAAGTTGATGAATTGAAACTATTTAGATTTATTTAATGTTGCTGCTAATTCTTTCACCCATTGGGTAAAATCGCTGCCTAATGTGTCGTGCTGCATTCCGTATTCAACAAAAGCTTTCATGTAACCTAATTTATTTCCGCAGTCATGGCTTTTACCACATAAGTGGTAGGCCTCAACGGGTTCATTATTTTCCATCATTAAAGCAATAGCATCTGTTAATTGGATTTCATCGCCAGCACCGGGAGCCGTTTTGGCTAATGCATCCCAAATTTTCTCGGATAATACATAACGCCCTACGATAGATAAATTAGAAGGGGCTTCATCTTGTTTTGGTTTTTCAACCATACGTATAATTTTTTTGCTATCACCTGGCTGTAATGTTTCGCCATTACAGTCTACGATACCATAATTAGAAACTTCCTCTTGTGGTACGGGTTCAACCAGAATTTGGCTGGCTCCTGTTTCCTCAAAGTGTTCAAGCATCTCACGCAAATTAAATTTAGTTAAATCTGTACTGTAACGATCTAAAATTACGTCAGGTAAAATTACAGCAAAGGGTTCTTCACCAACCAGTGGCTTAGCACATAAAATGGCATGCCCCAACCCTTTTGCAATACCCTGACGTGTTTGCATAATCGTAACATGGCTAGGGCAAATAGATTGTACTTCATCCAAGAGTTGACGCTTAACACGAGCTTCTAAAATAGCCTCTAATTCAAAGCTAGTATCAAAATGGTTTTCAATTGAATTTTTAGAAGAGTGTGTAACAAGGACTATCTCATTAATACCCGCAGCAATACACTCATTCACAACGTATTGGATCAACGGTTTATCAACGATTGGCAGCATCTCTTTAGGGATCGCTTTAGTTGCAGGCAGCATCCTTGTTCCTAATCCCGCAACAGGGATCACCGCTTTACGCACCTTACGTTGTGTCATTTTATCACTCCAGAAATTTTCTACATATCTATACCTCATTTATCCAAAATGTGAATGAGGCATTTTAAGTGCGCAGCAGTATATCAGGAATTGTTAATGAATAAATAGCGATGAGTCTGATTGGTTTTATTTAATCCGTTACTGTGACGCTTTTTAAGATAGTGTTAATTCTCAGGATTAAACATAAGTTTTATTTTCTGGCTATTATTGCGAATTAAACACTGCCAAGCCGTCCCTTTGATATCTAAATGGTTTGGATGGTAAAATTTTAGCGCGCCCAAAGGGATGCTTCTGTTCAATTTAAAATGAGATTCTTCTGTCGTCACTTCTGCTTCTAAACCTGCACTTGCCATAATAATGGCTTTATTTTCGGTATTAAAATAGCCAAGAAGTAATGGAAATTGACCGTTAAAGCCTGAATCTTCGAGTAAGTGATTTATTTGATTAATGATTTTATTAATATTGGGTAATTTTTTATCTGGATAGCTCACCGCATTTTTCAGTAGATCATTAAAAACAACGCGGATCAAAAATGCAGCCATAATCCCCTCTTGTGGAGAGCGTTCTGTATCAATACAGTAAAAACCGATTTGACTGTCTGAAATTGGTGCTAAATCTAATAACAATCCGAATCGGTTCACTTCGTTCAGTTGACGATAGTTAATACGATAACCATTAATCATTTGATGAACAGGTGGCTGCAATTGCTTTAAAACCGCTAACATATCTTGCGTATTACTTTGCATTAGCGTGGCCATGTGGTGTATTTCATCACCCAATTGCGCAGCAATATCATCTTTTTCGGGATATAACGCAGACAAAATAGTGATTTTGACTTCATCTAAATTTTTTATCGGTTTAAGTAATGCATCCTTAGCGCCAAGGCGAAACATGCGATCGAGTTGGGTAAAATCTGTCGTTGCAGAAATAACAATCACAGGCGTGGTTATGTTTCTAGCAACTAATTCACGCATAAAGTCTTCCCCATTCATCACTGGCATATTAAGATCACAAAGAATAATATCAGGGTTAATTTTCTCAACGGTCAGCATCTCAATGGCTTGTTGACCATGGCTTGCGGTATAGATCTCTATCTCTAAACTTTCTAAATAGGTTTTCAAGATAGTACAGAAGGTAACTTCATCTTCTATTATCAATATTTTTCTATTTTTCATGTGATACCTACCGCAATGACCCTGTTTAATTAACAATACTATTATTCATATTATAAAATTATTTCTAACCTATCTTTTGAGTATAGTGATTTTTTAACCTTCTACTTATTTTTATCGAGAGTATTATGTATCAACGAGAAGAAAGTAAGTGCTATTGCGGTAATAAAGCACAATTTGAACATTGTTGTGCTCCCTTTTTACGCCATGAAGCCACACCAGAAACCCCAGAACAGCTAATGCGCTCACGTTATAGCGCTTATGTCCAACATGACGCTAATTATCTAATTGATACATGGCACCCTGATTGCAATGCAGAAATCTGGCGACAAGAAATCACAAAGAGCTTCGAGCAAACACAATGGCTAGGGCTTCGTGTTATTAGTTCTTCTTATGCCAAAAATCCTGATGAGGGTTATGTCGAATTTTCGGCTTGCTTTATTGATGAAAAAGCTGATCATAAACAGCTTATTCATGAACGTTCCCGCTTTATTCGTTTGAATTCGCGTTGGTATTACCTGGATGGTATAAGCCCTAAAGTTGGGCGAAACGATTTGTGTCCTTGTGGTTCTGGCAAAAAATATAAAAAATGCTGTGACCAATATTAGTCTATTTCGTTAAAACACCATCGCTCTATCTACGCGGGTTCATTGTACTGTCTGTTATTGGCCTAAAAATAGGCTTTGTTAGTTAAGGATTAAACAGTTTCATGCAACACAAAATTGTACAAAAAAAAATCCTCAGGACCATTTGCCCTGATGCGAAAGGATTAATCGCTAAAATCACCAATATTTGTTACAAGCACCAACTCAATATTGTGCAAAATAATGAATTTGTCGATCACCACACTGGTCGTTTTTTTATGAGAACGGAGCTTGAGGGAATTTTTAATGATGAAACTCTCCTTGCTGATCTTGATGATGCACTACCCGCTGGTTCAAAACGTGAACTGAATGCGTCCGGCCGCCGCCGAATTGTCATCATGGTGACTAAAGAAGCACATTGCTTGGGCGATTTACTAATGAAGAGTGCTTACGACGGGTTAGATGTTGAAATCGCAGCCGTTATCGGTAACCACGACACGCTGAAAGACCTAGTTGAGCAATTTGGTATCCCATTCCATCATATTAGCCATGAAGGTTTAACTCGTGAGCAACACGATGAAAAAATGACTGCGCAAATTGACCAGTATCAGCCTGATTATGTGGTATTAGCAAAATACATGCGTGTTCTAACCCCGGAATTTGTTCAACACTATCCAAACCAAATTATTAATATTCATCATTCATTTTTACCTGCTTTTATTGGTGCCCGCCCTTATCACCAAGCCTATGAGCGTGGTGTGAAGATAATCGGTGCCACTGCGCACTTTGTAAATGATAATTTAGACGAAGGTCCTATCATTACCCAAAACGTGATTAACGTTGACCACACTTTTACTGCGGATGATATGATGCGTGCGGGTCGTGATGTTGAAAAAAATGTCTTAAGCCACGCACTGTATTGGGTCTTAGCACAACGTGTATTTGTCTATGGCAACCGCACAATCATTTTATAAACTCATGCAAACAACCCTTTGTTTGTGATAATTGCTTTTTTTACAAGCATCAAGAACAAAAAAGCAGCAAACAAATGTTTTATTGAAAATTAATACTTTACAGCGGCGCGTCATTTGATATGATGCCGCCCGCTGTGAACGATTACAGCAACTCAAAATCTGGTGGGATACCCAAGCGGCCAAAGGGAGCAGACTGTAAATCTGCCGTCACAGACTTCGAAGGTTCGAATCCTTCTCCCACCACCATCTAAAGGCACTCAATTCCAAGTTTATCAACCACTCCCATAAAGCGATTTAATACACTTGAATGTGCTTTTGACTTATAGACATAGCATTCACTCTGTCCCAATAATTTATTCAATGATATATATATTAATGACTTATCAATTAATTCTTCTTCGGGATAGTGATCAATAATGCCAATAAAATCACCATCTTGAATAAAACTCTGGCAACAACCAATATTATCCATTTGCCGCACACTCACTTTATTATCGACTGTTTCGATTTTTTCTAATAACTCACTCATTAGTGAGCTTTTATAAAATGCAGGATCACAAAGCCATGTGCTTTCTTGTAATAATGCAACAAGATCATAATGAAATTTTTCATAAAGTTCTTTGCGACAATAAATACCAAGCGGTGAATTTTCTATTACTTTTTGTAATGAAAATCGTTCACTCACCACTTGTTCAGAACTTAAAATTAGCGTGTTGCCATCATAATCCACAATTTCATCTACTTCATCATAATTAAACCTTAATATGTTTACTTGTACATTATTCTGATGAGCAGCTTGGTAAAGATTAATTAAATGATTTTCTTTCCCCCAGTCATAATAAATATTTGCCTCATTGACAATATAACCTGAAAAATGTTTTTTAGTGATTTCCTTCTCCTGCAAGTACAGATCTCTAAGATCATTATAAAGTTCTTGGCCATCCTTAGTTAATGTCATTCCAAATTTTTCTCGTTTAAAAAGCCGTTTACCTAGGCTGGTTTCGAAGTCCTTGATAGACTTCGCGATAGGAGGCGTCGTTCGATTCATCACTCTAGCCGCTTTACTTAACGAGCCATTTTCAACAACCGCCATAAACGCCTCTAATTTTCTTGAAAAGAACATATCTATGACCCCATTCCATTTATTAATATGTTAATCAACAAAATTATTATCTATAAGATAATATATTGATTAGCCCATAACTAAAATTATTCAATAAAAAATAAAATCCAATTTTTTATTGAATAAGTAACAATATTTCATAAAAGTATTTTTATAATTTCCAACATAGCAAAGCAATATATTATACTGTTTATTTTGATTATTTTTTATTCCACCATTATTAAATCACATTAAAATAAAAATAACCAATTGACTTTAAATGAAATTAACAGCGGTTATTTTAATTGACAAACAAATTTTTCAATCATAAATCATAACGCTATATTACAGATAATTTAAACACTGCTAATAAATTATAAGTAATTAAATATTCCTTTATTTATTTTTAATAGGGACTAATCTATCATTTACATCCGATGGGTTACAGTACCGATTCCATCTGTTAGAATTAACAGTAAGAATACTAAAAATAGGTGATAAAAAATCCATGAAATTCATATCGTTTAACATTAATGGTCTTCGTGCTCGCCCGCACCAACTCGCCGCTATTGTCGAGAAACATCAACCAGAAGTCATCGGCTTACAAGAAACCAAAGTTCATGATGATATGTTTCCTTATGATGAGGTGAGCAAACTCGGTTATCATGTTTTTTATCACGGTCAAAAAGCCCATTACGGTGTTGCCCTGCTAACAAAAAACGAGCCTATTGCTGTCCGTAAAGGTTTCCCGACAGATGATGAAGACGCTCAGCGCCGAATTATTATGGCGGATATTCAAACGGAACGGGGCCTGCTCACGGTCGTTAATGGTTATTTCCCACAAGGTGAAAGCCGCGACCACCCAACAAAATTTCCCGCGAAAGCGAAGTTCTATCGTGACTTACAAAACTATGTGACCTCTACACAAACTGCGGACTCCCAATTATTAATTATGGGAGATATGAATATCAGCCCGACAGACTTGGATATTGGCATTGGTGATGTTAATCGCCAACGTTGGTTAAAAACGGGAAAATGTTCATTTTTACCTGAAGAACGTGAATGGCTCAATACCCTTCTCGACTGGGGCTTAGTCGATACATACCGCGCGAAAAATCCTGATGTTGATGATTGCTATTCATGGTTTGATTACCGTTCGAAAGGTTTCGATGATAACCGAGGCTTACGCATTGATTTACTATTAGCTTCTAATAAACTCGCTGAGCGCTGTATTGCAACCGGGATTGACTATGAGATCCGTGGCATGGAAAAACCTTCTGATCATGCCCCTGTGTGGTCTGAATTTGATTTAAGCAAATAATGGTTGATAAAAAGGTGCTCAATTGAGCACCTGAGGTTGTTGACAAAGCGGGAAAAAGCGTGGTTTTTCCCACTTTGTGTTATCAGGCGAAAATCAATGTATTGATTTTCCTTGTTTATTTTCAAAACCTATCCAACCTGCCGCCAAACATGTTATGTTTGTCAGCAGTCTGAAGCGCTCAATTGAGCGCCTTTTTATCATTACTCCTCGTTGCTTTTGCTCTTCTTAGTTGTTTTTGTTGGTTTCTTACCACTCTTACTCGGCGGAGGGGGTAACTCTCTAAAAGCGCGTAGATTGGTAAACTGACGTGCATGATGAATAAGCTGTATCAATGTTTCACTTAATGGCTGCATAAAATCATCATAACGGGATTGTTTTTCACTGATTTGGGTTAATACCGACTCCCAATGGGCGGTCATATCCGGCAGCGTGGCCATATCAGGTAATACATGTATTAGCGCTCTGCCCGCTGGTGATGAATGGATATAACGCCCTTTTTTATACAGAAATTGGCGCTTAAATAATAAATCAATAATACCTGCTCGAGTCGCCTCTGTGCCAAGGCCGTCAGTTTCTCGCAATACTTTTTTTAATGCTTTATCTTGTACAAATCGCGCAATACCTGTCATGGCAGATAACAAAGTCGCGTCAGTAAAAGGCCTCGGTGGCTGAGTTTGCCTTTCAACCACCTCCCCTTTTTCACACAAAAGCTCATCATCTTTGCTCACCACAGGCAACGGCATGCCATCATTTTCGGCGTCTCGTTCTTTACCACCTAAAACAACTCGCCAGCCAGCTTCAGCGAGGAATCGAGCTTTAGCAATAAATTTGCCTTTTTCGATTTCCAACTCAATTGTGCATTTACGAAACACCGCATCAGACATAAATTGGATAATATATTGACGGGCAATTAATTGGTAAATATTGCTTTCATTTTCCGTTAATTTTACTGCTGTTGCTTTCGCCGTAGGAATTATCGCATGGTGCGCATCCACTTTTTTATCATCCCAGCAGCGATTTTTTTTATCTAATTCCGATAATTCAAACTCGGTTAAATCGGGCTGATGAACAGCAATCGCATTCAATACACTGTGACGCCCCGCAAAGTGCTCATCAGGTAAATAACGGCTATCCGAACGCGGGTACGTGATCAATTTGTGGGTTTCATATAAGCGCTGGCAAATATCCAAAACTTCTTGTGCACTTAACGCATACTTTTTAGCGGCTTCAATCTGTAATGCAGATAACGAAAAAGGCAACGGCGCAACTTCAGACTCGCGCTTATCTTGATACATAGTGACAATCGCGGGTTTACCTTCAATACGCGAAACCACATGCTCAGCCAACGGCCGATGAAATAAGCGCCCTTCTTCGTCTTGAAAATCAATACAAGACTCGCTCGGTTGCCAAGTCGCAACAAAACGTTCATCTTTTGGCGTTACAATATGTGCTTTTACTTCAAAATAATCCTTTGGTACAAAGTGCTCGATCTCTTCATCACGCCTAACGACAAGCCCTAAAACTGGGGTTTGTACACGACCAACAGAAAGCACCCCTTGATAACCCGCACGCTGCCCAAGCAATGTGTAAGCACGAGTCATATTGATACCGTACAACCAATCTGCTCTTGCTCTAGCAAGGGCGGAAACGCACAGCGGGATAAACTCACGGTTTTCCCTTAGCCGTTCGATAGCACGCTCCACCGCTTGAGGATTAAGATCATTGATCAAACAACGTTTAACCGTTTTGCGTTTTTCAGCATCGAGTTTTAGAAAATCGAGCACTTCGTCCACCAGCAACTGTCCTTCTCTATCAGGGTCTCCTGCATGGATCACAACCGTTGCTTGTTTGAGCAATGTTTCGATTGTTTTCAGTTGTTTGGTAACTGCGGGGCGTGGTTTTAACTGCCATTTTTCAGGGATAATTGGCAAGTCTTGTAAATTCCAACGCGCATAGCGAGGCTCATAAGCATCGGGCTCAGCCTGTTCAAGAAGGTGACCTATGCACCATGTGACCGTTTGACCATCACCACATTTAATAAAGCCATCCCCTCGCTGATGAGGTTTTGGCAATACATCGGCAATCGCCCTAGCGAGACTCGGTTTTTCCGCAATAAACAAACGCATGAATTAATCTATCACTTCAACTAATGGGACATTGTCCTGATGGGGGAGTAATTTTCCGATAGACTGTAACAAAACACCTTGCTGCTGTGCAATCTCTTTAATTTTAGCAACTTCTGTTGGTTTTACTGCGATAAGTAACCCCCCAGAGGTCTGCGGATCACACAATAGCTGGCACTGCATATCACTCATAGGCCCTATCAGATGACCATAACTGTCAAAGTTACGTGATGTCCCCCCTGGCACACAGCCCGCCGCGATATATTTTTCAACATCCGCTAATTTCGGGACTTTGCCAAAAGAAACCTGAGCACGGACACCCGACCCTTCACATATCTCGCTTAAATGACCAAGTAAACCAAAGCCTGTGACATCTGTCATCGCCATAACACCTTCGATGGGTGCAATAACCGCGCCGAGTTTATTTAACTGACACATGGTTTCAGCGGCAAGGTGTTGGTGCTCCGCTTTGAGTAAGCCTTTTTTCTCGGCTGTTGTTAATACGCCAATACCAAGCGGTTTTGTTAAAAACAGTTCGCAATCAGCTGTTGCTGCACTGTTTTTCTTCACATACTCAGTGTTAACCACCCCAGTCACTGCCAAACCAAAAATTGGCTCAGGGGCATCAATAGAGTGCCCCCCCGCAAGGGAGATCCCGGCATCCGCACAAGCTGCACGCCCACCTTCAATAACCTCACGCGCAATCTCTGGTGGTAATTTGGCGATCGGCCATCCTAAAATAGCAATAGCCATAATTGGCTTCCCCCCCATCGCGAAGATATCGCTGATGGCATTGGTTGCTGCAATACGCCCAAAATCGAATGGGGAGTCTACAATTGGCATAAAAAAGTCAGTGGTACTGATGATCCCAATACCATTACCTAAATCATAAACCGCAGCATCATCCTTGGTTTCATTACCAACTAACAAATGAGGATCATGAAATTTAGCTTGTTCTGTGTGTAAAATTTGTTCTAGTACTTTTGGGGCAATTTTACAGCCACAACCTGCACCGTGACTGTATTGGGTTAATCTAATTTTCTCAGTCATTATTTTTCTCTTAAAAATGCGTGATAAAGCCATCCATATCAGGACGTTGAACTTTAGTTGGTGCTTTTAGTTCAGGAGTGCCTAAGTAAAGGAAACCGACAATACGGTCATTTTCACCACAACCTAACCCTGCACGCACAACCGCATCTTCCGTCCATGAACCTGAGCGCCAAATTCCCCCAAAGCCTTGAGCTACCGCAGCCATTTGCATTGCTTGAACAGTACAGCTTGCGGCAACCAACTGCTCCCATTGTGGTACTTTTGGATGATCTTTCATTTTCGCGATCACCGTAATAATTAATGGTGCGCGAAAAGGAGCATTACGTGCTTTTTCTTCCACTTCTGCCCCCAACTTGCCTTCAATTGCTGCTTTTTCAAGCAATTGACTAAAACGTTTAAGCCCCTCATCTTGCATAATAACAAAATGCCATGGTCGCAGCGCACCGTGGTCTGGTGCTCTCATACCCGCGACGAGGATATTATCAAGCGCTTCACCTTCTGGCGCTGGCGTGGTGAGGCGAGAAGCTGAACGACGGTTCAACAAAAGGGTTAAAGCATCCATATTTGTCTCCGATTAAGAGTAGACTGATTTGATAATCATTCAATCAGGTAATTATACCCACACAACCTATTGTTATAGTAAGCTTATTGGTAAACAATGGCTAAGCTAAACGATTAATGCGGGTTGAATTAATTAGATCATTAATTCATTGAATTATATCATTTGTCGTCAGTGAAAAATATCACTGTAACAGTGTATATCACGCATAACCGATTTGTTATGTATAAACAATGATCCATTAGCAACGAACTGTATTGTTAACGAATATAATTGAAAGCTGTATCCAATATAGCTTGTGCGACAAGTAGGCAGTAAGCGTTTGGTCCCTATCCACAGACACCCGTTTGTGATTAGGGCGAATGCGTGCGACCAACCTGTAGTGCAAAATATGCCGGATAGGAGAAAAAATGCGTCAAATATGGGACATCCTCGCCACCATCTTTAAAATCAGTTGGAAGGCACTTAACTTTATTCGGGAATTCGTTTTTAACGCGATTTTCCTTGTGCTGATCTTAATTGTTATTGGCTCTTTTGCCCTTTATCAATCAGGATCTGAGCCTGAGAAAAACTACTATGGTGCGTTGTATGTGGATTTGCAAGGTGTGGTGGTTGACCAAGTTTCTGCACCCGACCCATTTGGGCGCATGAGCCGCGAGTTATTAGGTACGTCAAATAACCGTATGCAAGAAAACTCGCTATTCGATATTGTTGATACCATTCGTACTGCTGCGGATGATGACCGTATTACAGGTATGGTTTTACGCCTTGATAACTTGGTCAGTGCAGATCAACCGTCCCTCGCTTATATCGGTAAAGCCATTGCGCAATTTAAGCGCAAAGGCAAGCAAGTCTACGCCGTAGGCAGCCATTTTACCCAACCCCAATATTATCTTGCCAGCTTTGCAGATGATATTTATCTCACCCCGCAAGGTTCAGTTGGCTTAAATGGTTTTGCAACAAACAGTATTTACTATAAGTCGCTGTTAGAAAAACTGAAAATTAGTAGTCATATTTTCCGCGTTGGCACATATAAATCCGCCGTTGAGCCCATGATGCGTGATGATATGTCCCCTGAAGCACGTATCGCTAACCAACAATGGTTAAATGCGTTGTGGAATAACTATTTGGAGGCTTTAGCGACCAACCGTAAAATGACCACAGCACAAATTTTCCCTGGCGCTGAGGCGATTATTAGCCAATTACGCGCCGTGAAGGGGGATAGTGCGCAATATGCATTAAAGCAAAAATTAGTGGATAAAATTTATACCAACCAGCAAGTTGAAGATATTCTCAGTAAGCACTTTGGTTGGAATAAAGAGGCCAAACAATTCAATAATATTAGTATCTATGATTACTCTGCGAAGATCGCAGACACTACGGCAAACCAAGGTGGTAACATCGCGGTGATCGTGGTGCAAGGCGCTATTATGGATGGTCCTCAAACGCCGGGCATTGCTGGAGGTGACACTATTGCCTCACAAATACGCGATGCGCGCCTCGATGATAACATCAAAGCCATAGTGTTACGTGTGAATAGCCCTGGGGGTAGCGTCAGTGCGTCTGACCTGATCCGCAGTGAATTAGCCTCAGCCCATGCCGCAGGTAAGCCCGTTGTTGTTTCGATGGGAGGAATGGCAGCGTCAGGAGGTTACTGGGTTTCAACACCGGCGGACTATATCATTGCGAGCCCGAACACACTTACGGGTTCCATTGGTATTTTTGGTGTGATCAATACGTTTGAAAAATCGTTAGATTCAATTGGGGTGTACACTGACGGTGTAGCCACCTCCCCACTTGCAGATATTTCCATCACCAAAGGGATTAACCCACAATTTGCCGATATGATGCAAATCACGATTGAAAACGGCTATGACACCTTTATTAATCTTGTGGCAAAATCACGGAACAAAACCCCTGAACAAATCGATAAAATTGCCCAGGGTCGTGTTTGGATCGGCCAGGATGCACTAAAAAATGGCCTTGTCGACCAGCTTGGTGATTTTGATGATGCTGTGGATAAAGCCGCAGAATTGGCTAAACTATCTGATGTGCAGTTAAACTGGATGAAACCGGAGCTATCCTTTATGGATCAGTTGCTACTTGAGTTAACCAGTAATGTACAAGTTGCGATGCCAGATGCGCTACAACTATTTTTACCCCCTGCGGTGGCGACGGATATTCGTCAACAGGCTCAATTTTTCTTAAAAATGAATGATCCACAAAACCGTTATGCATTTTGCTTAAACTGCGCTGAAATTAACTAATTTTCTCCCCTTCCGTTTACGGGAGGGGATTTCGCTCACAATAGACTAAAATCACCTCATTTAAATCTGCAAATTAGCAATTTAACGATAGTAATGCACCAGTAATTACGTCAAAATTCAGATAATTATTTTCACTTCTTTATGCACTTATAAATTAGGTAATCAAATGCAGAAGAAATCCATTTATGTCGTCTATACTGGCGGCACTATCGGTATGCAACACTCCCCACAAGGCTACATTCCTGTCTCGGGCCATTTACAAGCACAATTAACGCAGATGCCTGAATTCCATCGCCCGGAAATGCCTGAATTTACCATTCGAGAGCACCAACCGTTAATAGACTCATCTGACATCACACCGGAAGATTGGCAAGTAATTGCGGATGATATTCGGCAACACTATGACCAATATGATGGTTTCGTGATTTTGCATGGTACCGATACAATGGCATTCACCGCGTCGGCTCTTTCTTTTATGTTTGAAAACTTAAAGAAACCTGTAATCGTGACAGGGTCACAAATTCCATTAGAAGCCTTACGTTCTGATGGGCAGACGAATCTATTGAATGCATTATATTTAGCCGCGAATTATCCGATTAATGAAGTGGGTTTATTTTTCAATAATAAACTATTCCGAGGAAACCGCACGGTTAAAGCCCATGCAGATGGTTTCGATGCATTTAGTTCACCCAATTGTTCACCATTGATGGAAGCAGGAATTCATATTCGCACATTTAGTACTTGCCCTGCACCGATTGGCGTAGGCGAATTTAAAACGCATCGCATAACCCCTCAGCCTATTGGCGTTGTGACACTCTATCCGGGGTTATCTATCGATATTGTTCGCAATATTCTCCAGCAACCGGTCAAGGCATTGATCTTACGTTCTTATGGTATTGGGAATGCGCCTCAGCAACCGGAACTGCTGCGCATTCTACGCGAAGCCACTCAACGTGGGATCATTGTTGTTAACCTGACACAGTGCATTTCAGGACGTGTTAATATGGATGGTTACGCGACGGGCCATGCCCTTGCCGAATCGGGCGTGATCAGCGGTTATGACATGACTTTTGAAGCGGCGTTAAGTAAATTACATTATTTACTGAGCCAAGATTATACACCTGCGCTGATCCGCGAATTAATGCAAAACAATTTACGCGGTGAATTGAGCTATGCTGATGAATAAATAGATGAGGAAATGATGAAAACGGCCTTATTGCTAGTCGATTTGCAAAATGATTTCTGTACAGGCGGCGCTCTCGCCGTGAATGAAAGTGAGCACGTTATAGCCGTAGCCAATAAAGCAATCGCGGTTTGCCAACAAAAAGGGATTGCCATTATTGCGAGTCAAGATTGGCATCCCGCCAATCATTTAAGTTTTGCCTCAAATTCAGGCACGCAAGTTGGTGATATTGGTGAGCTCAACGGGTTGCCTCAAGTATGGTGGCCCGTGCATTGCGTGCAAAATCAGCAGGGAGCCAATTTTCATCCTCAATTGAATGTACACGCTATCCAAGAGACGTTTACGAAAGGTGAAAACCCGCAAGTCGATAGTTACAGTGCTTTTTTTGATAACGATAAAGTCAGCCAAACACGCTTACATGCATGGCTACAAGCTCAGAATATCAATCAGTTGGTTGTCATGGGGATAGCCACCGATTATTGCGTTAAATTTACTGTGCTTGATGCCTTAAACCTTGGCTACCGTGTCGATGTGCTGGTTGATGGTTGCCGTGGTGTTAATTTATTACCGAACGATAGTGAACGTGCGATCCAGGAAATGCAGCAACAAGGTGCCAATATAGTGACTTTAGAAGATATTGAGCGGTTAAGCTAAACTGGTTAACTCTCCTATATATTAATAATTGATAATACCCTTAATAGCTTATGAACAAAAGGATGATGTAAGCATGAAAAAATTGAGCCTCGCTGTTTGGGTTGGGTTAATCTTAGATTTGGTTTTGTTAGGTTGTATTTGGTGGATCACTACCACATTAAATGACTACCAAGATGCGTTAGACTATTCAGACCGCCAACTTGCAACAGTATTATCCTATTTATATATGCCGATGGCGATTAGTTTAATCTTACAAATCATTAGCTTACCTATTTTATTTAAAATTCCCAAACTCGGCTTAACCTTTGCTGTGCTGGGTTCGATTTGTTTTCTGCCACTTTCATTGGTGTTTATCACGGGCTACTCCATTAGCTATGAAAACTGGATCAACAAAAAATTGCCCCGTTTTTCTCCACAACCCACAGATATCACATTGAAATTTAAATCATCTCGATTTAATTTATTAGGTGTGATTTACATCATATTAGGGGGGATTATGCTAGTTATCGGTGCAAGTATCGGCTCGCTGATTGTCGGTATTGCTATCTTATCCTTCTATATCGCTGCACATTTAAAAGACCGCACCATGATTGGTATATCTCAAGATAAGCTTATTTTAACACCTAGCCAATTCTCGGATACCTACCTAGTCCCACTGAAAGATGTTTCGCTCATTAAAGAAAATCGAGCTATGTTTAAATTGCATATTCAATCTGAAGGCATAGACCGTAAATGCGTATTTCGCAAAGGAATGATTGAACAAGCTGATTTCCAAACAACATTGACAGCAATTTTTTCACAACTCAATAAGCCTGAATAACCACGGCTTTAAAGGGGATAAAGGCAAGTATCCCCTTTAATAACCACCCATTTTGCCGTTAATCTCGCAGTGCTAATTATCATTTTGTGGTTTTAATGTCGCGAGACGATCCCCTTGGAACATCGCTTTAAGCTCTTGCTTGCTCTTCATGGTGATCTCACCGTTTGTGCCGACAGTCATGTGTTCAGGGTTATGATTATTGCGCGATTGCCACAGCATCACCATTTGCAAACTATGTTCTTTCTGCTCTGCCGTTAAAGGGATACCATCAGGCCATTTTCCTAATTCAACAGCCGTAACGAGGCGCTCATAAATTTCTGGCGTCATCACAGCCAGTAATTGCTCAATATGTTTAGGGTCGATGTCTACGCTCACGGCACTGCTCCTTTAAAAAATAAAAATTGTTTTTTGACTAAACTGTTCTAACCTTTAGCTGAATCGTTACCGCTCAGTATTGTTGATATAAAATTATAGACTTCAGCAGCCTTCAGCAGCCTTCAGCAGCCTAACCTCGTGTCTTTTCGCCTGATGCTTTGTCCAAAAAGCTTAAGGATGCTGAATTAATACAGTAACGTTGACCCGTTGGCATGGGACCATCTGGAAATACATGCCCTAAATGAGCATTACAATGTTGGCAGCGAACCTCAATGCGATGCATGCCATGGGAGAAATCTTCGATGTATTTAATCGCATGCTCGTTCACTGGTTCATAAAAGCTTGGCCACCCACAACCTGCGTCAAATTTGGTTTCAGACATAAATAAAGGTGTACCACAACACAGACATTCGTACACACCTTCTTTACGGTTATGCAATAATTGACCGCTGAATGGCGGCTCCGTGCCCGCTTGCTGTGTAACATAGCGCTGCATTTCATTTAAACCTGAAATATCAACGTGTTGCTTATCTTTATGTGACATGACTTACCCACGTATTTAAATAGTTTATTCGGTTGATGACTATCATACTGCAATTTCGAGCAACAAAAAATTAACAACATTTTTTGTAAAACTATTCTAAACTAAGAAGCATCTTACTTTCCGTTTTGATTTGTGAACCGTATCACATATATCACTGATAGATGGTTTCATTATGCTGCACAATCCCGATAATACGTGCGGCTGTATTTGCCGCTGAAGTGGCTGACAAATAAGCAGTTGGTGGTATCAGAATTGATTTTTTTCAATAATTGACACGATTCCGCTTGACGGCTGGCAAGGTTTTGGTAACTTTAACTACAACTTAATTCACGAATAAATAGCTGGTGGAAATACTATGACTATCAAAGTAGGTATTAATGGTTTTGGTCGTATTGGCCGTATCGTTTTCCGTGCTGCACAAGAGCGTTCTGATATCGAAATCGTTGCAATCAACGACCTGCTCGATGCAGAATACATGGCTTACATGCTGAAATACGACTCAACTCACGGTCGTTTCAACGGTACCGTTGAAGTTAAAGATGGTCACCTGATTGTAAACGGTAAAAAAATCCGTGTTACTGCAGAAAAAGATCCTGCAAACCTGAAATGGAACGAAGTCGGTGTTGATGTTGTTGCTGAAGCAACAGGTATCTTCCTGACTGACGAAACTGCGCGTAAACACATCCAAGCAGGCGCGAAAAAAGTTGTTCTGACTGGTCCTTCTAAAGACGATACCCCAATGTTCGTTATGGGCGTTAACCATAAAGCTTACGCAGGTCAAGAAATCGTATCTAACGCATCTTGCACAACTAACTGCTTAGCTCCACTGGCTAAAGTTATCAACGACAAATTCGGCATTGTTGAAGGTCTGATGACCACTGTTCACGCAACAACTGCAACTCAAAAAACTGTTGATGGCCCTTCTCACAAAGACTGGCGTGGTGGTCGTGGTGCGGCCCAAAATATCATCCCATCTTCAACAGGTGCTGCTAAAGCAGTAGGTAAAGTTATTCCTGAGCTGAACGGCAAACTGACTGGTATGTCTTTCCGTGTTCCAACACCAAACGTTTCTGTTGTTGACTTAACTGTTCGTCTGGAAAAACCAGCAACTTACACTCAAATCTGTGACGCAATCAAAGAAGCAGCGGCAGGCGAGCTGAAAGGTGTTCTGGGTTATACTGAAGATGACGTTGTATCAACTGACTTCAACGGCGAAAAACTGACTTCTGTGTTTGATGCTAAAGCAGGTATCGCACTGAATGACAACTTTGTTAAATTAGTTTCTTGGTATGACAACGAAACGGGTTATTCAAACAAAGTATTAGACCTGATCGCTCACATCTCTAAATAAGAGCTGTAAAGCAACCAGTCTGACTGAGCCGCCATTTGGCGGCTCTTTTGTATCGTCTCGAATGCTGCATTAAAATTTTCTCTTACGTTATTTATCTTTAATCCATTATTCGATACCGTATAAAACCACTTTCTGTAAAATTAAAGATAAGTGCCATACACCGCACAAATCCGCTACACGCAAAACGTATAATGCGTATTAACGCTGTCTCTATCAACACAGGCCGATACTATGCACGACAAAATTTTTGCTTTACCTGTCATCAAACAACTTTCCGCTTATATCACTCAACGCCAATTAGGTGAGCTCCCTCTGATCGTGGTTTCTCACCCAAAAGTTCGTGGTGCAGTGAGTTTACAAGGCGCACATCTGATTGATTGGCAGCCTTCAGGGCAAAAACCTTGCCTCTGGTTAAGTTCAGAAAGTGCGTTTAAAGAAGGTGTAGCAATCCGTGGAGGCGTTCCGATTTGTTGGCCATGGTTTGGCCCTGTTGCTAGCCCAAGCCACGGTTTTGCCCGTATTTTGCCTTGGCAGTTTACCGCACATAATGAGCATGATGATGGTGTGATCCTTACTTTCACACTTACTGATACCGAATATACCCGTAAATTATGGCCTCATGAGTTCACCTTGATTTTACGAATGAAACTCGGTGAAACTTGTGAGCTTGAGCTCGAAAGCTACGGTGATTTTGAAGCCACCGCCGCATTACACTCCTACTTTAATATCAGTGACATTCACAAAGCGACGGTTTATGGTCTTGGTGGTCACTATTTTGACAAAGTCACCGATAAAGAAGTATATGAGTCTGAACCGTTAAAATTTAACAAACACACTGATCGCATCTATTCTGAGCCCGAAGAATACAGCTTACTGCGTGATGATGGTTGGAACCGTACCATTGAGCTACACCACTACCATAACAGTGATGTGGTATGTTGGAACCCTTGGGCAGAATTGTCATGCAGTATGCAAGATATGCCAAATAATGGTTACAAACAGATGGTATGTGTTGAAACGGCCAGTATCAATGTGCCAATGAAAAGTGATGCCCAGCACCCTGCCCGCCTGTCGTTGGTCATGGTGAGCCGGGATAATAAGCCACAAGATTAATCCTGAAGCAAAATAAAACCCCAGTAAGCACATCTCACTGGGGTTTAGTTATTTTTCACTACCCATTAGAATGTGTAAGTGACACCTGTCCACATAATGGCAGAAACAGATTTATTAACCATAGGGCTATCTTTAACTTCACTTGGCAGGCGGTCAATACGCCCCAGTGCAAACACAGTCCAATTTTCGTCGAAACGGTAGTTACCCGTGACTTCCATATATGGCGTCCAACTTGAGCCTGGATTATACCGTTTTAAACCACTATTACGGGACTCTTTTGACGAAACGCCGTATTCATAACGGTTTTGGTTTTTGCTATCCCATTTAATTCCTAGGCCGGGTGTGATAGACCATTTATCACCGTTGAAACCGTATAGATAAGCAAACTCACCACGAATACCATTGCTGATCCCAAGGATGTCACCTGAAATATTGGTACGCAATGTTCCCCAGTCAGCTTTATGGCGGTATGTTAAACCTGTCATGACAGTATCACGACGACGGTCTAATTCACGCATGGCTTTGTCATCATTGTCTTTAGGTTTAAAGAATTGTGGATAATAGAATGCATCTAAAGATAACTGATCTTGCGTATCATTCCACAAATAGTAACCCGCCGCTAATGTATGAAAGTAAAAATTCTCGCTATCATAATTCACAATGGGAACTGGTGTAAGATAGTCACGAGACTTAATGCCTTTATACGGCGTAGACTGCGCCAATACCGAACCACCAACAGACCATGTTCCAGCTAATGCCGCGCTAGATAATACACTTAACGCCACAGCAAGTGTGGTTAACTTAATTGTTTTAGACATAAATTAAACCTAAA
This sequence comes from Providencia rettgeri, assembly GCF_041075285.1. Taxonomy (NCBI): domain Bacteria; kingdom Pseudomonadati; phylum Pseudomonadota; class Gammaproteobacteria; order Enterobacterales; family Morganellaceae; genus Providencia; species Providencia rettgeri. The sequence continues at coordinate 1,369,810 of NZ_CP163512.1, read as the reverse complement.
AAGAATGAGAAACGGATCAAAGTTATATGTTATATCAATATGCAAAGATCCCCAATCTTCAAAATCAAAATCACACTTAAAGTTAAATATATGCGGGTTCAACAACATTGGTGAACAATTATTCTACGCTTTTTTCGTAACGAATAGGAACTCTTTTTGCAAGGGCACACAGTAATTCATAGCCTATCGTCCCTGAAGCTTGTGCCACATCATCCACAGGTAAATTCTGCCCCCACAACTCCACTTTCGCCCCTAATTTCACATCACTACAATCAGTAATATCAATACTCAACATATCCATAGAAACTGCACCTAATAGCGCACAGCGTTTTCCATTGCACCAAACGGGAGTTCCATTCGGTGCATGACGTGGATAGCCATCAGCATAACCACAAGCCACTGTCGCAATACGCATCGGTTTGGATGAAGTAAATCGACTCCCATAACCTATCGACTCCCCAGCAGCGATGTCATGTATTGCTATCACCTCTGACTGCAACGTCATCGCTGCTCTTAGCGAATATTGTTGAATATCCGCTGATCTGCCACTTGGGGATGCACCATACAGTAATATTCCCGTTCGTACCCAATCATAATGTGTTTCTTTGTGCCAAAGTGTTGCACCAGAATTGGCAATACAGGTTTGTAAAGACAAATGACCAAACTGTTTGATTTTCTCGAATGGTTCAGCAATCCCATTGCACCTATCTGAGTTTGCAAAGTGGCTCATCAAAGTAACGCTACTGACATTGGGCATTTTTACCAATCGTTCCACCACTTTTTGATATTCACCTACGGAAAAACCTAAGCGGTTCATACCGCTATTGAGTTTCACGTATACCGAAATTGGTGCGGAAAGCTGCGCATTTTCAATAGCATAAAGTTGCCATTCACTGTGTACACTCGTCGTTAGATGGTACTGATCAATCATCCCCAAATCTTGAGGTTGAAAAAAACCTTCAAGGAGTAAAATAGGGCCGGCCCAACCTTCTTCGCGCAGTAATATCGCCTCTTGAAGATCTAACACGGCAAAACCGTCTGTATCACTCAGTGATGACCAAATATGCTTGATCCCGTGGCCATAGCCATCCGCCTTCATAACTGACCAAATTTTCGCCTGACCGGTGTGCTGACGCACAACTGATAAATTATGTTGCAGATTGTCTAGATGGATAACAGCACTAATTGGGCGTGGCATCTTAATTCCTTAAATATATGTCTATTGTTATATCAACACATCGGTCACATAGTTCATCAAATTAACGTGCGGGGTTAAGATGCCCACTTGCCACTAATTTTGTATTAAACCCATCGAGATACCGTGATACCGATAAGTCATCAGAAGCAATGGCGGGTGTGTTACCTGAAATTAAATCCGCCAGCAACTTCCCTGCACCACATGCCATTGTCCAACCCAGCGTACCGTGTCCCGTGTTAAGATATAAATTGCTATACGCGGTTGGCCCAACGATGGGGGTACCATCTGGCGTCATCGGCCTTAGCCCTGTCCAAAATTGAGCTTGAGCGATATCCCCCCCACCTTGATATAAATCTTGTACCACCATTTTCAACGTTTCACAGCGTTTTTTCAGGATAGTTAAATTAAACCCAACCACTTCCGCCATGCCACCAACACGAATGCGCTCATCAAAACGCGTGACTGCAATTTTATAGGTTTCATCTAAAATGGTTGAAGTTGGTGCTCTTTGAGGATCAATAATTGGCATCGTCAACGAATAGCCTTTTAATGGATAGACGGGGATTTTAACCAATTTTTGTAATATCGCCGTAGAGTATGAACCCATAGCAACAACATAGCGATCCGCCTGCATAATTTGCCCATCAATACGGACGCCGCTAACACGTTGCCCTTGGGTTAATATCTGTTCAACCTGCATGCCAAATTGGAATTTAACCCCCGCATCACTCGCCATTTTAGCGAGTTTTTTCGTAAATTGCTGACAATCGCCAGTTTCATCATTCGGTAAACGTAAGCCCCCCGTCAGCTTATGCTTCACATATTCAAGTGCAGGCTCTGCATTGACTAATTCATCAGACGTTAATAGCTCGTACGGTACGCCCTCTTGTTGCAGTACAGCGATATCGTTAGCAGCATTATCAAATTGTTTGGCTGTACGAAATAGCTGCAATGTTCCCCCTTGCCGCTCCTCGTAATGAATACCCGTATCCTTTCTAAGCTCACGCATGCAATCGCGACTATACTCAGCGATACGCACCATACGGCTTTTATTCATCGTATAGTGTTGAATATCGCAATTTTTCAGCATTTGCCACATCCAACGCAGTTGAAACAATGACCCATCTGGTCGAATTGCTAATGGCGCGTGTTTTTCAAACATCCATTTCACTGCTTTCAGTGGAATACCCGGCGCGCCCCATGGCGTTGCATACCCCGGGGAAACTTGCCCTGCATTACCTGCACTGGTTTCTTCCGCAGCATCGTGCTGCCTATCCACAACAATGACTTCATGGCCTTCTTGCGCCAAATACCATGCTGTTGTCACACCAATAACACCTGCACCTAACACTAGAATTTTCATAGGATCCTCAGCCGCAAAATGATGACTTATTCATTAGAATAATATTCTAGTATTCTTTTGCCAATGCAGTGGATTAACACTTTTAACAATTCAGATAAAAAATTCAATTATTGTCACATTATATTTACAAAATAGATTTTAATGCTAAGACCCAGAATAACGCTTTCTTATACGATGCTTTATTATCAGTAAGTTACACATAAATTAATAAAAAATAGCGAAACTACTGATATCTTTTTTAGTAGAATCTATCAATAAGCAAAAAATGGCTATTGATAATGCTTTAATCACACATACCCAAAAAAGCACAACCAACAAACTTATATCCCAACAAATTTACTATAAGCAGATTATTGTTTGAATATGGCAATTTCACGCCAAGATAGCGGCAGCTCCCTTGCGTATTTTTGGTTAAGGGCAGTAAAAAGGAAACTCCGTGTCAATGAATAGCAAAAAGCCAGCAATCATCACTGAATGCTGGCTTGACAAAACAGGTTTTCACCGTGTTAGCGAATATGCGCTAAATCAGATGGCATATTGCCTTGCATGGAATGCCAAATTATGCCACTTTCTTTACCGTAATTACGTACACATTCCATAATGCGATCATACGCTTGTTCACGGCACAGGTGACTTAACTGCTGATAAAAGCTTAATGCTAAGCGCCTTGCCTCTGGATTCGAAAAATAGTATCGCCCAACACGGGTATACAACCCCTTTAACCCATTGATAATTAAACCATAAATGGGGTTTCCTGATGCAAAAGCTAAGCCGCGAAAAATATTGTAATCCAAATCACTAAATGCATCTGAGTTATCTTCGACTTTTTCTCTGCCCGCTAACACTTCTAAGGACTTTTCTGGGTTATTCCGAAATGCCGTTCGGATAAAAATCGAGGCAATATTTGTTCGTACTGCCAGTAAATTATCAATAAGTTGTGGAACCCTATCGTGATCTAATCGAGCTAATGTTTCTAAAATATTTAAGCCTGATGTCTCCCAATAGTTATTCACCTTAGTCGGTTTACCATGCTGTATGGTTAACCAACCATCACGAGCTAGCCGCTGTAATACTTCACGCAATGTGGTGCGGGTCACACCAATTAACTCAGAAAGTTCGCGCTCAGCAGGCAAGATTGAACCTGGTGGAAAACGGTTGTTCCATATACTTTCAATAATATACTCTTCCGCAAAACCTGCCGGGCTTTGAGCTTTAATAACCATATTTTTATTATTCCAAACCTTTTAAACGGATATTGGGGAAATCATACCAGATTGTCGTCCTCTGATATAGTTAGCAAATCATAGAATTCCCATATAATTCATACAGTATCAATTAGCAAATAGACTTAAAATCCGTAAAAGATAAGAGTAGTATGTGATGTCACATGACATCCAATAAGAGGATAACGGATCATAATGGATTTTAGTTTAAAAAGTGCATTTTTGAAAAACTTTCTTGGGAATTCACCTGATTGGTACAAGCTTGCGATAATTACTTTTCTCATCATTAACCCTATTGTTTTCTATTTTGCCAGCCCGTTTATTGCTGGATGGCTATTAGTGATTGAATTTATATTCACATTAGCAATGGCATTAAAATGCTATCCATTACAACCCGGTGGCCTACTCGCAATCGAGGCCGTGCTCATTGGTATGACAAGCCCTGCGCAGATTTCCCATGAAATCAGTAACAATCTTGAAGTCGTTTTACTGCTGATCTTCATGGTAGCTGGTATCTATTTTATGAAGCAGCTTTTGTTATTTGTATTTACCAAATTACTGATAAACGTCCGTTCTAAACGAATTCTGTCATTAGCTTTTTGCTTAGCAAGTGCGTTTCTATCTGCTTTTTTAGATGCTTTAACCGTCATTGCTGTCGTGATCAGCGTTTCAATTGGTTTCTATTCTATTTATCACCAATATGCATCAAATCAACACAGTGATATTGACCTGCAAAATGATAAATTCATCAATAGCAGCGAACAAAAACAAACCTTGGAGCAATTTCGCGCGTTTTTACGTAGTTTAATGATGCATGCTGGGATTGGTACGGCCTTGGGTGGTGTAATGACCATGGTCGGTGAACCCCAAAATTTAATCATCGCCAAACACGTTGATTGGGATTTTATTACTTTTTATATTCGCATGGCACCTGTCACTATCCCAGTTTTCCTCTGTGGGTTAGTCGTTTGTTTTTTAGTTGAAAGATTCAAACTCTTTGGTTATGGGGCAGAACTACCAACTAGTGTGCGCCAAATTTTAACCGACCACGATAAAAAAATGAGTGCCAAACGGACAAAAAGGGAACAAGCACAATTGTGGGTGCAAGGCTTAATTGGCATATGGCTTATTGTCGCTTTAGCATTCCATTTTGCCGAAGTCGGGCTTATCGGTTTATCCGTGATTGTGTTAACGACTGCATTTTGTGGCATCACTGACGAACATGCACTGGGTAAAGCGTTCGAAGAAGCCCTCCCTTTCACCGCATTATTAACCGTATTTTTCAGCATCGTTGCTGTTATTATTGACCAACAGCTATTCACACCGTTTATTCAGTTCGTATTACAATCATCCGAGTCCTCTCAACTGTCCTTATTTTATCTGTTTAATGGCTTGCTATCTGCCGTATCAGACAATGTTTTTGTCGGTACAGTGTACATTACAGAAGCCATGAAGGCCGCAAATGAAGGGCTTATTTCAGCGGAACAATACCAATTCTTAGCCGTAGCCATCAACACAGGGACAAACCTCCCATCGGTGGCAACACCTAATGGACAAGCCGCATTTTTATTTTTATTAACCTCAGCCCTCTCCCCATTAATTCGTTTATCTTATGGTCGAATGGTATGGATGGCTCTTCCTTATACCATTGTCATGACCATTGTTGGCTTATTAGGCATTGAGTATTGGTTGGTGCCAATAACACATTGGATGGGCGCCATTGGTTTAATATCTTTTGGGTAGTGATGATGTGTAATATCAATCAGGCGTTTTTCCTAGCGCCTGATTGTAATGTTTGGTAAAACCTAACTAGAAACGGTATTTATTTTGCTTTAAGCGCTTTTTTTATCAGTCAGATAGGGGCAAAATGTGCGCATCACTCAATTAGGATATCTCACGTATGTTTCGATTTTTTAACTACTGCTCACAAGGACGAGGCGCGTGGCTATTAATGGCCTTTACCGCCTTTATGTTAGAGTGTGCCGCACTGTATTTTCAACATGTCATGAAATTACAACCCTGTGTAATGTGTATTTATGAGCGTGTTGCATTGTTAGGCGTGATGTTCGCAGGCTTAATTGGTGCCATCGCACCACGGAATGTTATCGTTCGCTGGGTTGCGATTGTTATCTGGATTTACGCCGCTTGGCGTGGTTTAAGCCTCGCATGGGAACACACCATGCTGCAACTTTATCCTTCACCATTTGCTTCTTGCGATTTCTTTGTCAACTTCCCTGACTGGCTACCTCTGCAAGAGTGGGTTCCTGCCATGTTTGAAGCAACGGGTGACTGCGCTGTAAGGCAGTGGGTATTTATCGGTCTTGATATGCCGCAGTGGTTAATTGGTATTTTTGCAGCTTATATTTTAGTTGCGGTTATTGTACTCATTAGTCAATTTTTCCCTAGTAAAAAATCACGTTAGTCATATCTGAACTGAAACATGTAAAAAGCCCCCAATTAAAGGGGGCTTTCAGACTGCTGACAAACCGATTAGGTTTGCCAGCAGGTTGGATAGGTTTTGAAAAAATAAGGAAAATCAATATATTGATTTTCGGCTGATAACACAAAGTGGGAAAAACCACGCTTTTATCCCACTTTGTCAACAACCTCAAAGCCCCCAATTAAAGGGGGCTTTCTTTTGTAAAGCTTGAATAAAGATTAAATACAAGCACCACTTTGGATCACATTTGCAGCGCAACGTTTGCCATTTGCAAATTGGCAGACCGCAGTTTTATCGCCATTCAGCTCAAACGTTAATGCAGGTAATCCCCCTGCTGAAACGCAAGCTTCTTGAGCGCCTGGGCCCAAATTAACCACTTGCTTCGCATATTGAGTTGCAGAATTATCAACGGTTTTATTCACTTCTGAGTTTCCACAAGCCGATAACATCACTGACATTATTCCGGCAACCACCACTGCCATCACCGATTTTAATAACTGACTGACCTTACGCCCCATGCGCTTTATCTCCCGTTAAACCGTTGTCATCCCTTGCACTAATGTGCGCTACTTTTTGAAAATAAATTGATTACTAAAACACCAACTATAATTAATAGCATACCAATAATTGCAGGTAAATCGAGTTTTTGGTTATAAATAAAAATTGCAGCGACCGAAACAAGCACAATTCCTAAGCCAGACCAGATGGCATAAGCAATCCCTAATGGCATCACTTTCACGACCTGTGATAACCCCCAGAAAGAGACGCCATAGCCAATAATCACAATTAATGACGGCCAAAAACGGCTAAACCCCTCAGAGGCTTTTAGTGTGGTTGTTGCAATGACTTCGGCAAGAATAGACATTAAGAGAAAACTTAGACCTTTCATCGGTGATCCTTAGTGTTGTATTAAAAGAAACAAATAGCACAGAAAACAGAAAAAACTCTGTAGCCGTTAAAAGCGGTACAGAGCTTATTTTAATATTACATCAAGCTAGATTGTTAATGTTGTGCAGCAAGGACCTGCTTATCACTTAAGATTTGGCTATAACGCCTAAACAAATAGAGACACCAGACAAGGGATATTGCACCAATCGCCCCCCCTACATAACCAATTTGCGTCATCCCCAGATGTACAATCACTTGATTACCCAGTAATGCGCCACCGCCGATCCCGATATTAAAGATCCCAGAGAAGATAGCCATGGCCAAGTCTGTGGCATCCGGTGCTAAATCAATCACTTTGACCTGCATCCCTAGGCCAATGCACATCATCGCAATTCCCCAGAATATCGACAATAGAACCAGTGACCATGCATTTGCCCCCATAGGTAACAGCAATAGCAGGCACAGCGTCATTAAAGCTATCGCTGAGGGTAAGAATATTAAGGAGAGCTTAGTGCTATAGCGACTAAAAATGACACTACCGATGATCCCTGATGCGCCAAAAATCAACAGTAATACCGTAGCAAAGTTTTGACTTTGATGCGCCACATCACGGACAAATGGCTCAATATAGCTATATGCAGCAAAGTGTGCGGTTACCACTAACACGGTAAGTGCAAACATGCCCACTAACGCAGGACGTTTAAATATCACGGGAAGACTTTTCAACGAACCAGAATGTTCACTTGGTAAGCGCGGTAAGAAGCGAAGCAGCGCAATCATAGTGAGTAATGCCACGACACCAATACCCAAGAACGTCACTCGCCAGCCTAAAAACTGCCCGATGATACGACCGATTGGCAAACCTAAAACAGTGGCTAACGCCGTCCCCGTTGCCAGCAAACCTAACGCTTGTGCTTTTTTACCCGCTGGCGCCACACGAATAGCTAATGATGCCGTGATCGACCAAAACACCGCATGAGATAAAGCAACACCAACACGCCCCACTATTAACATGTTAAAGTTCCACGCAAAACCTGAAACAATATGGCTAATAATAAAAATAACAAATAAGAAGCCCAGTAGCTTACGGCGTTCGATTTTACTGGTTAATAACATTAACGGTAACGACATTAACGCCACCACCCACGCATATATGGTGATCATCAATCCTGTATGCGCCACCGTCATGTCAAAACTGGCTGCAATATCACTTAATAATGCAACAGGGACAAACTCTGTTGTATTAAAAACAAATGCAGCAACCGCTAACGCTAAAACGCGGATCCAAGCGGTTTTTCTCGATACTTGTGTCATTATTTATTTTGCCTTCAGTTTTCCATAAGCTAATTACACAAATCGATTGCCGATTTATGACGATGGCACATAGGAAAATATTTGTTTAGAACTAAACTGAACGATTAAACGGTGTTTTATTGCGCTACTCACCGAATTATGTGAATTGTATCACAACTATTTGGCTATTTTAAAGCTTGCTCTCGGTGTTGATCATGAACAAAAAAGAGTTGTACTTACTGTTAGCCCTCTATCAAAAATATAATGCTGCAAAATTCAGCTAAGCTCATGCTGAAAAATTCAACTAATAGATGCTTATTTAGCTGCTTTATTTTCTGATTACATACATCTTATTTATCTGAAAGCACATATTATTTTTTCTATGCTACAATCGATAAAATTACTTTTGATAAAATTACTTTTTTCTTAAAGGATTGATTTAATGAAAACCCATTTTCCTACTGAACCTGATGTCAACGCACTTGCCGATGAAGTAACATGCTTAAAAAATTTGGTCACCCATATGCTTAAAGCTATTGGTCAAGCTGATGCAGGTAAGATTTTGATCAAAATGCAACGCGAAGTTGCTCAAATGGAAGACCAAAAACAAGCAGAAACCTATACCAGTATCTTAGAACAAATTAAAACTGGTTATCGCCAATAGATTATTTAGCGATAAATGCTATTTAAAGCATAAAAATAGCAAAGAATGGATTAACTGCACAAATAACTAAGTTTTTGTTACCGAAATCATCTATCTTTATTAACGAATTAAACCATTCTTTATTCATTTAGCTCCCCCTTCAAACCCTATGAAGGGGGTTTTTTTTATCTTATTTATTGTTCTGCTTGCGTATACAAGCTCTTGCAATAACTCACATATTCATCAAGTGTTGTATTCTTCGTTTGCTTATCCCAACTTGTTTGTTCTTCAAATGCCCACACACGAAATACCTGTCCTAAATTTGCCCCAGACATCCCCACTTCTTTATAAATTCGATGGTAAAACCCTTGGTCTGATTGGTAAATTTCAAATTTAATGGGGACAAGTCGTGCGGGGTTAGCGACTGTTTGAAATGAATTACCGAAAAGCATTGTTTTAACCAGTACGTCCATATGGCTATCCTTTTGAAAATTAAACACTAGGGTCTGTTTATCTTGGTTGCTGATTTTTACCGTTAAAAACGGCCAAAAAACAACCCAATAAATGGATGAATGGCTCCGTCATGTTGACTGACGACGACGTGAATCAGATATTGTCTCTAAACGCTGTTCTGCGAGTTCCATCAAAGCACATTACCCGTTTGATGTTAGGGGCACTTGTCGATTTCACTAAGCGGGGAACCTCTCCCCTTGCCTAAAATCGCTGTAATTCAAATAAAAATTGACCATCAAAGCCTACATATCTCCTAGCGAAATACGCTATCACTAGAATTAATATAGCTTATTATGGATATCTATGTTGAAGATGCATTATTAAATAAATAGATATTTTTTACTTATAAGGCTAGCTGTGTCCTATAGGCTTTTTTATAAACCCTTAATTTGGATTTAGCTTGTTGGAATACTATGTAGCGCAATTTCCCAATCCTCATAGGGTGGATCAACGACATAAGAGTGATCATCATACCAACGAATATAGTCAGTCGCGCGTTTTTGGGCGTATGTGAAGTTAATAACATCGCCATTTTCATCAAGTTCTAATGTATTGATTAAAATGGCATACACTTGCTCGACTAAACTAGGATCATCTGCACATAATTCAACATAATCAATACCATTGAGCATGTAGTGGCTACCACTGGTCATAAAATAAGCGAAAGTTCTCAAGGCACCGCTAACACTATTTGAAAGTTTCATTTTTTTTATTCCTATTAATATACATTAAAAAAGCCACTTCATTAGAAGTGGCCTTTTGTACTATTTTAAATATTCACCGGAGCGAAGCGCTTCAATGCGTTTGTCTAACGGTGGATGTGATAGGAATAATTCACTAAATGCCTTACCACGGCCATTGATGCAAAATGCCATCAAACGCCCTTCCTCTTGCGGCTCATAACTGGTTTTCAATCTTTGCAGGGCTGCGATCATTTTTTCACGCCCAACTAATTTTGCCGAACCTGCATCAGCATGGAACTCACGATAGCGAGAGAACCACATGGTAATAATGCTCGCTAAGATACCAAACACAATTTCCAATACCATGGAAACCGCAAAGTAAACCATCGGATTACCGTTACTACTTTCGCTTTCGTTATCATTATTTGACATAAAGCCAGCTGCTAATTGGGCAATAATACGAGAAATAAAGATGACGAAGGTGTTTACAACACCTTGCAGCAAGGTCATTGTAACCATATCGCCATTAGCAATATGGCTGATTTCATGGGCGATAACGGCTTCTGCTTCATCGCGGCTCATATTTTCAAGTAGCCCTGTACTCACTGCAACTAATGAATCATCGCGACGCGCCCCTGTTGCAAACGCGTTGATATCTGGTGCATGGTAAATAGCGACCTGAGGCATTTTAATGCCGACTTGCTGTGCTTGACGCGCAACCGTTGTCATTAACCATTGTTCAGTTTGATTACGTGGATTTTCAATAACCTCACCGCCCACCGATTTCAGTGCCATCCACTTTGACATTAACAATGAAATAAAAGCACCACCAAACCCAAACAGACCCGCCATAATGAGCAAGCCTTGAACACTGCTGCCGCGAATACCCGTTAAACTTAATATTATTCCAAACACAAACATAACCGCTAAGTTTGTGAGCAAGAATAAAGCAATTCTCATCATTTTTTTGTATTCCTTGGTAAAAACTAAGATCACGTAGAATTTACTTTATAAATAAGGTTTTTTCACACTATTTCAAGTCAATTAACACGAAAACAGCAAAAAACAACATAACTTTACATAGCAAAACTAAAAAAGGGTAAAAGTCTCCAGTACACGCTTTTGGCGATACGCATTCGAATTTTAACTATTTGTTTTAAAAGGTTCACTTTTTAACCCGTTCAATTTCAACTTGTTTTTAATTGAATAGAGAAAGCTAATTTTTGCGCAAAATAGCGCTGAATAATGTATTTATCAGAGCTTTTGCTGACTTTCCTAGCCTAATAAGCAATAGTCAACTTTTAATGAAAATTATACACCAAAAATAATGCCACCCGAAGGTGGCATTATCATGACAATGTTAGCGAAACAGAAAAATGGGGACTTTAATTATTTGCCTTTTCCTTATCAGTTGCTTTAGTCGCTTTTTCTTTCACTACTTTTGACTTTTCTTTATCCGCCGTTTTACTTGCCTTTTCTTTTGTCTCTTTCACTGCGGCTTTTTTATCAGCTGCTTTAGCCGCTTTTTCTTTTGTCTCTTTAGTCACGTCTTTGTCCGCAGCTTTATTTGCCTTTTCTTTTGTTTCTTTCACTGTCTCTTTCTTGTCTGCCGCTTTTGACGCTTTTTCTTTTGTCTCTTTAGTCACGTCTTTGTCCGCAACTTTATTTGCTTTTTCTTTTGTTTCTTTCACTGTCTCTTTCTTGTCTGCCGCTTTTGACGCTTTTTCTTTTGTCTCTTTAGTCACGTCTTTGTCCGCAACTTTATTTGCCTTTTCTTTCGTCTCTTTCTCCACTTCTTTAGACACGTTATCTTTCACTGTTTTCGCCTTATCAGAGGCTTTACTGGATTGTTTCGCGACGCCTGCTCCAATCCCTCCCCCAACAATGCCCGCCTTGCTATTGATATCGTTTTTTAATTCAATCGTACACACTTGCTCTGAACGACTTGTCGAGCCATCGTTACAAATAAATTTGCCATCTTCACAGCGCTCTATTCCACCTTTACTGCCTGAGCAAGGATAATTCCTCGCATTCGCTGTATTAACCGCTGAAACCATCATGATACTAACGACTATCGATCCTAAAAGTATTTTACGCATGGTATTGCCTCATGTTTATGGGAGCTACACCAAAAGTTTAGGATAAATTAAGTAAAGGTAAAGCAATCCACCATCAGAACATTAATTTAGTTAATCACACTCATGAAATAAATAATCCAACTCAATTATTCCAGCATTCACCTATCAAAAACTCCGCCCCCCTAAATAAAGCTGCAGCAAAATAACCCTTCCTACCACTTAATTTACAAGATAGGGAAAGAAATACCCTGTATAAATAAATCTACACATACACTTACTCGAGAAAAATATGCCAATACATTTACCTTTTCACTCTAAAAACTGTCATCCAACAAAAAAACATAGGGACTTGTTACAAGATTATGCTCAGGCGAAATTTTCCCAACAGGAAAACACGATAATCAAAAAGTTAGCTGAAATACCTATGATTAAAATTGCCAATCAAACTTATACATTACACCGCCCTTTTATAGCCAAACCATTAAAACTGACGGTTCACGAAGTGCAATGGCTCGCCCAAATAAACAGTGTGAGTGCGGATAAAAGTGCTATTAAATAAGGTCAACCCACCATAACAAAAAAAGCCAGCATAAGCTGGCTTCAGACGGCTGCCAAACATAACATGTTTGGCAGCAGGTTGGATAGATTTTGAAAATAAACAAGGAAAATCAATATATTGATTTTCGCTTGATAACACAAAGTGGGAAAAACCACGCTTTTATCCCACTTTGTCAACAACCTCAAGCCAGCGTAAGCTGGCTTTAATAAGATATTTAGAACGACTAATTACTGGATAGCATTTTGGTATTTTGCTTAGCCAAATCAACCGCCATCTTCACCGTTTCGTCCAAATAAGGATCTGGCGCTTCGTAATCTTTTGGTAAGTCTTCCAGTTTTTTCAGTAATGGCTTACCTTCTTTCGCATTACGTTCATTTATGCGTTTTAACTTCGTCGCCTCGATTTCATCATCTTCTTTCTTACGCTGTGCGTAATTTAATGAAATCAGATTTTTACTTTCTTTATTCACTTTATAGCGCGCAATATCTTCATCGATATAATTGAATTCACGATCCTGACTAATTCTAGCGAGGTGCTTGGTTTTAATGGCAGATAAATCCGATGAAATATCACCAACTTTACTGTAGTTCGCAGCAGGAATACTATCCCATGGCAACGCATTATCTTCAAAGCTTTCCCCCGTTTCAGCAGGATCTTGCCCCGTTGGCATCACCACATCTGGAGTAACCCCTTCACGTTGCGTACTACCACCATTGACACGATAAAACTTCTGGATGGTATATTGCACAGATCCCAATGATGGCCATTCCGGTTTCAACATCTGGTCATAAACACGGCTTAAACTCCGGTGCTGCTGAACAGTGCCTTTACCAAATGTAGGTTCACCGACAATTAACGCACGACCATAATCTTGCATTGCTGCGGCAAAAATTTCAGAAGCTGATGCACTAAAACGGTCAACTAAAACAACCAATGGCCCTTTATAGTAAATAACATCATCATCATCAACATCTTGACGAACTTGACCATTGTTATCTCGCACTTGAACAATTGGCCCTTTCGGAATAAACAAACCTGATAACGAAACAGCTTCCGTTAATGCTCCACCACCATTGCCACGAAGGTCAATAATTAACGCAGAAACATTATCTTTTGACATATTTTGCAGTTGTGTTTTTACGTCATTGGTTAAACCAACATAAAAGCCTGGAATATCCAACACAGCAACTTTATCTTTACCTTCTTGTTTGATCGTCAGTTTTACGGCACGGTCTTCAAGTCGGATCTGCTCCCGCACTAAAGTAACGATATGTGGTTTCGCACCTTTAGTATCAGAAACGACTTCCAAACGAACCTGACTTCCTTTAGGCCCTTTGATTAATGCAACAACATCATCCAGACGCCAACCCACAACATCAACAATCGGTTTACCCATTTGACCAACGCCGATAATTTTGTCACCGACTTTCAGTTCTTTGCTCTTAGCCGCAGGCCCCCCTGCAACGAGGGAGTTAATCACCGTATTTTCATCATCCTGCTGCAAAACAGCGCCGATCCCTTCTAATGAAAGACTCATTTCAGAATTAAATTGCTCTGTATTACGAGGAGAAAGATAACTGGTGTGCGGATCGATTTCACGGGCAAATGCGTTCACAATTAACTGAAAAACATCTTCACTTTGCGCTTGGGTTAAGCGACGCAACGCAAAGTTATAACGCTTAGTGAGTTTTTCTTTGATTTCTTTGTCATCTTTGCCTGAAAGTTTTAAGTTTAACCAATCATAACGGACTTTTTGATCCCAAAGACGGTCAAGCTCTTGCTTATCTTTTGGCCAAGGTGATTTTGAACGGTCAACTTCAATCGAATCCGTCGCATTCAAATCAATCGGTTGTTCTAAACGTGCTAATGCATACTTAAAACGTTCGAAACGTCTTTCCTGAGACAGATTATACAGATCATAAAACGTATCTAATTTGCCATCCTCAAGCCATTGACCGACTTTTCCTTTATCTTTAGCGTATTGGTCAACATCGGATTGAAGTAAAACATTGTGACCGAAATCTAGCATATTGAGATAACGATCAAATATTTTCCCAGAAAACGCCTTGTCTAAATCAAATTGGCGATAATGTGAACGCGTAAACCGTGAGGTTACCCTTTCACTGACGGTGCCGTGCTGTGCGCTCTGTTTTAAGACAGGTAACTGAGCAGCAGTGACCGGAGCCACTGCTTGAGTATTAGCCATTGCACTGCCGAAAGTCGCTAAACTAACGACTAGTGCAACTTTAAGAAATTTGTTCATGACCTGGTTGACCTCCGTATCAGAACTTTAAATGTTCCGCGCGTACAATCATTGCCAGTCCAGTTGGCAATTGAACTCTAACACCATCTTTCGCAATTTCCAGAACGGAAGCGTCCATCAAGCTGCTACCGACTTTCACTTTCACAGTTTGACCTATTTTAAGTGCGTTGATATCAGTCACTGATTGCAGATTTTGCTCAGGAGCTGGATTGTTACGACGAGGTGTTTTGGTTGATGTACTTTGCGGGCGTTCTTTATTGTCTGATGGGCGACGACGTGGGGCTTTATCATTAGTAGCGTCTGTCTTGCGAGTCGGTTTTTCACCCGTTTTTCTCGCTACAGGGCGTTTTTGCGCTTTTTGCTCAGCACGTTGTGCCTGAACGCGCGCTTTTGCCTCTGTTAATTGTTGACGCGCATGAGCAATATGCTCAGCATCTAATTCACCACAATCTTCGCCATTTAGGCCAACGCGTTTTGCGCCTTCTTTAACACCGTAAAGGTAGCGCCAACTCGAAGTATACATGCGTAATGCTGAACGCAGTTGCGTTTTGCTAATACCATCTTCTTCAGTTAAGCACCCTACGATATCTTGAAAAATTCCGACTTTTAACGGACGTGCTTCGCCTTCAGCGATAAAACAGCGAGGAAAACGCTCTGCTAGAAATGCGATAACTTCTTTACTACTATTCAACTTAGGTTGATTTTCCATGAAATTTCCTGATAACAACGATTTTGCCAACCTCACGGGCATGAACAAGCCGACATTATAATCGTGTTGCTAACAATTGCCACGTTACTATTAATTTTACAGCCCAATATTTAGTAATATTTTGGCATAGAACACATTGCAAGATGCTGACACAACTGGTTTACAAGGTGTTGTAACCCTTTTTCATCTTCTTGGTCGAATTGGTTAATATTTGGGCTATCAATATCTAAAACCCCTATATTTTGACCATTTACCACCAGTGGAAAGACAATTTCAGCATTACTTGCGGCGTCACAAGCGATATGACCAGGGAAAGCATGAACATCTTCAACACGCTGAACTTGGATATCATTAAATGCCGTACCACAGACCCCTTTACCGAATGGAATGCGAACACATGCCACTTTCCCTTGGAATGGACCTAAAACCAGCTCGTGCCCATTACTCAGGTAAAAGCCAACCCAGTTAACACCATCTAAACGCTCATATAATAACGCACTGGTATTTGCCAAGGTGGCAATTAAATCATATTCTCCCGCCAGTAAAGCAGAGAGATTATCTGAAAGTTCGAGATAATACTTCTTTTTATCCATAATTATTTCTAGTAATCATCAAGTGATTAAAATACACATATCCAAGAGTAATGCTAAGGTTACCAAGTTGTCACTTTGAGGTAAATTTTTTTACACTAGATTACATCTGGGCTAAACTCAAAAAATGAGCAAATATGAACCACATTAATCATACTGACTTGATTTTGCAATGTTGTAGCCACTGCAATCAAAAAATTCTTATGCCGCCATTTAATCCGCGGCAAGTGATTATTTGCCCACGTTGCGCCTCTGAACTCAACGACGGGCGGTCTTGGTCTTTAAGTCGGCTTTCGATACTAGCCATCACACTACTGATGCTAGCGCCTATTGCATTTTGGCAACCATTGATATCGATTCATTTATTGGGTAGCCAAATCAATGCCAATGTCATAGAAGGTATTCGCTTAATTAACCAACAAGGCGATCCCTTCACTGCCAGTATAGTGGCTTTTTGTGCGATTGCCGCCCCTTTACTGTTACCTGTTTTAATTTTGTCCCTATTAATTGGCCAAAAAATAGGCTTAAACCTTCGTCCCATTTTATTGATCCTGAGCCATATCAAAGAATGGGTTATGTTGGATGTTTACTTAATTGCCCTCGGCATTGCTGCTATCAAAATGCAAGATTATGCCAGTGTATTTATCGGTCATGGGTTAATTGCCTTTATTACCATGTCTCTTTTGAGCTTGCTAATACTCATCCACATCAATCTTGATGTACTATGGAAAAATTTTTATCCCATAGAAGAAAAAGCTTCACAGGCGCATGCTGTCACCTGTACAGCTTGTCATTATACTGGTCCCAGCAATAAACAAGGGAAATGCCAACGTTGTCATCGTCCTGTGCAATATCGAGATCCCTATAGTTTACAAAAAGCATGGGCAGCACTGATTGCCGCCATGGTGTTATTGTTACCTGCTAACCTAATGCCCATCTCCATTTTTTATTTAAACGGTCAGCGATTGGAAGACACCATTTATTCCGGTGTGGTATCGCTTATCAACTCAGGTAATTGGCCAATTGCTATTATTGTTTTTATTGCCAGTATCTTAGTTCCGTTTATTAAAATTATTATTATGATTTTGTTGCTTTTTTCGATTCATATTAATAGCAAAACAGACCCCGTCTTACGCATGAAATTACTGAAGTTTGTTTCATGGATTGGTCGATGGTCAATGTTGGATTTGTTTGTCATCGCGCTGATGATGACACTGGTTAACCGAGAACAATTGATGTCCTTTACTATGGGGCCTGCTGCTCTCTATTTCGGCATCGCCGTGATCCTAACAATTTTAGCCGTTGAGTGTTTAGACAGTCGTTTAATTTGGGATTCTTATGGAAAAACAAAACCCACAAAATGAACCTTCTGATGATATCGCAGAAGTAATACAACGCAGACGCACCCGCATTTCACCTTTTTGGTTGCTACCTCTGGTCGCTATCTTTATCGCAGGGTGGTTACTCTTCCAACATTGGCTTGAACGCGGCACCGAGATTACCATTGAATTTACCTCCGCCCCTGGTGTCGTCGCCAATCGTACCCCTATTCGTTACCAAGGTGTTGAAGTCGGCTTGGTGCAGTCCGTGTCTATTAGTAAGGACATGAAAAATATTATTGTGACCGCCAGTATTAACAAAGACATGCGTTCAGCATTAAATTCTGGGACTAAGTTTTGGTTGGTAACGCCAAAAGCTTCACTTGCAGGAGTCTCTGGGCTCGATGCCCTTGTCGGAGGGAATTATATTGGCATGCTGCCAAGTACGGGCTCAGAGCAATTTTCTTTTGTCGCACAAGACACACCCCCACAGCAAAATATTGACCAAGGAGAGCTACTTATTCACCTTACGGCCCCCGATTTAGGTTCATTGAATGAAAACTCGCCTATCTATTATCGTAAAGTACCGGTGGGGCATATTGCTGATTACACCATTTTACCTGATAACCAAGGCGTATCTATCTCAGGGATTGTACAAAAACGCTATGCGAGTCTTGTCCGTAAAGACAGTCAGTTTTGGAATGTCTCAGGTTTACAAGGCAGTTTTGACCTAAAGTCAGGTGCGAATGTCAAAATGGAAAGCCTTTCTGCGGTAATTAATGGTGCAGTTGCATTTGATTCCCCTGAAGGCAGCCCACAAGCAGAAGAAGGCCAATCATTTGTCTTACAAAGCAGTGCAACTGCGGCAAACAAAGTCAAGCAAACTAGCCAATCCCCCCTTAATTTAACCTTATGGGCCGATGATACTTTTGGCGTGGATCAAGGGCAGCCCGTTGTCTATCGCGGTATACAAATTGGTGAAGTGTTACAACGTCACTTAACGACCGATAAAGTTGACTTTACTATCGCAATTTATGATGAATATCGCCACCTTGTGCGAGCAGACAGCAAATTTGTGGCGAATAGTCGCGTTGATATTCAACTCGGGTTAAATGGGCTTCAATTTCAAGGAGCTACCCCTCAAGAGTGGCTCGAAGGGGGACTACATCTACTTGTCGGTAACAGCCAAGACAAGCTTCCTGACACTTTTCCACTGTATCGCAGCGATGAAAATGCCAAAGCGGGTATTCTCGGTGCTTTACCACCAACGACAATCACACTTAACGCTTCAAGTTTACCTGATATCCAAGCCGGTTCAGTCGTTCTTTATCGTCAATTCGCCGTTGGGAAGATCATTGCTATCAAGCCAACAAAATCAGGATTTGCTATCGATGTTAATATTTCCAGTGAATATCGTCATTTACTCACTGACAACAGTGTGTTCTGGGCGGAAGGTGGTGCAAAAGTTGCGTTAAATAGTCACGGGTTGACCGTGCAAGCTGCACCATTAAGCCGTGCCATTAGCGGCGCAATTAGCTTTGATAACTTTGATAATGCTACCGTGAATAAAGCGCGTCGACATACGCTATACCCTAACGAAGCTTCTGCAAAAGCGATTGGTAGTGTTGTCACTTTAGCCACCTTTGACGCCTCGAAGCTTTCTGAAGGCATGCCAATTCGCTATTTAGGCATTAATATCGGTCAAATTGAATCATTAAAACTGTCTGCGGATAAACGTGAAGTTCAGGCGAAAGCCATCCTCTACCCTGAATATGTGAGCGCTTTTACAAAATTAGGCAGTCGTTTTGCTGTCGTCACACCTGAACTGTCCCCTGCTGGTCTCAACAATTTAGACAGTTTACTGCAACCTTATATCAGTGCCGAACCCGGTAGAAGTCATAAAAGTCGTTATCAATTTGAACTGCAAGCCGCCAATATCACTGACTCTCGTTATTTAGATGGCCTGACGCTTTACCTTGATGCAACCGATGTCGGTTCCATCCAAGTCGGAACACCAATTCTTTTTAGAGGTATCGAGGTCGGTGTTGTTACGGGATTATATTTGGGAGAGCTTTCCGATCGGGTTTATGTCGCCACTCGCATCGGTAAAGAATACCAATATCTAGTGCGTGATAATACCCAATTTTGGTTATCTTCCGGCTTCAATTTTTCCTTTGGTTTAACTGGTGGAGTGGTTAAAAGTGGCACATTTAAACAATTTGTTCGTGGAGGTATTGTATTTGCCACCCCACCAACAGTGCCATTAGCGCCAAATGCTAAACCCGAACAGCATTTCATTCTAAAATTAGAGCCACCACGGGACTATCTGGAATGGGGAACCGCTATTCCACAAAAATAACCTCTGTAAAGGTGCTTGTCATCCCAACAATGCACCTTTTCTTTTTTAGGCTTAAAAAAATATTTTGGAAATAGATTCCATTTATACTATGCTTAATCTCGTTAGGCTGAATTTATGCAGCTAAAATCTATCAATGAGGTGAAATTATGTGTTTAGTTAAATTGAAAATATCTTCCTATGAAATTAATGATGCTGTTATGGACTCCCACAAAAGCGATACAATCAGCATTCCCTGCGATTCTGACACGGATTTCTGTATGCAATTGGATGGTTGGGACGAGCACACCAGTATCCCAGCTACGATTGATGAAAAACCGGTTTTGCTTTATCGCCATCGCTATGACAAAGAAAATCACCATTGGGTTATGAAAGTTGCTTAGTACTTTATTGGGCAATAAGAAAATCATGAATGCACAGGTGATTGGCTTACTATTGATAGGTCAATATGCGTCGATGAAAAACAATAGGCAAAAAAAGAGGCCTGGTAGATTCCGATTACCGGGCCTTGGGAAATGGCTCTGGCAGAGCCGTGCGCTAAAATTGCCATTGAGACGTAACAAAGTACACCTTAATACTAGCTTTCAATGCACGTTCTTACCACATTAATTATCAATTATTTTACATATTATTAACACAATTTATTGCTTAATTTTCTAATATTGAACTATTTGTTCAATTGGTTACATCTATGCCAGTAATATATAAAACCTTTCAATAACCTAACCTGTTGATATATAAAAATATTTCAGCAAGCATCCATTTATCCCTTCTCATCTTTTGCGATAGAAAAATTGTCTTCAACACATCTAGTG
The DNA here is from genome assembly GCF_041075285.1 of Providencia rettgeri. Taxonomy (NCBI): domain Bacteria; kingdom Pseudomonadati; phylum Pseudomonadota; class Gammaproteobacteria; order Enterobacterales; family Morganellaceae; genus Providencia; species Providencia rettgeri. Next base: position 1,348,877 of record NZ_CP163512.1, on the reverse strand, counting down.
AGTACCACATAATTTAGCCGCAGCTTCTTTCAAGGGCAAAACTCGCTCTTCAACACTTTTTGTAGTCTCAATTGGTTTAAGTAGTACCTCAACCGGCTGGCCTTTGATTTCTTTTCTCTCCATTTGTGTTGCGGCTATATCATTCAATGGGTACTGCATTAATGTGGCAGGATTGATCACCACCAGCGCACCATTACTCCGGCATTCCAACATCACCTCTTCACGGGTAAATGGCCAATCGTCACCGAATTGTTTTTTACTAACTGATGTTAAAGGGGCTGCAAAAGCAGTACCAATTGCCCCGCCAACCAATAATAAGCAAATAATAAGTTTAGATTTCATCAGAATAACCTTGTTCAACGAGTGCGATAATAGTGGGATATTATCAGATAAATAGAGAGGGTTGACTACACAGGTTGATAAGTAGCAAAAATGGCTACCGCTAAAATTGCCATAGTGCCAAGCAGTAATTCAACCCAGCTATTAATAATCAAGTAATTAACGAGCCCTTTTTGCTTAACCCGTGGCACGATATAATAACGATTAATAGATGCTAGCAATATCATTCCTATAACCAATATAACCTTAAACCATAACAATGATTGGTATTCCGAGCCTGAATACACCATCGGCCATTGTGGTAAAATTGTTATCGCACTAACCACACCGGTCAGGATCACCAAAACCACCGCAATGTGTCCATAACCCGAGAAGCGTTTCATGGTGTTAATAATTTGCCCATCCATTCCAGCGGCAAGTTCACGTTTGTTACGCAAAAACTGTATACAGATTAAGAATGGCCATAAACCACCAAACCAATAGGCTGCACTCATCAGATGAACAAATTGATTAAAACGATAAAAAGCACCAATGGCTCCATCATGCATTGCCGCATGGCCGATAAGGGCATGTGATCCAAGGATAAGAATAGAAAGAATTAAGACCAAATGCAGACGCAATTTTATTGGTTTAATAAATAAAACTACCAGTAAAATAACCGACAATATTAATTCCCAGCGCCAAATTTGACCAAACGAAGTCCCTAACACGCCTTGCCAGATATCCCAGTCAGTCGCATCCTCCCAACCTTCTCCCATTAATCCGGCTTGCGATAACATCCAGGCCCAAACGGTCACAACAGTGATAACCGCGCAGAAATGAATGCCTTTATTCAAATAACGGCTAATCAGGTAACTGAATTGCCCACAACTTAGCAAAGCCGCAAATATTGACATTCCACACATCAATATTGCAGCGATAAAATGAATAAATCGAATTAAGGTATAAAATGCTTCAAGTGACATACTATTTCACTGTAAAGCTATAGGTCCCTTTTGTTTTATGACCATCAACTGAAACAACGCTCCAGTTTACATCGTACTTACCTGAAGTAAGTTTGTCTTCTACGGGGACGATCACTTTGGTGTCGTTAGTTGGATCTAATGCGGCCTTCCCGGTTTTGATCATGTTTTTTTCAGGGCCAATAATAGAGACTTTGGTAAAATTAACTTCAATCCCTTCCGAAAAACTTAAGGTGATTGATTCAGGTGTTTGTTCAACCGCGGCACCTTCCGCAGGAAGTTGATCTTTTAAATGTGCATGAGCGAACGCTTGCTGGAAAGACATCCCTAAAAATAACACAGCAACCGCACTCAGTTTACGCCATGAAGATTTAATATGGGTAATTGGCATAGTAACCTCTTAATTTGCAGGTGAATTTAGAATATTTGCCAATCATTATACGGAAAAAAACATTTTATGCCGCTTAAAAACAGGATTTGCCCCTTATCCTGTGAGTTTTCACACAAAATGAAAAGAAAAAGGCTTATGAACATTGAAATTAATCGCTTGTGTCCATAAGCCTAACAAGGTTTTATACGTAAAATAGAGAGAACGCGCGTTGTTCCCCTAAGCGCAACGAAAAATTAAACGTGCGTAGTTGCAGACAGATTTTTTAAATCTTTATCCAGTAAGAATAACGCTTTACCAGACTCACCCACCATATCCAGCTTATCCAATACAGATTTAAATAATTTCTCTTCTTCGTGCTGCTCTGCAACATACCATTGCAGGAAGTTAAACGTTGAATAATCTTGCGTGGACATTGCTAAATGCGCTAACTTGTTAATTTCACGTGTAATTAATTGTTCATGTTCATATGTTTGAGTGAACACATCGGAAATGGATTTAAAATCAACAGGTGGAGCTGCAATTTGGCCCAATAATGGCAGAGCCCCTGTATCGCTAAGGTAATCAAACAAACGCTGCATATGTTCCATTTCTTCTTGAGAATGCGCTTTTAGAAAGGCCGCTGCGCCTTCATAACCTTTGTCGCTACACCAAGCGCTCATTTGCAAATAAAGATTTGCAGAATAAAACTCAAGATTTAATTGTTCGTTTAATTTTTTGACCATATCAGTAGTTAACATATTTTTACCTTAATGTTTAAATATTCCTGAGGCTATTATGCACAGTATTACAATAATTAAAACCCCAAAACATTCTGAACACAAAAAAATCCAATTTACTGATTATTAATAACTTTTGTTAAAAACAATAATAATCAATCTCATTATCTTTCACTGTTTTTAAAGTCTGTAATTAAATATAAAGCTATATTATTTTGATGTTATTTTCACGCGCTTTTATACAAAGAATTGAGACTTTTTCTCATTTAATCGCTACAATATCCCTAAGTCCCATTTAGTGATATTTAGTGATAGAGAATTAAAATGAGCCACAATCTTGCTTTATTACCCAAAGATGAAATGGACAAGGTGAATGTTGACTTATTGGCATCTGGTGTCGCGTTTAAAGAACGCTATAACATTGCCATCATTGCCGAAGCTGTTGAACGGGAACAACCTGAGCATTTAAGGGAATACTTTAGAGAGCGGCTAGTTTATTACCGCCAGTTATCGCAAAATTTCTCTCGGTTACCTTACGAGCCCAAAAATCGTTAAAAACAAAGCAGTGAAAAGCACTCTTTTTCGATCCTAAACCAATTTATGAGCAACAAAAAACCCCAGTAAATGGGGTTGAGGTTGTCGGCAAAGTGGGATAATACGTAGTTTTCCCCACTTTGTGTTATCAAGGAAAATCAACATATTGATTTTCCTTGTTTATCTTCAATAACCTAACCAGTCTGATTGACAGTGATAAAACTATTTAGTCGTGTTGTAGGTTATAGTGCTATTTTGGCAATCCACCGATACAGCGTAATGTAAATCCGATTTAGCCCCTCTGACGACTAACGGTACGGTATACCCTGTATCTGTCTTCGTTACCTCATTATCATTGACCCAAGCAACCGCCTTTTTACCTAATGCGGCTTTTTCTTCCGTCCAGCGAGGTAACCGATTATGCATAAAATCATTTTTGACCTGAGCTGCAATTTGCGATTCCGTTAACGCACCACAACTTACAAACGGTGCAGCTTTACCTTCTTCCTTGTTAACACTTAATGCGAACGAACTAAAAACAAGCGCACAAGCCCCTACTGCTATAGCCATTTTTTTATTCGCTTCCATACTCTCCTCCGGTACCTATTGTTAGGTGAAGATTTTGATTAGTTTAGTTGCTCATTTAAGCCTATAAGAAGGTGTTAAATTTGCCAGTTATCTGTGAGTTATTCTCTAACGACATTGATATACAGAATGACTTAACTAATATTAATCTACCAGATTTGTACATTAATGTTAATAGTATGTTTGCTTATTATTAATTTTCATCCTCAAAACGCACGTGAACTTGTTCTTTATCTTGATGTTTTTCACGGATCTCTTGGGCCACCAATGCGATTGCTTCTCCACTGCTCATTCCATTAGCCATTAATTGATGAATTTTCTCCACCGCGTCTTGCTGTTCTTCATGATTAAGTGCAGGAATTCCTGATAACATGGTTTAAACCTCATTAATAAAAGACTAAAATCACTAAATAAGATTTTAACATCTCTTCGAATATTAAGATAAGAATATCTGTTAGTCTGGTTAGGGGCAGCTTTTTAATATCATGCTTCATTCAAATAATCGTCAATCTGCGTGATTGACACATTCAGCAACTTTTTGGCATTGTTTTTTGACCTTTTAACGGTAAAAATCAGCAGGGAAAATAAACAGCCTCTCGGATCACTTGCAAAGAAATATACATATCACCATGATTATTAATAAAATTCAGTTACCTTATAGCCCAAATGCGGCAATCGATTATTTTACGCCTCTCGCACACCAACCTTGGGCGATGTTACTGCATTCAGGTCGTGCCGAACATTCACATAACCGTTTTGATATTATTGTTGCTGATCCCGTTGCTACACTGACATCTAATCAAACACAAACAATAATCACAGAATTAAATCAAGAGCCTATTATTTCAGACGCCTCACCCTTTACCCTGCTCCAAGCTCAGCTTGATAAACACCATGCCAGTCAAATATTGGATAATACCTTGCCGTTTAATGGCGGCGCTTTAGGCATTTGGAGTTATGATCTCGGTCGCCGTATTGAAAAAATCCCAGAACTTGCAAAAACTGAATTAAAGTTCCCCGATATGGCAGTGGGTATCTATTTATGGGCACTCATTGTTGATCACCAAGACAAAACCGTCACATTAATTAGCCATGATGATGCAGAGGCGCGGCTGACTTGGCTTCAAAGCCAAAAAGTACCCCGTAAAAATAAATTTAAACTCAGCTCACCGTGGCAATCCAACATGACAGAAAGTGAATACCAGCAAAATATTGCTCGTATCCATGAGTATTTACGTAACGGGGATTGTTATCAAATCAATCTAGCGCAGCGTTTTAAAGCCAAATATAAAGGTGATGAATGGAATGCGTTCCTTGCGTTGCTCGAACGCAACGGCGCGCCATTCTCGTCCTTTATACGTCTGCCTGAAAATGCCGTGATCAGCATTTCCCCTGAGCGCTTCATTTTATTACAAGATGGTGATATCCAAACCCGTCCAATTAAAGGCACATTACCACGTTTAGACAATGCACAAGAGGATTTAGCACAGGCAGAAAAACTGGCAAACTCCCCGAAAGATCGCGCTGAAAACGTGATGATTGTCGATTTACTGCGTAATGATATTGGTCGAGTTGCAAAACCTGGCACAGTCAATGTCCCTGAATTATTTGTGGTTGAACCATTCCCTGCGGTTCACCACTTAGTGAGCACAATTACTGCACGATTAGATAGTCCTTACCAAGCCACTGATTTATTACGGGCTTGTTTTCCTGGAGGTTCGATAACGGGAGCCCCTAAAATTCGTGCGATGGAAATTATCGAGGAATTAGAACCTCATCGCCGACATGGATATTGTGGCGCAATAGGCTATATTAGTTTCTGTGGCAATATGGATACCAATATTGCCATTCGCACTTTATTGACTTATAAAAAGCAAATTTACTGTTGGGCAGGCGGGGGTATTGTAGCAGACAGCCAAGCAGACAAAGAATATCAAGAGACATTTGATAAACTCAGTCTTATTCTACCTCTATTAGGAGCATTAAATTCGGATGACCGAGCTGAATAACTTTATTAACCGTTTTCAGTTTACTTTACCGACAACCCGTCAGCCTTTGCGCCAGACGGGTAAATCGGCTGCGGTTTTGCTGCCGATCATTAATAAGCCTAAGCCAACCTTATTGTTAACCGAACGCTCGCCATTTTTACGCTCCCATGCCGGGCAAGTCGCCTTTCCCGGTGGCGCTAAAGATCCCGAAGATGGTTCTTTAATCCATACTGCGCTGCGTGAAGCCTATGAAGAAGTCGCTATTCCGCCAGAAAAAGTCAAAGTATTAGGGCAATTAGCGCCGTTACAAAGTTATGGCGGTTATGAAGTGACCCCGATTGTTGGCTTACTACCTAATAATATTCGCTATCAAGCCAATCCAAGTGAAGTCGCATCCATTTTTGAGGTTCCACTATTTGATGCATTATCACTGCATCAACATAAATATGTGGATATCAAACGATCTGGGCGTAAAAATCGCATTTTTTTCTATTGGTATAACGACCACTTGGTTTGGGGATTGACCGCCTCCATCCTTCACCAGTTAGCATTACAGCTTGATTCATTATGACAACATCATTCACCAGTTAAATACAATTTTACAGCTAAAAATTTTACATTTATTTTTATCTACTTCCCTATCATTCCTAATTCCGCCAACATGGCTGTATAAATTTCAAGCAAAACACAAGCAGATTGTGCTATTTACAATCAATTATTCCTAAGCAACTACCTTATTTCAAAAAATACTTTAAACTTACTGGTTAACACTACTAAATAACAGTAAAGTAGCGCCTTTTAAAATAAAGCACTCTATTTTCATCTTTTTTTTAAGGAGTCCTGCGTGATAAGCGTTTTCGACATGTTTAAAGTGGGCATTGGCCCGTCAAGCTCTCATACCGTTGGTCCAATGAAAGCTGGGAAAGAATTTGTCGATGATTTAGTGAGCAAAAATCTCCTGCCTACCGTCACTCGAATTTCTGTTGACGTCTATGGATCATTATCGCTTACTGGTAAAGGGCACCATACTGATATCGCCATTATTATGGGGCTAGCAGGTAATTTACCTGCCACCGTTGACATTGAATCTATTCCAACCTTTATTAAAACGGTTGAAGACACTGAAAAGTTGCCTTTAGCTAATGGAGCCCAACTAGTTGATTTTCCACGTGAAGGTGGAATGAATTTCCGTCAAGATAACCTTGCGTTACACGAAAATGGTATGACCATACATGCTTTTGCTGGGAATGACGAAATTTATACCAAAACCTATTATTCAATTGGTGGCGGCTTTATTGTCGATGAAGAACACTTTGGTGAATCAACCGTCGATAGCAAACCTGTGTCCTACCCATTCAATTCAGCAAATGAATTACTGCTTAATTGCAAAAAATCAGGTCTCTCCATTTCTAGCCTGATGATGAAAAATGAGCTCGACCTTCACTCAAAAGAAGAGATCGACGCCTACTTTGCGGATGTGTGGCACACCATGCAAGCCTGTATCGAACGCGGCTTAAACACCGAGGGTGTGCTCCCAGGGCCATTACGTGTACCTCGGCGTGCCCCCGCATTAAACCGTATTGTGACCTCTTCGAGTAAACTATCAAATGACCCAATGAATGTCATTGACCTTATTAATATGTACGCCCTTGCGGTTAATGAGGAAAATGCGGCAGGTGGACGAGTCGTTACCGCCCCCACCAATGGTGCATGCGGAATTGTTCCTGCTGTACTGGCTTATTATAACCACTGCATTGAACCTGTTACGCCAGAGCTTTACCTCCGTTATTTCTTGGCATCGGGGGCGATTGGTATTCTTTATAAGATGAATGCCTCGATTTCAGGTGCTGAAGTTGGTTGCCAAGGGGAAGTGGGTGTTGCTTGTTCAATGGCAGCAGCAGGTCTTGCTGAATTACTCGGCGGTAGCCCAGAACAAGTGTGTATTGCCGCCGAAATTGGTATGGAGCACAACTTAGGTCTTACTTGTGATCCCGTGGCTGGGCAAGTTCAAGTACCCTGTATTGAACGTAATGCAATTGCCTCCGTTAAAGCAGTGAATGCGGCTCGTATGGCAATTCGCAGAACCAGTGAACCTCGTGTTTCTTTGGATAAAGTCATTGAAACTATGTATGAAACGGGTAAAGACATGAATGCAAAATACCGCGAAACATCTCGCGGTGGTTTAGCCATCAAAGTCCAGTGTGACTAATTAAATCGGTTTCATCTTTAGAAGCGCCCTCTGTTTATTTGTAGGGCGCTTTTTATCTGTACTAAAATATCTTTCGCTTTATTCATGTCGCCCTATCAATACCCACAAATTTATTTAATCAAACATCCACAAAATATTGATGGTTTATTGTCGTTTTCACCGATTTTTGCTAATAATTCCAATCCAAAATCAATACTATTTTATTCTAAAAATCGATTTTGTTAGCGCTAACCATTCTTTATTTATCATACAAAAACGTTCATTTTTTAACCATAAAATCACTTGCACACATTTTTAAACTCTAATTTTGTTACCGATAACAATAATTAACTCCGTAAAATAATTATTTAACAGCTTTATCATTTGCCTTGCAAGGAATAAAAAGTTAATAATCGTAAATTATTAAGTGGTTTTAGGTATATTCTTATTTTTCTGACGCGAAACAAGTTTTTAGGTTAAAACAAAATGATATGCTACAAATGTATTTCATACTAATAATTCAATTTGCTGACTCGTGACCGCCATAAGTAAGTTGTCATTATTCAGCTAATATTATGATACAGGGGAAACTGATAAAAAGGAGTCTAACTTTAGTGTCCAATTTATCTACAGATAATATTTCGTTTTATCTATCAATGAGGGAAAAATAGTGAGTATAGCTATTATGATTGGTACCCACGGAGTCGCCGCTGAGCAGCTTCTCCGAACCACCGAAATGTTAATTGGCGAGCAAGATAATGTCTCGTTTATTGACTTTATCCCTGGGGAAAACGCAGACACCCTGTTTGAAAAATACACACAAAAACTGACTGATTTAGATACCTCTAAAGGCGTGTTATTTCTTGTCGATACATGGGGAGGTAGCCCTTTTAACGCGGCTAGCCGTATTGTGAATGAGCATGATAATTATGACATTATCACAGGTGTGAATGTTCCAATGCTAGTTGAAACCTTTATGTGCCGTGATGATGACCCCTCTTTAGATGAACTGATCACCGTTGCATTAGAAACAGGTCGTGGCGGTGTCCGCCCATTTAAATTTAAGGAAGTTGAAACTAAACCTGCTCCAGTTGTTGAAAATACACCTCCAGCCCCTGTGCAAAAAGCAGGACCAGGTGAACATATGGTGATCGCCCTTGCCCGTATCGATGACCGTTTAATTCACGGTCAAGTTGCGACACGCTGGACAAAAGAGACCCATGTTAAACGCATTATCGTCGTAAGTGATGAAGTCGCGAAAGACCAAGTCCGTTCGACACTGTTAAAACAAGTTGCGCCTCCTGGGGTTACAGCTCACGTAGTGGACGTTGCAAAATGTATTCGCGTCTATAACAACCCCAAATATGCGGGGGAGCGAGTCATGTTGTTATTTACTAACCCAACGGATGTAAAGCGTATTGTTGAGGAAGGTGTAGAGATTAAATCCGTCAATATCGGAGGTATGGCTTATCATGAAGGTAAAACCATGGTAACCAATGCCGTTTCTATCAACCAAACTGATATTGATGCCTTTAATTATTTGAACGACAAAAATATTGAGTTAGAAGTTCGTAAAGTTTCATCAGACAGCAAAGTCTCCATGATGGACTTGATTAATAAACTCAAAAAATAATGTGTTATCAACCTTTTTATGATTGTTTTTTAAACCATTACTCAAACAGATTTTAAAACTTGTTGGTTACAGGAGATTAAACAATGGAACTTACCGTTGTTCAAATAGTACTGGTTTTCATTGTCGCATGTATCGCCGGTATGGGATCAATCCTCGATGAATTCCAGTTTCACCGCCCTCTCGTTGCCTGTACGCTTATCGGTATCGTTTTGGGAGATATGAAAACGGGGATCATCATCGGTGGTACACTGGAAATGATCGCCTTAGGTTGGATGAATATCGGTGCTGCTGTTGCGCCAGATGCTGCTTTAGCATCCATCATTTCAACTATTTTAGTTATTGCAGGTGGTCAAAGCATCGGGGCAGGTATTGCCTTGGCAATTCCCCTCGCCGCTGCGGGACAAGTCCTAACCATTATTGTTCGTACTATCACCGTTGCGTTCCAGCACGCCGCTGACCGTGCAGCGGCAAATGGTAATCTAACATCCCTTAGCATTATTCACGTCAGTGCACTAGTACTGCAAGCGATGCGTATTGCTATCCCTGCACTTATTGTTGCCGTGTCTGTCGGTACATCTGAAGTTCAACACTTGTTAAATTCAATTCCTGAAGTTGTCACCAGCGGTCTGAATATTGCAGGTGGTATGATTGTTGTCGTCGGTTATGCGATGGTTATCAATATGATGCGTGCTGGCTACTTAATGCCTTTCTTCTACTTAGGCTTCGTAACTGCGGCATTTACAAACTTCAACCTTGTTGCTCTCGGTGTGATTGGTGTTGTTATGGCTGTTCTGTATATTCAACTCAGTCCTAAATACAACAAATCACAAGTTGTTGTCACACAAAGCAATAGCAACAATAACCTTGATAACGAATTAGACTAGGAGGAGCGCAAACATGGTTGATACAACTCAGTCTACAGAGAAAAAACTGACACAGAGCGATATTCGCGGTGTATTCCTGCGTTCCAACTTGTTCCAAGGCTCTTGGAACTTTGAGCGGATGCAAGCCCTTGGGTTCTGTTTCTCAATGGTGCCCGTTATTCGTCGTCTTTACCCTGAAAATAACGACGATAGAAAACAAGCGATTAAACGCCATTTAGAGTTCTTTAATACCCATCCATACGTTGCTGCACCAGTTCTTGGTGTAACGATGGCAATGGAAGAACAACGTGCTAATGGCGCTGATATTGATGATGGTGCAATAAATGGTATCAAAGTCGGTCTGATGGGGCCGTTAGCAGGTGTTGGTGACCCGATATTCTGGGGAACAGTTCGTCCTGTATTCGCAGCACTAGGCGCAGGTATCGCAATGACGGGTAGCTTACTGGGTCCTGTTTTATTCTTCGTCCTGTTTAACTTAGTTCGTCTGTTAACTCGTTACTACGGCGTTGCATACGGCTATAAAAAAGGGATTGATATCGTTCAGGATATGGGCGGTGGATTCCTACAAAAACTGACGGAGGGGGCATCCATACTCGGTTTATTCGTTATGGGGGCGCTTGTTAATAAATGGACTCACGTTAATATCCCTGTTGAGGTTTCTCGAATTCAAAACCAAACCACTGGTGTTGAAGATATTACGACAGTTCAGATGATCCTTGACCAATTAATGCCAGGATTAGTCCCTCTTCTGCTCACATTCGGTTGTATGTGGTTATTACGACGTAAAGTGAATGCGCTGTGGATTATTATTGGCTTCTTCGGTTTGGGCATTTTAGGGGCTTGGTTGAAATTCTTAGCACCATAATTTTCTGGTAATATTTTTTCAAGGGAGGTTGCAGCCTCCCTTTTTTAATTTTAAGCTTTGCCATATGTTTACTTAGCCAAGGGCGCACCAATGACCTTAAATGATGCTATTCTCGCCATTATCATTTTGCTCATGCTTGTGTATGCAATTTATGATGAATTTATTCAACATTTGCTAAAAGGTAAAACGCTATTAAAAATTAACTTAAAACGAAAACATCGCGTTGATACCATTATTTTTATTGTCTTAATTTGTATTGTTATTTATACAAATATTGTTCGACATGGTAGTTTATTAACCACTTATTTATTAATGATTACTATTTTTATGTCAGTCTATTTGGCATTTATTAGAACGCCTAAACTACTATTTAAACAATCTGGTTTTTATTTTGCCAATACCTTTATTTCTTACGATAGAATAAAAACAATGAATTTATCAGAAGATGGTATTCTTATAATAGGTTTAGAGAAAAAGAAAATTCACATACAAGTATCACATCTTGATGATTTACAAAGAATTTATGAATTCCTTATAAATCATAAGTAATTACAATTTATATTCATAGAGATGCTAAGGTTAATTGGAAATACAATTAACCTTTTTTTTTATATTGCCACAAATGATAATAATTCTCACTACCGTTTAATATCCACAACTAATAAAGTGTTGCCTTTAAATTAAAATGTGGTATCTTTCTTTCCACGTCATTGGGGAGTAGCCTGTTCTGGAAATATATATATTCCAGAAAGTCCGTATCAACATACTCGTTTGATTTCAAACGTGGTGCGGACACCATAATCTGGTTGGCAAGACCATAGACACATAAACACACCTTAGGTTGGGGGTCGTTTATGTGTATATGGAAACACCCAACCGAGGTTATGTTATGAGCTTTTACGCTACCCTTGTCTTAGCCCTTGCGCTATCAATGGACGCTTTTGCAGTTGCAATCTGTAAAGGAGCCGTCCTGCATAAACCCCGTTTTAGAGAGATCCTCCGCACTGGTTTCATCTTTGGTTTTATTGAAGCTATTACCCCTATCATTGGCTGGGGAATTGGTATTCTCGCTAGCCAATACGTTATCCGTTGGGACCACTGGATTGCATTTGCGTTATTGTTTGTTTTAGGCGCTCGAATGATTTGGCAGAGCCTTAAAACAAAGGATGATGAATGCTGTTCAAAACCGTCAAGTCATAGCTCAAGTAATCTTATCTTTTCTGCCATTGCGACCAGCTTAGATGCCATGGCAATTGGCTTAGGTTTAGCTTTCCTACAAGTGGATATTGTCCATACTGCAATGACTATTGGCTTGATGACGATGATCATGGCCACCATTGGTATGATGATTGGCCGTTATGTGGGACCATTATTAGGAAAAAAAGCAGAAATTATCGGCGGATTGGTGTTAATTGGTATTGGTTTTAATATCTTGTTTGAGCACCTCGAATTATTTATGTACGCCCCCTAAAGAGTACTGCCCCCTACTTTGTTGAGGGGGCAATACGACGATCAAACGGTGCTATATTGGTAGACACGGATCAAAAAATCAGCCGTATAATTTTGCATTTCCGCTTGTCGCAGTTCTTGTTTCACATTTTCAGATGCCCGCCACGCAAAAGGGGTCATAGCTAACAAGTTATAGGCTTCTGTTCCTGTCAATCGCATTTTATAATTTAAACGGCTTTCATCCAGTAATGTAAAGTTAGCAAGGTTTTCATCTTTAGTGGGGTGCAATTTTACTTCATCGTAAATCAACGCTTTTAATTCTTGCAGATGTTCAGCCGCTGGTGTAACCGTGATTAAAATACCTTTATCCACCAATACACGGCTCAATTCTTCCTCTTTACAAGGCGCATAAATGCGAATAATCCCCCCTAAACTTTTGTCAGAGAACGGTAAACGGTGGCTAGTCCCCACACAGAAATTGACCGATTTATAGCGTTTAGCAGCATAACGAATGGCGACCTTTGAGACATCCAAACCAAAAACTTGTACATGCTTTGCTTTATTTTGCAGAGTTTGCCACAAAAAATCGGTGTAATACCCTTCACCACAACCGATATCCAAAACGGTTAACTGACTTGGGGGTAAAAACTGGATCAGTTTTTCTGCGGCTTTATCACGCATGAGTTGGTAGTGCCCAGCATCAAGAAATTGACGACGTGCTTGCATCATTTCAACACTATCGCCAGGATCTTTCGATCGCTTATGCTGTACAGGGAGCAAATTAACATACCCTTCTTTAGCACAATCAAATTGGTGATTTGCTTCACAGCGATAACTATTGTGGATTCGAAAAAGAGGTGTAAAACAAAGTGGGCATTGATAATTCATAAAGGTCACTGATAGCAAAATAATGACCAGTATAGCATATAAGGGATGATGCAGCGCCATGGAAAATTCCCATGGCACTGTGACGTTAGCGAAATTTATTGCCTATTATTTCGCTGCTTTGCTTTTTGCAGCGCCCTTTTCTTTAACTGCCTTTTTCTCAACTTTTGTATTCAGATGAGACGATTTAGCGGCTTGATGAGACTGTGCGATAGGTGAAACTGGTTCAGTTTTTGCTGCTGTGTTCGCTAGTGCAGCTCCAGAAATAGCGAATGATAATACGGTTGCGATTGCGACTAATTTTTTCATTTTTCTACCTTAAATTTAATATAATTTAGATGTTAAAATACAAGATATTTATCACAGCTTGTTGGTACTATATTGCTTTACTGGTTTGTACAATTTTGCTTTTATCCTCTTTTTTCTCGGCTTTTAATTTATTAGCATGGTGATTTTTCGCAGTATGCTGAACTTTCGCTGTATGAGTGGCAGGTTCAGTTTTCACTGTCGTATTCGCCAGTGCGGCACCAGAAACAGCAACAGACATAACTGTTATAATTGCTAATAACGTTTTCATTTTTGTACCTTAGAATTTTAAAGCAAGGATGTTCTTGCAACACTACTAAATCACAAATAAACATTTCACCGCAATAGGACAAATTTAAAGATTTATAAATTTTTTATAGGTTATTTTAAGTGATATTTATTTTAAGTTTGTTGATATTTCATTGACTTTTTACTGCGTTTCATTCAAGTCTCAAAATAGAAACAACCCTTTAAAAAACAAAAAGATAAATAAAAAAAATTATCAATCATCAATTTTTTATTTATCTTTTTTCAAATTGAATCAACTTATTTGATATCAGATTTTATTTTTATAAGTAAATTATTTCATTCCTAGACTGTCTTTTAACTTATTTTTTAGTCCTATAGAATAAAAAAAATAAACAAGGATTAAACAATGAAATTAAGATGTGTAAACTACATAAGAATGGTGGAGAATAACCCATATATTCTTCACCTAATGCAGTACGTTTTTATCAAAAACACGGGGTTATTTCAATTAGGCATAACAGCTATCATTCTTTCCTTGCCAAAGCCTATCTGCCTTGCATTTAAATGGAGTTACACTTTTTAAGCAAAAAATAAAAGCCGAACTCTTCAGTAACCTCATAGCATACGGAGCGGCTTTTACTATTATTGCAAGATATCCTAAGCAATAGTGTTAAAAATCAGCAAATTCAGGAATGGGTTTACGTCCATGAGACTCAAGGAAATCCAATACTCGACGCGGCGAAACATTTAAAATTTGTGATTGTGGAAAATCAATCGATTCGAGCATTTCTACAACATGATCAAAACGGCCTAAATAACCGGCAAAATGGGAATCAGAACCAAGCGCAACCCAGCCACCTGTTTCTTTCACAGCTTTCGCAATCTCTAAGCAATTTTGTTGACTTCCTGCCCTTGAATGTAAAAAAGATGAGTTATTCATTTCTAAAGCCACATTACACTCTTTTGCTGCTTGAGCAACTGCATAAATATCAATAGGGTACTTGGGATTTCCTGGATGCGTAATAATTTGCACTTTTCCGCTACGGATAGTGGCAATCATGGCTTCAGTATTATCAGCTAAACTTTGCGGTTCAAGAACCGGCTCATGAAAACCCGCTAATATAATATCCAAATGGCGTGCTATCTTTTCATTACAGTCTGTCTCACCCTGCTTATTTTTTATATTCGCTTCAATGCCATACAACAAACCAACACCATCAACAATCCGCGAAAGAATTGGCATATTACCAAAATGCCACTCATGCGGTGCATCTTGCATTTCGGGACCATGATCGGTAATTGCAAATAGCTTAACACCACGACTTGCCGCTTCAGCAAAATATTCATTAACGGTACTGTATGCATGGGTGCTGGCAATCGTATGCGCATGTAAATCAACTTGATACATAATAATATCCTTCTCATTCTACTATTTGCCTTCTGAGTTTGTATGCTCAGAAAAGGTTCAATCAACCTAACATATCAGCGTAAAGGTTTCGATAGTCATTCACCTAAACAGCACATTATCAACCTATTCAAATAGATTGCATAACGTCCTAAGCTATTTTTGGAATAAAAAACCCGCAATGATTGCGGGCTTAGGCTGAGTTAAATATAAAGTTAATCAACTAAAATACGTTTATTAGTTGCTCCCCACAAGATAGACATCTCGGTAAATAATGCACCGCTGATGTCTTCCACTTCTTCAGCGGTCACCTCAACATTGCCTTGTTTTCCAAAGAAAACAACTTCATCACCTGGACGGACTTGTTTTAAGTCGGTTACATCCACCATTACTGTGTTCATTGATGTTTTTCCTAATACCGGCACTTTTTGACCATTAATAAGGGCATGTCCTGCATTACTAAATACACGACGATAGCCATCTGCATAACCAACCGGGATATTGGCTAAAATAGAGTCACGCTTAAGTGTATAGGTGCGATCATAACCGACTGTATTGCCTTTCGGATAATGGTTTACTGACGCTATATTTGATTTCAATGTCATCACACGTTTGTAGTCATTGGTTGCTACGGTATCACCGTAAAAGATCCCCCCCACACGCACCATGTCTAACCACGATTCAGGTACCGTAATAGTTGCATAAGTATTCGCAACATGGAGTGTGATATCTTCACGTTTTAGCCCTGTCACACTCAAAACTTGCTGTGACTCTTTGTTAAATTTGGCCAGATCTTTACGGATTTGTGCGGCATCTTCTTCCGGGTAATGGGACATAATACCGACAATTTTTAACTGCGGTAGTTGTGAAATCAACTTCGCTTCATTAAGCCCCGCTGGCGTACTCACTTCTAAACCATTACGCGACATACCTGCGGAATTTAACGCAAGATGGATGGGAATGACTTTATTTTGCTGTTTAGCAATCGCATTTAAGCGCTGTGCCATGGCTAAATTACCGATTAACTCTTCTGTTTCATACTGAGTTGCTTGCGCCATTTCCTTTTCAGTAGCACTTCTAACACGCATTAAACGGCCTTTAAAACCGAGATCTCTCACCGTTTTCAATTCTTGGTTATTGGTTACACCAATACATTGGACATTGTTAGCGACCATCACTGGCGTCACTAACGATAGATCGTGCCCATAAGCATCCCCTTTGAGCACCGCGCACATTGACGATTTATCTCCTAATAGCGCTTGAACTTTTTTGATATTAAAGTCCAGTGCACTTTTTGAAATTTCAATCCATGAATTATTCACAATGACCGATTGAACTTGCGTTGTCGGCGTAACCATTGCGGTATTGTTTGTGTTAATTGGCTGCTGGCAAGCCGTTGCCGCAACAAAAAGAGGGAGTAATGCCAGATATTTTAAACGAAATGCCACAAGATCTTCCTTAGCTGTTGTCATATCGCCCTAACTCATTATTTTTATGATTACGGGGCGTTGAAATATACATGAAACGTATAACTCCTAAGAATGATAACAACTTGATGAAATTGAACAAGTATTAATTCACTTTTATTGCATAAAAACTCATTCAGCTAGACACCTGAACGAATGTCACCTTCATGGAAAAACCGTTATAGATTTGGTTATTCACTATGATATGGGCATAAACGCTTATTTCTCTGTAAGGCAAAATCGGTAATACACAAAATAGTGCATCTTATGAGTTGGCATTACTGTGACTTGCCAAGATAAGGAGGTAACGAGTAAACAATTTGGCATGTTCTTGTATGCTATTTAAATACTGAGTTTATTGGTAGGTGAGCTCCTTTACTGATTGGTTTCATTGCATTCTCAAAAATACCGAGCTAACTTCTAACAGGGCATACAGTAATAATCGGCCACTCAACAGGTGACCAATTATTCTCCACTAATTACCTATTTGTTTGTTTCGCATAGAAAAGTGCGATAAGCAAAAAAGCTTTTTTCTAATTCCGCTTTTAATTTTATTTCATCTTCAGGTATCGCCTCTATACCGTAATGCGCGAAAAATGGCATCCATGTCCCTTTGATGTAATTCACCGTCACTTCAAATGGGCGTAACAACTCGTCTAACGTATATTTATAGCGCCCATTTTGCGAATAGTCTTGCTGATCAATACCTGCCGAAACTGCAACAGTAATTCGCTTCCCCTGTAATTTATAACCACTAGAAGAACCGTAGGCCCATCCATAAGTTAATACATCATCTAACCATTTTTTTAATATCGGAGGACAATTAAACCAATATATTGGAAATTGAAAAATTATCGTGTCATGGGAGACAAGTAAAGCCTGCTCTCTATTTATGTCAAACTCTCCATCTGGATATTCTGCATGTAAATCATGCACCGTATACAGCTCAGGTAACTTTTTTAATTCGTTTATCCAGTAATGATTAAATTTTGATCCGCCAAGGTTTGGGTGCGCAACGATTATTAATGTTTTCATAAAATACTCTCTATAAACGCAAAGTGAGTTGGAGTATATTAGCCACTATATAAATAGTAAATACGCACACTAATGACACATACTAACCTAAAGGTAAGTACAAATGAGCGCCCAAAATAGTTGCACTCCAACTGGAATTGACATTAACCAAACCGGTTTTGGTTACACTCTCTCGGTAATAAATGGCAAGTATAAAATGATCATTTTGTACTGGTTTGCGATGTATAAACCCGTGATTAGATTTAATGAATTACAGCGTTGCATTGGTACGATATCTTACAAAACACTCAGCTTAACGTTAAAGGAGTTGGAAAAGGATGAATTGATTATTCGTATCGCCTACCCGGAGATCCCACCCAAGGTTGAATATATGCTATCTGATAAAGGTAAGTCCTTAATCCCTGTTTTAAACATGATGTGCAAATGGGGTGAGAAGAACGTCCCGTTACCGTAAAAATGTTACTACTTTTTACACAAAATTGAGTATAAAAATTACCAGTTAAAACTACGCTCTGCTAGAGAAAAGCAGCTGGCCACTCCATGGGATAACTACCCAACAATAACTTATAAGCTTGGAAAAAGTTGGAAACATACCCCCAAAAGAAAAAGATAATATTTTCGACAGAATTAACTACTTCAACAGATAATAAGGCGGCTAATTACCGCGAGAGCGTAATTTAAAGCACCTATGCGGAGGTGCTTTTTAGATCATTTAATATATTGAATCGTGTTGATAATCTCAGTTACACAATTCTGCATTTCTTTTACTTCATTTTCTTCTTTAGCAGTCCCAATAAATGATACCTGTATCATCTTATTTTCATCGTAGATATTTGCATTTATTCCATCATAATAAATAAATATACCACCCTTGTTAAATACCGTATAACCTCTGGCTGAATCCAAACCTACCGGATTTGATTTTTCAACTGATGAAGATATGACCTTAACGTTTGGTAATGACATAAAAGCATCAATCACCCCTTTAGTAGTTTGTTTTGCTGTTACAGATGGCTTATTTTTCAATAACGTTTCACTTATCGTTACACTATCGACAATAGCCCTCTTCATATCTAGCGTGCTGTCTGCGAAACGGGTTTCTGATAGGTATTTGACGGTATAGTCTTTCAAGGTTAACCCCACTTTACGCTTTGTAATACCGTCTCGCTTCTGTGAAGATGGTGATATACCTGCGTTCAGCGTCTTTTTGGCGTCGATTAGCATTTCTCTTGCTTCTGCAAGGGTAATACCGTCATCGCTGTAGCGTCCAAACGTTATCGTTTCTCTACGCCCGTTAAAGCGGTAATCATATCTAAATGATATAGCACTAGTTTATGTAACAGCAACATACAAACCGTCACGATCAGCTACTTTATAAAGCTTATCTTCCGGCTTTAAGCTCTCTAATTTTTTATCGGTTAACATGTCGGTATTCCTTTGCGTGATACCGTCATTTTTATTATTTTTCTGACGGTATTGAGTCACTCATATAGTCTATTTTATTTTCAATACCGTCAATAATACCGTCAAAATTATCTGCAACTATCAACAATTAAAGACTGTTAAAAACAAAAAAGCACCAGTAAGTTACTGATGCCTTCGAATTTATCGATAACTAAAAACTGTTATCAACAATAACCATGTTATTCCCACTCTATTATCGGCCCCCCCCAGGAACAGGCAAAGACTCCCCCGATAATCAAAGACAGTTATTCCAGACGTCGGATTTCATCCATTGTCACTTAGATATTCGCTGATTCAATTTATGATCCAACTCTTCCCGATCTTTGAGAAACCAGCACACCGATCCTCGATTAGATTCATATACAAAGTCATTGAGCGCCTTACTGCGCGCGCAAGCGCCAGAAATGTCGCCAAGGATTGCCAGACGCAGCTGGTAGTTAACGAATTTTTGGACAAGAAGTCCTGCAAACCCTGTCTTCAGATCGAAGAAATCCTCTGTCAATCGTGTATCGGGTAATGCAACCAGATCAACCCTTTCACCAAAAGCAGTTCCGATGATGCGGTTGATATCTGCTTCCGTAGAAATTTGCGGGCCGTTCTCGTCGCAGGACAATACGCGTAAGCTACCCAAAGTTGTTATAAGGTCACTCATAGAATGCATCCAATTTTCTTTTCTTGAAGGAAATTAAAGACCGTCTCACGCTGGTTGGGAAGATAATGAAACCCATCTTCCAGATAATGGAGTTGAGCGCCTGGCATCGTGCTCCCTACCCGCCGTTTGGTTTCGCCAGAATCGATGAGAGCATCACGTCCCCCAATAATAATAAGAACAGGCATTTCAAGGCGCCGAAGATCCTCATCTGAGAAACGTCGAATCCGGGTCGGCTTCGGGCGGACTTTTGCGTGAATATTAGAGATGAACTCCATCAATGATTGCGCCGGACCCTGTAACCCTTGCGGCGGCGGTCCCATGACCATAGCTCGAACTCTGGACTTCCCCCAGGATCCGAGCAGCAGAAATGGCAAGGCTTTTAGGAAGAACGGCTTCTGACGGCCGATTCCAGCTGGACAAAGCAGCGCGAGACGATCGACACGATGAGCTCGACGCACTGCGTAGTCCAGCGCAATCCATCCTCCGAAAGAAACGCCAACAAAGGTCGTGCTTTTGAGCTTCAACCCGTTAAGCACATCGTCGAGCCAGGCCGCATACCCGCCTCCCGATACGGAAGGCTGCCGAGCAGAGCTAAGTCCAGGCTCCCCGACCACATCAACTGCATAGACACGAAATGACTGTGACCAACGTTCAGCATCGAACATCCATATCGCCGAATTGGTCAACGCACCATGTAGCAGAACCAGTGGGGGCGCATCCCTGGGGCCACAAGCTACAACGAAAGTGTCACCTTCTCGTGTATCGACCCACAAATGATCAGCAGGAACCGGCCACTGATCAAGAACGGCTCGATACTGATCAAGGAGTACGGCATCAAGTTTTGAGGTTTGCGATACCTGCTTAGTCATCTGAGCGCCTCCAGTTGCCTGTCCAGGCTTCGTAAGAGGTCGGAAGTATCGGCAGCGCAACCGATGATGATCAGCTTCAAATGCTGCCGCTCCGCATCATAGGCAGAATTTAATTGAATACGCTCAGGGCTATGATCCTGAGATAGCAGCATCGCATGCACGTTTACGGTAAGACGATGTGATACTTCGGGGGAGACATCAGACAGCTCTACCACACAGGTTACTCGTGACTGTATCTGTGGTTTCAGTGCCTGCCCCGTACCAGCAAATGCCTCCAGGCTGGAGCGCTGGATTCGATAGGATTTACCTATCTTCGTTCCCTGCAGGCGCCCTTCGTGAATAAACCGGAGTACGGTTTTCGGGTGCAACTTTAGATACTCTGCCGCCTGATGAACAGTATAAAATGGCTCAAAAATACTACTCATAAATCCCCAAAAATACCAATAAACGACTTCATTAGATACTATCGGGAACATTAAGGAGTGTCAATATTACCTGAGGTACACCGGATTTGACCCCAACCCCAAAAATCGTATCACCGTAAAGCAGAAAAATCGGTCTCCGGGATTGTTACTGGTCCGGCGGAATTCCTTCCCTGCTGAGCCGTTGTCTTACTTCCCCTGCCTGCCCCCGAGAGCCCCCCCATATAAAAACAAAAAACCCCACTGTTACATGGGGTTAAATCGTTATTTTGCTAATCGCTGCTAGCTAATTCTTATTGCAGGATTATTCCCACTCAATTGTTGCTGGTGGCTTACCGCTGATATCATAAACTACGCGGGAAATACCATCGACTTCATTGATAATGCGGTTAGATACACGACCTAAGAAATCGTATGGCAAGTGTGCCCAATGTGCGGTCATAAAATCGATGGTTTCAACTGCACGCAGTGAAACAACCCAATCGTATTTACGGCCATCCCCCATAACCCCCACGGAGCGCACAGGTAAGAACACAGTGAATGCTTGGCTAACTTTATGATACAAATCAGCTTTATGCAGTTCTTCAATAAAGATAGCATCTGCGCGGCGCAGTAAGTCACAGTACTCTTTCTTCACTTCACCTAATACACGAACGCCTAAACCTGGGCCAGGGAACGGATGACGATATAACATGTCGTACGGTAAGCCTAATTCTAAGCCAATTTTACGCACTTCGTCTTTAAATAACTCTTTTAGTGGTTCAACTAAACCAAGTTTCATATCATCCGGCAACCCACCCACATTGTGGTGAGACTTAATCACATGTGCCTTGCCAGTTGATGATGCCGCAGACTCAATAACATCGGGATAGATAGTACCTTGTGCTAACCACTTGATATTGGGTAATTTAGCAGATTCTTCGTCGAAAACTTCGATAAACACGTGTCCAATTTTCTTACGTTTTGCTTCTGGATCGCTGATCCCAGCCAGTGCACTTAAGAAGCGATCTTCTGCTTTTGCATGAACAATGTTCAGGTCAAATTTTCCTTTAAACATGTCCATCACTTGATCAGCTTCGTTTAAACGCAATAAACCGTTATCCACAAATACACAGGTTAAACGTTTACCAATGGCACGATTTAACAGTAACGCAGTAACGGAAGAGTCAACGCCACCTGATAAAGCCAGTAAAACATGGTCATCACCGATCTGCTCTTTTAAACGTGCGACTGTATCTTCAATAATTGCAGCGGGTGTCCATAAGGCGTCACACTGGCAAATATCTTTAACAAAACGAGTTAAAATATTCAGCCCTTGGTGTGTATGGGTTACTTCTGGGTGAAACTGCACGCCGTAGAATTTTTTCTCATCATTTGCCATGATGGCATATGGGCAGCTTGGTGTGCTGGCGATCGTTTTGAAATCAGCAGGGATCGCCGTCACTTTATCACCGTGACTCATCCACACGTCTAAAACTGGTTTACCCGCTTCATTCAGAGAATCCTTGATATCACGGAATAACTCACATTGTTCAGTAATTTCGACGTTTGCATAACCGAACTCGCGCTCACCTGAAACTTCGACAGCACCACCTAATTGCATTGACATAGTTTGCATGCCGTAGCAGATACCTAATACCGGCACACCCGCATTGAAGACGTAATCTGGTGCGCGTGGGCTATCAGTTTCAGTGGTACTTTCTGGGCCACCAGAAAGAATAATACCATTTGGATTAAATTCTCGAATTTGCTCTTCTGTAACGTCCCACGCCCAGAGTTCACAATAAACGCCAATTTCACGGATACGGCGGGCAATCAGCTGTGTATATTGCGAACCGAAGTCAAGGATAAGGATGCGATGCTTATGGATATTAGTTGTCATTTGAGGAGAATTCCAAAAATTCAAGTCAAAAATAAAAATTGGTGACGTGCGACACATCAGCACATCACCCTGTAAAGTTATCGGTTATTGTCCCAAACGATAGTTTGGTGATTCTTTTGTGATAGTCACATCATGTACGTGGCTTTCTTGAATACCTGCACCACTGATACGAACAAATTCTGCTTTTGTTCTCAAGGCGTCAATTGTACCACACCCCGTCAGCCCCATACAGGAACGTAATCCACCCATTTGTTGGTGAATGATTTCTTTCAAGCGCCCTTTATAAGCAACACGACCTTCGATACCTTCCGGTACTAATTTGTCTGCGGCGTTATCCGATTGGAAATAACGATCTGAAGAACCTTTAGACATTGCGCCTAATGACCCCATACCACGATATGCTTTGTAGGTACGGCCTTGAAACAAAATAGTTTCCCCTGGGGATTCTTCAGTACCTGCAAACATAGAACCAACCATCACACAGGCAGCTCCTGCTGCAATTGCTTTGGAGATGTCCCCAGAGAAACGAATCCCCCCATCAGCAATAACAGGAATGCCGGTACCTTCAAGCGCTTCAGCAGCTTCTGCGATTGCGGTAATTTGTGGTACACCAACACCAGTGACAATACGAGTGGTACAGATAGAGCCGGGGCCTATCCCAACTTTTACTGCGCTCACACCTGCATCTGCTAATGCTTTTGCACCTTCAGCAGTTGCTACGTTACCACCAATGATTTGTAAATCAGGGTATTTTTGACGCGTTTCACGAATACGCTGTAATACACCTTCAGAGTGACCGTGGGAAGAGTCAATCAGTAAAACGTCAACGCCGGCTGCGACTAACGCATCAACACGCTCTTCGTTACCTGCACCTGCGCCTACCGCAGCCCCAACACGTAAGCGGCCCTGCTCGTCTTTACACGCGTTTGGTTTACGTTCCGCTTTCTGGAAATCTTTAACGGTGATCATCCCTAACAGATGGAAGTTATTATCAATAACTAAGGCTTTTTCTACGCGCTTTTCATGCATTTTCTGTAATACGATTTCGCGTGCTTCGCCTTCTTTCACTGTGACTAAACGTTCTTTTGGCGTCATGACTGCTGTAACAGGTTGGTCTAAATCTGTTACAAAGCGCACGTCGCGCCCCGTAATAATACCCACTAGTGAGTTGTCTTTAGCTACAACAGGGTAACCTGCGAAACCATTGCGCTGTGCCATTTCTTGCACTTCGCGGATAGTGGTATCGGGGGTAACAGTAACTGGATCAGTAACAACACCACTTTCATGCTTTTTCACACGGCGAACTTCTTCCGCTTGGCGTTCAATAGACATGTTTTTGTGGATAAAGCCAATTCCACCTTCTTGAGCCAAGGCGATTGCAAGGTCAGATTCAGTGACGGTGTCCATTGCTGCAGAAAGCATTGGAATGTTCAGGCGGATGGTTGCAGTCAGTTGGGTGGAGAGATCTGCTGTATTTGGTAATACGGTTGAGTGTGCAGGAACGAGTAATACGTCGTCGAAAGTTAGTGCTTCTTTTTTAATGCGTAACATAGGCAATATCCCACCAGGCAGCGTTATGGAAAGGTATAAAATATTGCCGCGGCATTATACACACCGTAATCGGTTGCTTCCAGCCTTTTTTTGAAAAAATACTTGATAACTCCGATGGCTAGGTTAGTATTTGACGATTAAGTCTTTGTTTTAAAATTTGATCTGGCTCACATGTCGACTTCACAAAATAGTGCAATTTTTTCTGTTAGTAAGCTTAACCTTGCCGTTCGCGAATTACTCGATCAGCAAATGGGTCGTATTTGGCTCACCGCAGAAATTTCAAATTTTTCCCAACCGAGTTCAGGTCACTGGTATTTGACGCTGAAAGATGACCGTGCGCAAGTTCGTGCGGCAATGTTCCGTGGGCAAAATGCAAGAGTGACTTTTCGCCCACAAAATGGGCAACAGGTGTTAGTGCGTGCTACTGTCACCTTGTATGAGCCTCGTGGCGATTACCAGTTAATTATCGAAAGCATGCAACCTGCGGGTGAAGGGTTATTACAGCAACGCTTTGAGTTACTCAAACAAACGCTGAGTGCTCAAGGATTATTCGATGCTCGCTATAAAAAGCCGTTACCTAGCCCAGCAAAGTCCGTCGGTATTATTACCTCTGCGACGGGAGCCGCCTTGCACGATATTTTAAACATCCTCCGTCGCCGCGACCCGTCACTCCCTATTGTTATCTATCCTACCGCTGTTCAAGGGGAACTCGCGCCTGCTCAAATAGCACGTATGATTGAATTGGCTAATTTACGTCGTGAATGTGATGTGTTGATTGTTGGTCGCGGTGGTGGCTCATTAGAAGACTTATGGGCGTTTAACGAAGAGATCGTCGCAAGAGCGATATTTTCGAGTCAATTACCAATAATCAGTGCCGTGGGGCATGAAACTGATGTCACTATTGCGGATTATGTGGCTGACGTAAGAGCGCCAACGCCATCTGCGGCTGCCGAACTGGTTAGCCGTAACCAGCAAGAGATGCTACGTCAACTAAAATCAGCACAGCAACACCTTGAAATGGCAATGGATTATTATATTGCGGGTCAACAACAAAGGTTTTCGCGTTTGCATCATCGCCTACAGCAGCAACATCCGCAATTACGTTTAGCAAGGCAACATAACCAACTTAATTTATTGCAGCAAAAGTTGACTCAATCAATGACGCGTCAATTACATACTGCCACGTTTCAATTTGATAGGGTCAATCGTCGGCTACAACAAAACGATTTGCGTGCACAATGGCAAAAACAGCAGCGCCATCTGCAACAAACGCAATACCATTTGCAAAATATGATGTCACAATTAGTGAATCACTACAGGCAGCGTTTTGCGGTCGCTTGTTCAAAAATGGAAGCGGTTAGCCCATTGGCAACACTCGCCCGTGGTTTTAGTATAAGTGAAGCGCCTGATGGTGCAGTATTGAAGAAAACTAGCCAAGTCAAACTTGGGCAACAATTACGTACTCGCTTAAATGATGGTTGGGTAGAAAGTGAAATTACCCATATTGAAAAAGTAAAAGCAAAACGTTCTTCTAAAAAATTAAATTAACTGTTTTATGGGTTTCATCTTTATTTTTCGATGAAACCCAAGTTATCACTCTAATTAAAAACGAATTTGCCCACCAAGCATATAAGTGCGCCCTCTTCCTGTTTCATTATTTCTACCGCGCTCTTCCATAGCAGCCCCCGAATTTGCACGGTTTAATACATCCGTATAGTTTTTATTCATGATATTGTTAACTGTCATCATGAGTTTGACATTTCTATTGATTTCATAATCTGCATATAAGTCAATAATCGTCGGTTGTTTTTCGTACTTTTCTGTCATGGCATCACCATTTATATCACTATCAGGAAGTGGGCTGATGCGCTTTGAGGGACCTGTCCATGTAATGGTTGAGCCTAGTGTTAGCTTTTCATCAAGTAAGCGTACGCCAGAATCTAATGTGACATAGTATTCAGGCAATTGTGTAAAGTCACCTGCGCTAAAAATGGAAGTACTTGCAATAGAAACGGGCTGTTTCCCCGACTCTTTAGTATACGAAATCATAGAATAAAATACCCCTGCATCATAGTTAGCTTGCAGTTCATATCCACGTAAATTCACATCTCTTGGGTCATTAACATACATATCTGCCCGTTGAAAAAAAGTCGGATTTTCTTTGTTCCAAGCATCATCATTAACCAAGCACCAATCAAACTCTTCTTGTGCGTTTGCTCTACATAACATAAAAGATTTACTCGTAATGTAGTCTTTGACATGGGTATGGAACCACAGCGCTTTCAAATTAAATTGATCTCCTTCTACCACGAGATCAGGTTTAAAGCTGTTAAATCCAACTTGCCATGTTTTTGATTTTTCGCCTTTAAGGAATGGGTTCATACTTTGACCGCCATTTTGGGAGAAAAAGGCTTCTTGCGAATTAGGCGCACGCATTGAATGCGCATAACTCACAAAAGGTTGAAATTCAGGAATAATTTGCGCTGATAATAAAACGCCGGGGTTAATACCGCTATCCTTGATATTCAATGTGCTAGCTTCTTGCGGAAAACATTTTTCGGTTTCATCACATGCGGGTTTGTAGCCTTTAACCTTATAATTAAGGTAGTTAAGGTCAAATGTGGCTGTATAAATATCATATTTCCCTTCAAATTGTGTGTAAACACTCGTAATATCTTGCGTACCGCTCGGTGAAAAAGGGTTAAATATCTGGGTATTAGGATCTTCAACGGGTTTGGAAGTTTTTTGGTATTTGGTCTTCATCAATTTCGAACCAACTTGCCATTGATAATCCACATCACCATAAGAAAAATGGCTGGTATTTGACAAATTGATACTGTCGGATTTATTTTCAGATATAGCATCTCTAAAAGCACCACCAATAGGATCACCTTGGAATTTCTGTTTATTATTTCCATGGCTTGCCAAGATTTCCACATCAATTAATTCATTTAATGGCGTATATTTATATTTTAGATAATAATCTTCACTATTAATTTTTCTGCTGGTCAGTTTATTTTGCAAAAAGCGCCCACTAAACTCTAATTCATGGCTGTCATTCGGTTTATATTTAAGCTTTGCTAATTGAGATTGTGGTTTTTGTTTAAATGAGGGATCTGTGGCAAACCCGTCACTATCAAAACCATCGCCATTTTTATAACTGCCGGGGATATTATGACCGCTAATACCAATTAGACCACCTAAATAACCGTCTCCATCACTTAATAAGCTTTTCCCTGCAACGGCAACCATACCATTATAACCGAGTCCGTTATCTCCCCAACTGGCTTTGCTACGTAGCCCATATAAACTGTTGTGGAAAATGACATCATCAATACTGATGGTGCGGAAATTAGCACTCCCCGCCAAAGCATTTACGCTATTGCTTCCATTTAACTGCCCTTTTTCTACTTCCACTGCCACAATAAAGTTAGGGTCAATTAACGAGCCGAAATCATTATTGGGTTGCATTCCGTGTGTGTATTTACTCGGGGAAATCCCATAATAGCTTTGCGTCACTCCATCAACCATCATATTGACGCGCCCAAAGCCGCTTAGGCCTCGGATATTCACGTTTACGGTGCCTTGGCTGCTATCCATCTGAGTGTATGTTCCGGGCATAGTGCGGATGACTTTATCCAAGCTTTGTAATTTATTCTCTGTACCGACAGCACTGAAAGCCCCAGCTTTTTCCAGTGCTTTAACCAACGGTGTTTGTTTTTGTGCACCTGAAACTTTTAATTGGCTAAATTTAACTATGTTTTCTTTGCCTTGTGCTTTTTGCCCTGTATTTTCAGCAAAAGCGATTCCTTGAGTACCAGTAAAAACCAGACTCATACTCAATAATATTATTTTATTTTTCATTTAAACCATTCCTGTAAACGCAATATTTCTTTTCACGCTCACAGTGCATTCCAAAATAAAAGGATAAATTCAATTCCCATGATTAATCTATCAAAGAAAATATTTTCCCCTAAATAATGTACTAGCTTATTTAGGGGGTTTTATTATTAAATTGAGTAAACTATTTTAAATAAGGAAAGTATTTAGCTTTGTCTTCAAGCATTAAAAGAAAACTGTAATCCAAAGCAATATCATCAAGAGCATTAAAACGCCCTGATTTACCGCCATGTCCTGCATTCATATTGGTTTCTAATAATAATAAAGAATTACCTTGTTTTATATCTCGTAATTTAGCCACCCATTTCGCGGGTTCCCAATATTGCACTTGAGAATCATGCAGCCCTGTAGTGACTAGCATATGCGGATAACGCTGCGCTTTGATATTATCATAAGGGCTATAGGATTTTATGCGCCAATAATCTTCTTCATTTGCAGGATCACCCCATTCATCGTATTCCCCAGTCGTCAATGGAATAGAAGGGTCAAGCATTGTCGTCACAACATCGACAAATGGCACCGCCGAAACAACCCCTTCGTACAATTCGGGCGCCATATTAACAACCGCCCCCATTAATAATCCCCCCGCACTACCGCCCATGGCATAAATATGCCCTTTTTCCCCATAACCTTGGTCAACAAGTGCATTGGTTACATCAATAAAATCGGTAAATGTGTTCATTTTATTGACGGTTTTACCCTGCAAATACCATTTTTTACCGAGTTCACCACCGCCACGAACATGTGCTATCGCATAGACAAAACCGCGATCTAATAAGGATAACCTTGATGAACTAAATGACGGATCTAAACCGTAACCATAAGCGCCATAACCATAGATAAGTAATGGATTTTTACCTTGTTTAAACAGATCTTTACGGTAAACAAGCGAAACAGGCACTTTGACACCGTCTTTTGCGCTTATCCACAAACGCTCACTTTGATAATTTGCCTTATCAAAATCTTTTACATCCTCTTGCTTTAGTAGCTGTTTCTCTTGCGTTTGCATATTAATCTCATACACAGAAGACGGTGTGGTCATCGATGAATAGCCATAACGCAATTTATTCGTATCCGGTTCTGGGTTATTTGAGATCCATGCCATATATGCAGGATCATCAAATGCCACATAACTCTCCTGTTGGGTGTGCCAATCAATTTGGCGGATATTCACCAGACCGTTTGCCCGTTCCTCAAGTACTAACCACTTGTTGAACAGCTCAAATCCTTCTAAATCCACATCATCGCGGGGAGCGATTAATGTCGTCCATGCAGCAAAATCATCGTGTCTTTCTGCATTGTTATTCGTGTATAGACCAAATAACGGATTTTCGTGATTTGAACGAATATAGAATTTCCCATTGAAATGATCAGGGTAGTACTCCACACCTGTTTGGCGAGGCTTAAAAATATCAATTGCTTTATCAGGGGCATTAGCATCAATCAACCGATATTCTGATGTCTCCGTGCTGGTAATGCCAATAAAAATAAGGTCTTTCGATGTCGATTTACTCAAACTCACGTAAAACGTATCATCCTTCTCTTCATACAACAGCTTATCTTGTGCTTGCTTTGTGCCTAACTTATGGCTAACGACTTGATAAGGTAACAACGTTTGCTTGTCTTTATTCACATAGAATAAAGTCCGATTATCGTTTGCCCAAACAATATTGCCCGATGTGTTTGTCAGTACCTCATTTTGCCATTGGCTTTCACCAATTTGACGGAATGAGACAGTGAACTCATTGCGCCCCTGCCTGTCTTCGGCTATTGCCATCATGGTATTATCTGGTGAGATAGTTAACGCCCCCATACGATAATATTCACTACCTTCGGCACGTTGGTTACCATCAACCAAAACAACCCATTCTCCCCGGCTATTTACTGGACGCCTTTCATAGATTGCATAGTTTTTTCCAGCAACAACCCGCGAACGGTAGGTATAACCATTAAAATCGTACGGAACCGATTCGTCATCTTGTTTCATACGCGAAAATAACTCGTCATAAATTTGTTTTTTTAATGACTCGCCTAACTTTAGCGTTTGCTGGGTATAGGCATTTTCTTGTATCAGATAGTCAATGACCTCGGGTGCTTTACGCTCATCATCCCTTAACCAATAATAGTTATCAACACGGGTATCACCGTGGATTGTCATCGTATGTGGCTGCTTTTTGGCCAACGGTGCTGTCATTCTTTCCTCCGCAAACACTGCGTTTGTTTGTGATCCCAATAATACAATTAGGCAAAATTTAACGGCGCCTAATAAGCCTGACAATCTATTTAACTGCATGCGCATTTTTTACCCTGATTATTTATTTTCAATCGTAAAATCTATCGGCAATTCCACGATCACCTTGCCTTGGTTTAACATCTCTGAAGGCGGTATCGGCAAAGGCTCAGCCCTTGTAAGCACCCGCTGGGCTTCTCTATCTAATGAATTTGTGCCTGAACTTTTTACGAGAACACTATTCACAATATAACCTTGTGCATCGACCTCAAATTTAATCACGGGTTTTCCGATACGATTACGCCGTTTTGCATCCTCCGGATAACGTTTAAATTTATTTAGCTGTCCAAGGACTAAGGCTTCCCACTGACGCTGTTCATCATCTGATTGAGCGTGGCTATCAAACGTAGCGGCAACACGCTCCGTTTGTTGCTTAGCCGCAGCGTCACTTGTCACTGGCGCAGCGCTGGCTTTCGAGTTATCGCTTTCCATTTCACTAATTCGCTGATTTTTTACATCCTTATGCTTTTTTTTAGGTGCTGGTGAAATTTTCTTTTTTTCCACCTTTGTTAATCGCTCTTCAGCCTCTTCGTTAATAGGCACAGAAGGGATGACAATATCATCTGTAACCGCTTCTTTCGCCTCACTCGCAACCGCCAGTTCTTGCGTTTCGCCAATATTAGTTTCAGTTAACTGTTTTGCTTGTGAGTCAATAGAGACTTCCATAACCACTGAAGGTGGCGGTAAAAAATGTTGCCAATCATTCTCTGTGACTTTTAAATAAAACAGAATAACTGCAATGTGTAAGACAATAGCCAAAGCAAATGAGCTACTGGTTTTCGTCGCCCTATTATGTTCTAACGTGATCGCCAACATTTTAATCCTTAGGGGCTGTTTATCTTTGCTGCTGATTTTTACCGCTAAAAAAAGTTAAGAAATAATCTAAAAAATAGATAATGTATCCGCCGTACTGACTGACGACGATGTAAATCCACTATTGTCACTAAACACCGCCCTACAGGTTCGATTAAAGCATGTTTTACCCATTTGATGCTGCGTTGAGAGGCTCTAGTCAAGTTCACTCGGCGGCGCACCTCTCGCCTTACCTAAAATGGCTTTCATTCGAATTTAAATTGACCATCAAAGAGAAACAGCGCTTAGTATCACGCAAGTAACGCGAATGATAATCAATTACATATGCAAATGGAAAGCATTTATAGTAAATAGTGCTAATTTATTCACTCTATGGATATTTATTTGACTTAATTAGCTTGGCTATTAATCACTTGTTGGGGTATACCAGACGAAATCCGCATGCAAATTATCAATCTCACTCCCTTTTTCTGAAATAATTAACACCTTAAGTTCAGTTTCTGGCGATATATCTTGCAAATGCAACGGCACGCCAATTGCCCTTGTTGCATGATACCCTCCCGCAAATAGCAATGCAGGCTTCGGGGCTTTAATTAAAGCGTTAGCCATTGCCCGATCACGCATTTGTTGGATAACCGTCATTTTGGCTATTTGTTCTGTCGTCAATTCACCACCGTGAGATGTTTCAATGGTTTTACTGATAATTTCTTGGACAACGGCTTGAGTAGAATATACCCCCGTCAATTTTTGAGGATTAGCATAAGCCTTTGTAATATCGTCTTTATCCAGATTTGCAGCTAACACTGGATAAGGTTGTTCTAATAAAAACTTAATAAGTTCACCATATTGATCCCATGGCCAGCCTGTATTCCACTTGATTGCCTTTTGTAAGCGCTCATCACGAATGTAGGTGTTTCCTTGCAACTCGACCTTCACCCTATTGATATCTTTTTGTTGAGAAGGTGTTAGCATTTCCAATAAAACCGCACCCTGAGGCCTAACCTGCTGCATTTCTTGAACGAGCCACTGCTCTATTTGATGGTGATAACGGTTATCGTGTTTTTCCCCGACAATAACATGGGAAGCTTGCGCCAGTTGCTGTATCAGTTGCTCTGGTGTGATTGACTTCCCTGTGGATAAATCAATCAATTGATTTTGTTCTACCCAGTTATTATCGAGTAGACGTATTTTCGTTGGGGCTTTCTGTGTACACCCGATCAGTAACACTAGGCCTACCAGTAATAATGTAGCTTTTGCAGTAAATCGTCTTGATATCATTATATTATTTCCCGTTATGCTGTTGACGCACACAAAATACAGATAATGATAATCATTTTCAATTAAAAAAGACCTCCTGATGAAAAAGGAAGCCTTTTATGTCTAGGGGCTAAGAGGTTGTTGACAAAGTGGGGTAAAAGCGTGATTTACCCACTTGGGGCTATTAGGCGAAAATCAATAAATTGATTTTCCAGATTTATTTTCAATAACCTATTCAGACTGCCGCCAAACATGTATGTATGTCAGCAGTCTGATAGCCCCTAGGGGCTATCTAGTTGACTGAATATTACAGCGGGTTAGTTTGTGCCTCAACCACAGCCAGTGCCACCATGTTCACAATACGACGAACAGAAGCAATTGGCGTTAAGATATGCACCGGTTTAGCAACCCCCATCAATACCGGTCCTACGGTCACGCCATCAGAGCTGGTCACACGCAATAAATTATAACTGATACGTGCCGCTTCCATTGTCGGCATAATTAGCAAGTTAGCAGAACCTTTTAGTGGGCTATCCGGCATAACATCTTTACGAATAGACTCAACCAAAGCCGCATCCGCATGCATTTCACCATCAATTTCAAGATGTGGATCACGCGCTTTGATCATCGCTAAAGTATCACGCATTTTTTGGGCGGAAGGACAGTTTGAAGAACCAAAACTTGAACGTGATAATAAAGCCACTTTTGGCTCAATACCAAAGCGACGTACGGTATCTGCGGCCATCAACGTAATTTCTGTTAACTCTTCAGGCGTTGGGTCTTCATTGACATAAGTGTCCGCAATAAAGGTGTTACCTGTCGGTAACAATAAGGCATTCATCGCACCTGCGGTATGCACCCCTTCACGGAAACCAAAGAGATCTTTGACAACCTCATAATGCTCACCGTAACTGCCAACCGTACCACAAATCATACCGTCAGCTTCACCACGTAACACCATGATGCCACCGATAAGTGTGGGGTTGTTAATCACTGCACGGCGAGCCATTTCCTGAGAAACACCACGGCGCTTCATGATTTGATAATATTCCTGCCAGTATTCTTTATAGCGCGGGTCATTTTCATTGTTAACCACTTCAAAATCTTTGCCTAATTCGATATGTAGGCCCAGCTTTTGAATTCGCATCTCAATAACACTTGGGCGACCCACTAAAATTGGGAATGCCAACCCTAATGAAACCAGTTCCTGCGTTGCATGCAATACACGCTCTTCTTCCCCTTCCGCTAACACAATGCGTTTTTTGGCTGTTTTCGCTTGAGAGAAAATAGGCTTCATAAATAAATTTGTTTTATAAACAAATTGGTTTAGTTTTTCGATATAGGCGTCAAAATCAGCAATTGGGCGCGTTGCCACACCGGAGTCCATTGCGGCTTTGGCGACAGCTGGTGCAATTTTAACAATCAAACGTGGGTCGAATGGTTTTGGAATGATATATTCAGGGCCAAAGAATAAGTCTTGATTACCATATGCTGAAGCTACCTCTTCGCTTTGTTCTGCAAGGGCTAAATCAGCAATGGCGTAAACACAAGCCAGTTTCATTTCTTCGTTAATCGTTGTCGCCCCAACATCCAACGCTCCGCGGAAAATGAATGGGAAACACAATACGTTATTAACCTGATTTGGATAATCTGAACGACCTGTACAAATAATCGCATCAGGGCGAACTTCTTTCGCCAGTGGCGGTAAAATTTCGGGTTCAGGGTTCGCAAGGGCCAAAATAAGTGGATCTTTCGCCATCGTTTTCACCATTTCTGGTGTTAATAAACGCGGGCCAGAACAACCTAAGAAAATGTCTGCACCTGGGATAGCATCTGCAAGGGTACGTTGGCCATTGTCGTCAATTGCATAAGCCGCTTTCGTGACATCCATTCGTTCGTCACGTCCCTTATAAATGACACCTTTTGAATCACAAACAGTAATGTTTTCACGTTTAAGGCCTAATGCAACTAACAGGTTCATACATGCAATTGATGCCGCACCAGCCCCTGAAACCACTAAACGAACATCGCCAATCTGTTTTTTCACAATACGTAGACCGTTGATCACCGCTGCGGTACATATAATCGCGGTACCATGCTGGTCATCGTGGAACACAGGAATTTTCATGCGTTCACGCAATTTTTGTTCAATATAAAAGCACTCTGGCGCTTTAATATCTTCTAGATTGATCCCACCGAAGGTCGGCTCAAGAGAGGCAATAATATCAACCAGCTTATCAGGATCAGTTTCATCGACTTCAATATCAAAGACATCAACGCCAGAAAACTTTTTAAATAGAACCCCTTTCCCTTCCATGACAGGCTTGCCTGCTAAGGCACCAATGTTCCCTAAACCAAGCACTGCGGTCCCGTTTGATACAACGCCAACCAAGTTACCTTTGGCGGTATAGCGATAGGCTTTAAGCGGGTCATCAGCAATCTCAAGACATGGCACAGCAACACCTGGAGAATACGCCAGTGCGAGGTCGCGTTGAGTTGTTAAGGGTTTTGTCGGGGTGATCGTGATTTTCCCTGGATGTGGAAACTCATGAAAATCAAGAGCGCTTTGTTTTAATTTATCATCCATCGTCAAGTCCTTTCAAAATAGGTAAGGTAACAGCGATAACAGTATAAACGCATCTTACTAGCAAATCATGATCATGCTGGCAATTTCCAGAAAAATCTTTTGTGAAGCAGGAATTTGCAGCAAAATGGATAAAATATCTTCATCTTTCACTGCCCCTTAGCCTTATTTTTTCTTAACCATTGCAAACAATCTCTAGCGCACTTAATTATAAAAAAAATATACTATTCACATATTCATTATTAATAGTGCTAATTGTATATTTATTATTAATAACGCCAACATAAAGTCACTTACTTCAATTAACATATTAATTATATAACAATTAGTTTTATTTTTATCATTTTTGAAATATCATTTAACCCAGCCAAATTACCGATATTATTTTTTTATATTTAATGTATTATCAAAAATCAGCAACCGCTATCTTTAATTCACATTTAAATTATTCTTCATATATTTTATCTCAGTAATGTCAAATTATATTTCACATATTAAATTTATAACTATTGAAATATCAAATAATAAACATAGTTATATTAACGGCAAAATAATGTTTTTTGTATTACTCCCACTCGAGTTGTTAGTCACGTTTCAGGCATAACAAAGGAACCTTCTATGTCTAATTACACAGTAATGATTGTTGATGAGCACCCTATTACACGCTTTGGATTGCGTCAGCTTATCAATACCGATGAACATTTTGTTGTGACGGCTGAAAGCTGTAACTGCACAGAGGCGTTGAACCTTGCAACCCATTTACAACCCGACCTAATCGTCATCGATACCAATCTGCATGGCAATAAAACATTCGAAACTATTCGAATGCTACGAAAGCATTGCTTGAATAGCTATCTTTTAGTTTTATCTGCTTCTGCCATTAAAACGGATATTTATGGTGCCATCGATGCAGGTGCACAAGGATACCTCTTAAAAAGCAGTGAACTTGATATGTTATATTACAGCATGAAAAAAGCCTCCACCGGGCAACATGTATTCAGTGAAAAAATTTATCAACATTTAATCACCCGCCACCAATCTAATGACCCGCTGGCGACATTAACACGCAGGGAATATGAAATATTACATCAACTCGCAGCAGGTTTAAAAAATAGAGAAATAGCTAAGTTACTTTTTATTTCTGAAGAAACCGTTAAAGTTCATATTCGAAATATTTTAAAAAAACTTCAAGTACGCTCCCGTTTAGAAGCCAGTTTAATTTACATGCGTTCTCAATAAAAAGGGTAATTAACCTTGTTAAAGATTATATAATCAATATTTGTTATTATGATTGCACTAAATAATAATATAATCACCGTAATAAATCGCTACTTTTATTTGTATTATTGGGGGTAGACCCATAATGCATTTTCCCGCATTATGTAAGGTAAATCATTCGCTTTAGAGGAAAAATGTATGTCTAAAACCCCTTCTTCTCCTTATATTATGTATGGAATTAAAAACTGTGACACCATCAAAAAAGCGCGTCGCTACTTAGAAGACAATGGGGTCGACTATCAGTTCCATGATTATCGTGTTGATGGTCTGGACGATGCGTTGCTTTGCCAATTTCTTGAGCATATTGATTGGGAAATCCTTGTCAATAAACGAGGGACAACTTGGCGTAAACTCAGCGATGACCAAAAGAATGCGATTATTGATGCCACAAGCGCCAAAAAGGCATTACTTGCTGAACCCGCAATGATCAAACGTCCTGTTTTAGTTTCAACAGATAACCGCTATTTAGTCGGTTTTAGTGCCGATGAGTACCACACTTTTATTCAGTAGTTAGGTGATTAAATGGATTGTCCTGTTATTCAATTAGCAAAAGAGCTTATTTCTCGTCCGTCAATTAGTCCTGACGACCAAGGGTGCCAAGCAATACTCACCGACAGGCTACAAAAAATCGGTTTTATCGTTGAACCCATGCACTTTGGTAAGACACTCAATTTTTGGGCACACAGAGGTACTGGCACCACATTAGCGTTTGCCGGTCACACTGATGTTGTCCCTGCGGGGAACAGTGCAAACTGGCAAACGCCCCCATTCACACCAACAATTATTAATCAGCATTTGTATGGTCGTGGTGCAGCCGATATGAAAGGCTCTGTGGCAGCGATGGTTGTCGCCGCTGAGCGCTTTGTTGAAAAATATCCTGCGCACCAAGGTCGTTTAGCATTTTTGATCACCTCTGATGAAGAAGCTGACGCTCACGATGGGACTGTCAAGGTTGTTGAAGCCCTGATAAAGCGCAATGAGAGTGTTGATTATTGTTTGGTTGGCGAGCCCTCCAGCCAAACGAAGCTCGGCGATATCATTAAAAACGGACGGCGCGGGTCAATAACGGCAGATTTAACAGTTCTCGGCACGCAAGGTCATGTCGCCTACCCACACCTTGCCGATAATCCTGTGCATCGTGCGGCTGCATTTTTACAAGAACTAACGACCACAACTTGGGATAACGGCAATGCCTTTTTCCCGGCAACCACCATGCAGATAGCGAATATTCATGGGGGGACGGGTGCTAGTAATGTGATCCCCGGGGAATTATTTGTACAGTTTAACTTCCGTTTTAGTACGGAATTAACTGACACCATGATTCGTGACAGGGTCACGGAAATGTTATCTCGCTATGGACTGGAATATAAAATTGAATGGTCGCTATCGGGTCAGCCTTTTTTAACGGACAAGGGTGAGTTAGTCTCAGCGACTTTACAAGCAATTCAAGAAGTCACGGGGCGTACCGCTGAGTTGTCCACCAGCGGTGGGACTTCTGATGGTCGTTTCATTGCTCAAATGGGAACCCAAGTTATTGAGTTAGGTCCATTAAATGCCACCATTCATAAGGTTGATGAATGCGTTAGTGTTGACGATTTACAGCAACTGGCACGGATCTATGAGCGAGTTATGGAGTTACTACTTTTATGATCACCATTGACATGCTGACTGG
This sequence comes from Providencia rettgeri, assembly GCF_041075285.1. Lineage (NCBI taxonomy): Bacteria > Pseudomonadati > Pseudomonadota > Gammaproteobacteria > Enterobacterales > Morganellaceae > Providencia > Providencia rettgeri. The sequence goes on along the minus strand of NZ_CP163512.1, from coordinate 1,310,363 downwards.
CCGCTCAACCGATCATTTAGTCACCCTTGGTGGCGCTCACCGTTTGCAATTTAATGCGACAAAAGCCTTCCTCGCCATGCAGCAAGCTGCTGCAAGAGCAGGCTTTAAATTGCAATCGGCAAGCGCATTTCGTGATTTTGCACGACAGCAAGTGATTTGGAATGAAAAATTTACAGGAAAACGCCCTGTTCTTGATCACAATAGCCAACCACTCGACATTACGCAGCTTTCAGAAGGTGAACTTTGCGAGGCGATTTTGCATTGGTCGGCATTACCGGGTGCAAGCCGCCATCATTGGGGAACCGAGATTGATGTGTATGACCCTTTACGCATTCCCGCAGGCCAAACATTGCAATTGGAGCCTTGGGAGTACGAAACAGGTGGTTATCTTGCACCGCTAAATGATTGGTTATCTGATAATATGGCTACCTTTGATTTTTACCGCCCTTTCACCGCAAAAAACGCCGGAGTCGCCTACGAACCTTGGCATATTAGCTATTGGCCACTTTCCCACGAAGCGGAACAACTGTTAACCACCGAGATCGTCAAGCAGGTTTTGGAACAAGAAGATATTCTTGGGAAAAACTGGTTAATCAATAACCTAGATTATGTTTTTGACCGTTATATTAAAATCCCGGAGTGACTTTACCGTTAATATCACATAATAAACCACATCATAGTTTAACATTTGCAAACTAGGGTGTGGTTTTATCGCGGCGAGGTATCGGCTCATCAACCACCGGAAGTCGGTACATAAAAATAAGCAACCAACAAAGCAAAGCGAATAAGCCGATTTTTAACCAGAGATAGCTGACAACCCAAATTGATAATGAAAAAGTGAGTAAAATCAAAACAATCGCTTTAGGTTTTGCACCTTTTGGCAAGCCTCGGTGCTTTTGCCAATGACGTATATAGCCGCCAAACCAAGAGCGATACAATAACCAGTGGTGAAAACGCGGCGATGAGCGAGAAAAACACCATGCGGCTAATAATAAAAATGGCGTTGTGGGAAGAACTGGCAATATTACCCCAGCAAAAGCCAGTGCCACTGCCAACCAACCAAGTATAATAAGAAGGATTTTTTTCAAATTTGCCTGAGCTCCCTTGCAAACCCGTGTAACGGTAAAACCCTGATAAATATGTGGTAACTCTCAGTTATATCAATGATATACTGTAATAGTAAACGAGTTTAATGAAAAGACGCTTTTCCCTGTTTAAGCCCATTAGTCTTATTGTTGTAACTCGTCTTAATGGTATGCACATAACATCGCTAACGCTGCGATAACGTAACAATGATAAATGGTGATAATAAATGCAATGGTTAGCAGACTACTGGTGGATAATTATCCTTCTCTTGGTTGGGCTTATTTGGAACTCCATTAAAGAAATGATGAAACTCGACCCCAAAAAATTTCTTGATGACAAACCGCAGATCCCCCCCCACAAAGACAATAATCATTTGTGGGACGATGAAGACGACTGGCCTAAGGATAAGAAGCAGTAACTTTTTGAACAATTTCTGATAATAGCGCTGGCTGGTATTGTTTTACCCAGATACCAACCTGCTTTCTGGCGCTACTTAGCCACTGTTTTTGCCCTGTCAGCTTAAATTCTTCGCATATTTGCGCCAATGAATGGCGCTGTTCAAAATAGTTTCTTAACAGCGGCGCTGAGTCAGGAACGTGGGCTAATAGGCGTAAAATCGCACTTTGACTCGCGGAAACTGGTCGTTTAAATTCACTAAAGCCTATCAGTTCAAGCCAATCTTCTTGCATAAGTTGCTGATCATCACTCGAACACAGCGCAAATTCGCTAAGATCGGTTCGCATGTTAATATCACGTTGTAGCAATATTTCACCACGTTCGCATAATTGCTGAGCTCTTACAGTCATAGGTAAAATCGCCATCGCGGTAAAGCACCCACTACTGGCCTCTTTTTGCGAACCAACTCGAATAAGCCTAAACCCTGCTTGTTGCCAGAATGCGAGCAGGTCTGGTGTTAAGCCAAAACTAACGGAAAGAAAATCCAAACCTTGCACATCAGGGCTCTGCTTTTGTTTATCAAGTAATGTCAAACCTATTTGCTGTCGCCGATAATGAGTATCGACAGCAATACGCATCACCCTTTGCGACTTCCACTGTGCTGCTTGCGGAAAATAACTGTGCGCGGCTAATGATTGGGCGACTAAATTTCCACGTGGACGGCGTAATCCCGCCCAAATTTGCCAACTTAATGGTTTATCTAATGATCCTTCATCCACCATCCATAACGCACCTAAAAAATGCTGATGACTTTGGGGGCTGAACGCAGCCATAAAATGCTGATTTTTCGCATCCAATAAACGACGTAAATCTAATGGGGAAGTTCGATAATGCGCGCTCATTAATAAGCCATAAAACGAGGCAAGTTTGCTCTCATCTGTTGCCAATTCACTTTGGCTAATTGATTGATACTCAATTGTATTATGTTGAGTTAAAATCGGATTTGGCTCTTGCAACAATAACGCCTGATTTATCCAGCGTTCTAACGGATCATTAGTAGCAAAACGGATGGGATCATCTAAAGTTAAAGCCGTAAAACGGGGTAAGTTCGCACAAAACTTTAGTATAAAGCCGCGCCCTGTCCCTTCATAACCATCAACAGTGGTGGTCAGCAGTACGCGCGGGAAATATTCAATCAATTGGCGTAACAAATAACTGGGGATCGCCGCAGCTTCATCAATAATTAGCCAGTCTGCGCTTATTATGTTACCGGCTTGGCAATAAGCTAGTAACGCATCTGGCGACCAAAAATGAAGTGGCTTCCCCGCATGTTGCCCTAGCACATCCGTAGAGGCTTTAGCTGGCGCGCAGCACCAACACTCCCCCTGCCATTGCCGTATTAGCCGCCCGGCTACCGTTGATTTTCCGCGCCCCCTTGGGGCAATGAGCCCCCAAACACCTTCTTCACCTACTAATAATTTATTCAAAACATGCTGTTGTTGATCCGTCAACTGCCCTGTCGGTGGTTGCCAAACAGCATTATTATCCAATAATGATGCACTCGCTTTTTTTCCTTGTTGGTAAAAAATAACATCATTAGAGGCGTTCATCAGACGTTGTAAATGGTGAACAAAATGCGGTGTTGAAATAATGCCATGCTGCTCGTTCCAGCGCAGGCTATCGATATCTGGGTGATTTGGCCATGCCTCTTGGGGCACAGTGCAAAAAACCAATAAACTTCCTGCCTTTAACGTACCAGCTTGCATGGCAAGTGCTTCACTGTGGATCCCTTTGCGTGCATCAAAAATACCATGTAAGAACTCCCGCCCTAACAATAAGTGGGCATTTTCAGGCAAGATCCCTGAGGGTAAATCAGATGAAATCGTGAGCCAATCCCCGCTAAGTACCTCTTGCATCTGTATAAGCTGTTGTGATATCCACGCATCATCACCAGACAAAACTAAGAGACGACGCAAGCCACATTTTCGCAGTTGTGCTGCAATGGCAGGCAGTAAATCATTCATAGGGCAGCTAAGATTTTCCGATTAATAACGACAGTATCCCTGCGGCAATCAAAGGCCCAACGGGAACCCCTCTAAACAGTGCGACGCCTATTACGGTTCCAACGAGTAGCCCAGCAACAGTAGAAGGCTGATTTGACATTAATGTCACGCCGCGACTCCCTAACCAAGAAACCGCGATACCAATTACAATAGCTAGGATAGATTTCCAATTCAAAAACGATCCCAACACTTCACCTGCACTAATTTTTCCACTCGCAATAGGTGCCATTACCCCGATAGTTAAGATCAAAATCCCGATGGTTAATCCATACTTTTCAATCCAAGGAAAGTAATTATTAAGTGGGGTTATTCGTACAACCAATAAAAATAACATGGCAAGTGTGACGGTCATATTATGGCTAATGATCCCTAATCCAGCCAAGACTAAAAGAATGATTAATGTGGGGTCAACGTGACTCATAGATTTTTCCCTGTAAAACTGGCGAATAATTATTGTGAGTAGCAAAATAACTTATTTTAAAACATGTTATTGAGTCATTAGTTAAGAAGCAAATAATTACACCAACTCTTTTTATAATTAATCCATCTTAATATTGAGTTGATGACTTTTATTTACCGTTTAATTGCACCTTAAGCACATATTTACAACAATTGTTACTATATTCCCATGCCCGTAATGCCAATATTTGACGTGTTTTCTTACATGGCTTAACAAAGACTCTCTTTAGCATAATCCATGGTAAAGGTGCAAAATGTGAAAATAAACCGTGATTGCGCTGGAATTATACATTTCGTCAAAAAACTTAAACTAAATTCTCGGAATATTCATCACTCTTTATTTTTTTACCCGCCCTTTTTTTTAATTTTCCTCACGATAAACACCAACTCATAGTGTGATTTCCTGAAGTTTGCTTCAAATGCCCTCCCCCCCAGAAACCGTTCAAATATTGCGTATAATACCCATAGGTAATCAATACACTAAATTTATAACCTAGAGGCGGTTTATCTTTTTTACTGATTTTTACCGCGAATAAAGGGCAAAAAACAACCCGAAAAATTGATGGGAGTATGGTTCAAGCTGTCGCTTATTTGATTGAAGTATGATGCTATGTTCAGAGCCTCTTGCCGAATCCACTTAGCAGCGAACAGTTCCCTTGCCTAAAATAGCTTTAATTCGCATAAACATCGCCCCAAAAAGATGCTCCTAGATTAGTTGAAATTTTAATATGTTACCTCGTTATGCAACGCTTTATACAATTTCAGCGCTTAGGATTAAACATATGACTCAAGCATTATCCCCTTACTCAAACGCACGTTTTATTGCGATCCGTTTGCTTCCCGGTGAAGACGTCTTATTAACGTTAAGAAAACACATCACCCAGCACGGTTTCCAAGCCGCCTTTATCGCAGGCTGTGTGGGCAGTTTAACCGATGTCGCGCTCCGTTTTGCAGGACAAGAAGAGACAGATCACACCTGCGGTAAATTCGAAATCGTCTCATTAATTGGCACGTTAGAAGCCAATGGCGAACATTTGCATTTGTCTGTTTCTGATGAAAAAGGTCATATGCGAGGCGGGCACATGATGCCCGGTTGCAGTGTTAGAACTACATTGGAATTAATCATTGGTGAACTTGAAAATATCACTTTTACAAGGGAGCCCTGTGCCCTGTCTGGCTACGAAGAACTGGTTGTTGTTCCACGTTAATTTCTTTTATTTTGCAAGGAATGGTTTTCTTATGAGTAAATCAGCGTTTATTTCCAGTCGTACACTCACGCTTATTGTGTTTTCCATTGCAATAAACATGGTTGTAGGCCAATTAAGTACCATGTTAAAACTGCCTATTTTTCTTGATTCCATCGGCACAATAATTTGTGCCTTACTCGCTGGACCTTGGGCTGCGCTCACGAGCGGCTTATTGACAAATCTACTGTGGGGGTTATTGAGTGGCCCAATTGCTGCTGCCTTTGCACCTGTTGCAATGATGATTGGTTTAAGCGCGGGACTTTTAGCTCGTGCAGGTGGTTTTCGTACATTACCCCGTGTTATTGGTTCTGGTATCCTCATCACTTTCGCCTTAATGATTGTTGCGGTACCTATTCGTACTTATTTATTTGGTGGTACAACCGGTAGTGGAGCCGATTTCTTTGTCGCCTATTTTCATGCGGTGGGTGATAACTTACTTGAATCTGTGGCTATCACTGTATTAGGCGCCAATATTGCTGATAAGATCATATCCGCTTTAGTCGCCTGGTTATTAGTTCGACAATTGCCTGAACGTGTACAACGTAACTACCCCAATATGGCTAAGGTACGTTAAGTGCACCCGTTTACCTCACTGACTCTATGGCTTTGGCTCAGTGCCAGCGCATTTTTCTTACCATTGGGCTGGCCATTGATCCTACTAGGATGTAGCACCTTTATCACATTGCTATTATGGCGTCCTGCCCGTTACCGCTGGAAAATTGTCGTCTGGTTTATGCTCCCAATGGGATTGGGTTTATGGTTAATACATGGTGGATGGCTTGCACAATTACTCACCGGCGCCCCCCTGAAAAATAGCCGACCTGAGTTCGCTTTAGCCTTATGGTTTAAGTTGTTGGTTATTATCAGCGGGTCACAACTTTGGCTACAATACGTGCCAACCGAGCGCTTTATTCGTGCTTTATTTGCTAGCAAATTACCCGCAAGCTTTGCGTATCTCTTTGCGGGCCCCCTTTTACTTGTCGAGCAGTTTAAGCAACAGTTGAACACCATCCGTGAAGCACAATTAGCAAGGGGCGTCCCCCTTGATGGTAATTTTTGGCAACGATGTATTTCATTACCCGCCATATTGTTCCCATTAGTGAGTAACACCTTAAGTGAACTGACTATTCGCGGTGCAGCCCTTGATATGCATGCCTTTCGTTATTATGCCAAACGCACGACACTGAACCCTCCCGCCGATCCTCACTGGCAAATAGGGTTGCGTTATAGCCTGTTATTATTAATCGTTATTGAAGGTGGATTGGCTCTGTGGTGGTAAATTTACAGCAAATGCATTTTATTCCCCAAGGTGCAAAACAGCCCTTACTCGGGCCTATTGATATCCAGCTTAAGGCGGGACAATGGTGTTGTGTACTTGGAGGAAATGGAAGTGGCAAGAGTACGCTAGCCCAACTTCTTGCGGGCTGGCATGGGGATTTATTGCACGGTGAACTAACCGGAGTAGCCGAAGTATTACAACAGCCACTAATCAATAATTCAGTCGTCCAAGCGTCTGTTTCTCGTCAGCTTATTCAGCAATCCCCCGCATTACAGTTTTCAGGCTGTACTTTTACGGTGGAACAAGAAATTGCCTTTGGTCCTGAAAATCTAAACCTGTCCGTCGATGAGATCACCCAGCGCGTAGAGCACGCCATCACATTAACTTTTTGTGAAGCCCTTCGCCATCGTCACCCTGCCACCTTATCGGGTGGTGAAGCACAACGCGTCGTACTAGCCAGTGCGCTGGCTATGCGCCCACAATTATTGTTGTTGGATGAAGCATTTAGTCGGCTAACGCCCAGTGCGACCCAACGACTCTTGCTCCAATTAAAAACGTATTCTGTTCAAACAAATTGTTGTGTGATGCTCTTTGAACGTAACTTATTACCTGCTATCCACTTTTGTCAGGATTTTCTCTTGCTAAGTTCAGGAAATCTGTTTTCAGCCGCAGGGAAAATACTGTCTAGCGGTTCATTAGAGACGGTTTTCCCCAACACGCTTGCTACCATCAACATGCCCGATGCATGGCGTGTTGTTGGCGAATTAGTCAAACTTGGTCAATGGCAAGGCGCAATCCCCCGTGATGAAAAGCAGCTAGTCGAGGCTTTTAAGAGGTTATATGCTACAACTGAATAATTTGAGTTACCGCTGGCCAAGCTCAAATATTGATAATATTTCCGATTTATCATTCAACTTGCATGCCGGCGAATGGGTTGCACTGGTTGGAGACAATGGTGCCGGAAAGTCAACATTATTGCGCCTATTGGCAGGCTTATTATCCCCTACATTCGGCAGCGTTCTATTAAATGGCCAGGTTATTGCACAATTACCCGCATCCCAACGCGCCAACCAAGTGGGAATTTTATTTCAAGAAGCTGAAAAGCAAATTTTCCACAGTACTGTCAAAAGTGAAGTGGCTTTTGGTTTAAAACGCCAAAAACTAGCAAAGGAGGTCATCGCAGAACGGGTACACTGTGCGCTGGAAATTTGCCATTTAGCCAATGTGGCAGATAAGCACCCCCTTGATCTCCATGCGGGACAACGCAGAATGGTTGCCGTTGCATGTTTAGAAGCTGTTTCACCACCACTTTTATTGCTTGATGAACCGAGTCGTGATTTTGATGCGTTATGGACGAAGCGTTTTGAAAACTGGTTAAATTTACAGCGCGGTAAAGGCACCAGTATTATCGCCATTAGCCATGATTTTGATTTCGTGGCTCGTCAATTTGAGCGGGTCTTACATTTATCAAGTGGTCGGCTTATCGGCGATGGTACACCGGTCGATATTTTAAGTCACCCAGTGCTACAACAAACCTCAGAACTCCCCGCACCAACACTTATTTCCCTGAGTAAAACGTTAGCCTTACCCACATCCTCATTTACACCTGATGCATGGGCTAACACCTTTATCCCGGACAAATGGCAAAAAAAATAGCCTGCGATGCAGGCTAAAATAATCTATGTTATAGAAACTGCTTAATCCAGTTGTACCCCAATGCGACGTGCAACCTCTTCGTAAGCTTCAATCAGCCCTCCGAGGCTTTGGCGGAAACGGTCTTTATCCATTTTAGTTAACGTTTCTTTGTCCCATAAGCGACTGCCGTCAGGGGAGAATTCATCACCCAGAACGACTTGCCCATTGAATAAACCAAATTCCAATTTAAAATCGACTAAAATCAGCCCTGCATCTGCAAAAATCTTGCTTAATACATCATTAGCTTTGTAGCTCAGCTCGCGCATTTTGGCGAGGTTTTCCTTGCTCACCCAACCAAAGGTTTCACAGTAAGACTCATTAACCATTGGATCATGTTTAGCATCATCTTTCAGGAACAAATCAAATAACGGTGGGTTTAATACCATCCCTTCTTCAACGCCTAAACGTTTCACTAATGAACCTGCTGCACGATTACGAATAACGCACTCGACAGGCACCATATCTAACTTTTTAACTAACGCTTCAGTATCAGAAAGCAGTGCTTCCATCTGTGTTGGAATACCAGCTTCTTCTAGCTTACTCATGATGAAGTGGTTAAATTTGTTATTGACCATACCTTTACGGTCAAACTGCTCGATACGCTCACCATCGAGTGCTGATGTATCATTACGGAATTCCAGAATCAACAGATCAGGATCCTCAGTGGTATAGACCGTTTTTGCCTTACCACGATACAACTCAGCTTTCTTTTGCATCTTACACACTCCAGAGATGTGATTAAACTATTGAGAAAAACCATAAATGAATAGATTTTGTAACTCTGTTTTGACAGAACACAAAACTAACAGAAAATAAAAAACAAATAAAAACGCCGTTTCACTGTTAATTTTTTGCTCTGTTTCAGTCAGTTAGCCTGTTTACTGAGTAATTTATCTAACTTACTGATATTCAATATTTTATCTTGGTATGCTTATTATGATAATAAAATTTCACGCCTGACGCAAACGATTACTTAGCGACAAACACTGATTTTTTGTCCATTTGTTTTTCTCTCATGATGCCTACGCTTTTAATTAGCCAATAACGAATTGGCTTACTATATAGTTGATAATAAAAGGAAGAATCATGATAAATGTACTGATTAATAATCAGCTTTATTATTTTGGCTGGCTCAATGATGATTAGCTGATAACAACTCCTTTATCTGGATGAATATCCTTGCCTTTTCCCCAGTATATATTCATCCAGTTAAGGTCAAAATCCGCCCTGTTCACCAAGCGAGCAAGGGGGCTATCTTCTTCGCCGTTAGAGGCATTAGCAAACTAGTGATTAAAACACGCCCAGTTGATCATGTTTGCTCAAACGCGTTGCCTATCTTTAGTTTGTTCTTTATCCGTCACCATAATAGTGTATGTATTGAGCAAATAAACAACCTTTCCGGTAAATCCAATGGTCGTTTAATCGTTAAGTTAACAGTTCGCCACACTATTTACCCATAAAAAAAACCGCAGCTACCAGAGCCACGGTTTCTATTTTTTAACCATCAAAACTGAGTGATTATTTTTTAGTAGGGGCTTTACTAAATGCCGCTTTCAATGCTGCAACCATTTCATCATTTTGTTTCTGCGTTAACGCAACGCCTTTGGTCGAAATAAATTGCAACGTACTACGGTTGTTTAAGTCACCCACTTGTACTTTGTAGTCAGCTTCAGGTACCGTTGGATCATCAATACCCAGTGCTTGCCACTCAGAGCTGCTTAAACCTTTGTATGTGACCATCACTGAGCCCGTTGAACGGGTACGATCACCCACTTTCATACCAACACTTTCTAACGTATGTGGTAAGCGTTCCCAAACCGCATCAAACGGCGCACGAACAACTATCAGCGGTAAACCAGTATCATCACTACCCGTTTGCACGTCAATAATGCCATATGCATTTTGCAGGCTATTTTTATTTGAAGTATCACGTAACGCATACAAGTTGTCGGTTAATTCATTTAATAACAATTTGTTATAACGCTGAATTTCAACGACATCAGTAATAGTTTCATCCCCTTGGCGCATACCCAAGTTAGTCACTGTTAACGCAATCATGCCATTTTCAGGTTTGACTGTCACTTTATGGCGGCTTTCCATTGGCACGTTTTCATCTGCACGGTCCCATTTCACCCAATCGGTTTCGATGGAATGGCTACCGTCGTCTTTCGATGAAACTGGAATACCTCGCTGTTCTAAGATCAACGTAACCTGTGACCATAACGCACTATTTTCAGGTGTATTTTCTAGCAACAAACGGCTTGCATCAGCGCTATTTTCTGTGCGTGACCCTGCTAATTGCGAAATCGTCAGTACTGGTGGGCGGATATCTAATGCTTTCCCAACTGGACCGGTAGAGGTAGTTTTTGGAATATCATACTCACCATTTTGTGCAGGCAACGTAATCCCTTGCGGCACATTTAATGCTTTCAATGGCGCGGTGTTAAGATATTCCTCATCACCACTAACCTGACGTTTATAGCGCTGATCGCTGGAGCAGGCTGCCAGTAACACAACAAGTGACAGGCCAGCAACCTTCATAACCTTCGATTTTTGCAATAATGTTGCCATTAAAATTCCCTAAATTTTACAGTAGCCCAGCGAGTTTTAAAGCGTCCTCAACTTTTTGCTGGCCTGCAGCTGTTAACGGTGTCATTGGTAACCGTAGTGTACCATCAGCAATCAGACCTAAGCGATGACAACCCCATTTCGCTGGAATTGGATTCGGTTCAACAAATAACTGCTGGTGTAACCCCATCAGTTTTTTATTTAATTCACGCGCCTCAGTATATTTGCCTGCAAGCGCTAAGTCACACATTTTTACCATCTGCGGCGCAGCAACGTTAGCTGTGACCGAAATAACGCCCTTTCCGCCCAGTTGCATGAAATCAAGTGCCGTTGCATCATCACCCGTTAACAACACAAAATTATCATCAACCAACTCTTTGATTTGATGAACACGTGCTAAGTTCCCTGTCGCCTCTTTAATTGCGACAATATTCGCCAATTTTGCTAAACGACCCACGGTTTCTGGAAGCATATCGCAACCTGTACGTGATGGTACATTATAAAGGATCTGTGGCAAGTTCGTGTTTTCTGAAATTGCTTTAAAGTGTTGATATAACCCTTCTTGTGAAGGCCTATTATAATAGGGTGTTACGGTCAGGCAAGCAACTACACCACTGTTTTCAAAATCATTTGTCAGTGAAATCGCTTCTGCGGTTGCATTCGCACCAGCCCCCGCAATAATCGGAATTCGCCCATCAGCAAGTTCTAGTGTTGCTTTCACAACATCCACATGTTCTTTATGGGTTAAGGTTGCAGATTCACCAGTAGTACCAACAGAAACGATAGCCGTTGTGCCGCTTTCAACATGGTAATCCACCAATTTTTTTAAGCTGGCTTTATCTAAACGCCCTGCTGAGTCCATTGGTGTGATAACTGCGACAATGCTTCCCGTTAAAAAATCTTTGTAGTTTGCGTTTCCATTAGCCATAGCGATACCCCTTAAATTATTGAACCTCCATGTTACGTTTTCATTTCCAAGAAGAAAACCACCCAACGGCAAGATTTTAATGAATTTTGTTAATGCCGGCATTATAAACTTAAATAGAAGTAATAATTCACTGACTTTTCTCGCAAGAGTGAATGACACCTCTTGGCAGATGTCACTTTTTATGGTTTCCTTACCCACAGTTGGCGTCATTTTTTATGACCCCGTTTCAAGGCTATATTTTAATCAAGTATTTAACTGACATAATCAAAAAATAAGGAACCGACTTTGCCTAAGACTGAACAGCAATTTCTTGTCATTACTGCGCTGGGTACAGATCGTCCGGGCATTGTGAATACGATCACTCGCCTTGTCAGTGAGTGTGGTTGTAATATTGAAGATAGTCGCTTAGCGATGTTTGGCAAGGAATTTACCTTTATTATGATGTTATCCGGCAGTTGGAATGCAATAACCCTGCTTGAGGCAACCTTGCCACCTAAGGGGGCTGAACTCGACTTACTGATTGTTATGAAACGAACTCAAAGTGTTCAAACAACCTATTACCCATCCACAGTTACTGTGAATGTCGTTGTCGATGACGCGCCTCGAATTGTCGAGCAATTCACAAATTTATTTACAACCTCTCAATGTAATATCGCAGAACTTGTTTCTAAGACTCAACCAGCCAATAATGATATGCCTGCTCAACTGGAAATTCAGATTACTGCACATGACCCGTTGAACGATAATGGCATAATTATAAAGAATAAATTTCAACAACTATGTACAATGCTAAATGCCAAAGGCAACATCAGTATTGTTAACAACCCCAATATGCAGAGTTAACGGAGATATATGTAATGAACCCATTGAAAGCCGGTGATAAGGCGCCACAATTTAGCCTTCCTGACCAAGATGGTGAGATCATCAACCTTTCTGATTACCAGGGTCAGCGCGTATTAGTTTACTTTTACCCAAAAGCGATGACCCCAGGCTGTACTGTTCAGGCATGCGGCTTACGTGATGAGATGGATACGCTCAAAGCAAAAGGTGTCGAAGTTTTAGGAATTAGCACAGACAAACCAGAAAAACTTTCACGTTTCGCTGAGAAAGAGATGTTGAATTTCACATTGTTATCCGATGAAGACCACCAAGTGTGTGAGCAATTTGGGGTTTGGGGCGAAAAACAATTTATGGGCAAAACCTACGATGGGATCCACCGTATTAGTTTCTTAATCGACCCAACTGGGAAAGTCGAACACGTTTTTGATGATTTCAAGACCACAAACCACCACGAAATCGTTCTCGCGTACATTAACGCAAACGCGTAATTTTTTATCATTCAATAGTGCTGTATATATCATACAGCACTATGATACAGACCTAATTTGTAGGTTCGACTGGCTCTTCTGGCCAAACATGGATTACCGCTTTAATTAGCGTTGCCAATGGGATAGCAAAGAAAACCCCCCAAAAACCCCATAAACCACCAAATATCACTACCGATAAGATAATCACTAATGGGTGTAAATTAACCGCCTCTGAAAACAGTAATGGCACCACAACATTGCTATCTAGCCCTTGGATCACTAAATAAACTAGCATCAGATACCAAAATTCGCTGCCAATTCCGAACTGAAATAAAGCGACGATGACCACAGGAATTGTCGCGGCTACTGCACCAATATAGGGAATAAGCACGGCGACACCGACCAACACAGATAACAATACCGCATAGCGCAAGTCAAAATAGGCAAAACATAAATAGGTCGCGACGCCCACTATCACCATTTCCGTGACTTTGCCTCGTAGATAGTTGGTGATTTGCTCATTCATTTCTACCCAAACTTTCCCCACCAGCAAACGGTTTTTAGGCAGTAATTTTAAGAAACTACGACTAATTCGCTCTTTATCTTTTAACAAGAAAAAGGTCATTAATGGCACTAATACTAAATACACCGCAAGGGAGAAGATACCAATTAATGATGCGACAGACGCTTTAACTACCGAGTCCGCTATCCCAGACATGCGGCTGCGTAAGTTATCAGCCATCATATCGATAATACCAACATCCACTAAAGCAGGATATTGTTCGGGGAGTTGTTGGGCAAATTCGTTGAAGCGATTTACCATATTTGGCAGATCGGACATCAGATTGATCCCCTGCTGCCATGCAGTTGGTGCAATGATTAAAATAACCATGGCACTTATTCCCGCAAACAAGGTCAAAATAATACTGACGGCAAATACACGGGATACGCCCACACGCTGTAGAATATTTGTTGGCCATTCAAGTAAATACGCCAAGGCAATTGCCACCAGCAACGGAGCCAGTATACTGCTGAAAAAGAAGATGATCACAAAACCCGAGACAAGTAATGTAAAGAGTGCCACGGCTTGTGGATCGGCAAAGCGCCGACGATACCATTGTAAAAACAATTCCAGCATGTGTTGCTCCTGAGGAATTAATGCGAAGGACAGTTCCTAAATTAACGAAAATTATACCGAATAACAGATTTTACGATAGCTTTTGCTATCATGTGTTTTAAACTTTTCGAGTTATTGAATGCCATGCACTAACGCACTCGAAATAAAGTCGGTACTTACCCTAAATTTTAAACGTTGTATGGGATACTCACGTTTCATGAAAAAAAAATTGAAATACCCATTATTAGCTTTCATGATCGCTGCACTCATGAATGGTGCAGTTTTACCTGCTTACAGTGCGATTGAAGATACCTTACCCGACATAGGTACCACTGCGGGGGGTACGCTCAGTATTAACCAAGAAATTATTATGGGTGATGCGATTACTCGACAGATCCGTGCCAGCACCCCCCTTATTTACGATCCTTTGTTAACGCAATATGTTAACAAGATTGGCATGCGCTTAGTGAAGAATGCAGATTCAGTTAAAACCCCGTTTAAGTTTTATTTAGTCAATAACCCCAACATCAATGCATACGCCTATTTTGGCGGCAATGTTGTGCTGCATTCAGCCCTATTTCGCTATAGCCAAAATGAGAGTCAACTTGCCTCTGTTATGGCTCACGAAATTTCCCACGTCACGCAAAGGCACCTTGCGCGAATGATGGAAGATCAAAAAAGCACTACACCTTTAGCGATTGCGGGGACGATTGGCTCATTACTGCTGGTGATGGCCAACCCACAAGCTGGTTTTGCCGCTTTGACAGGTACCATGGCGGGTGTGCAACAAGGTATGATCAGCTTTACGCAAGCGAATGAGCAAGAAGCCGACCGTATTGGTTTACAAACATTACGTCGTTCTGGTTTTGACCCTCACGCGATGGCGGATTTTATGCAAACCATGGCAGACCAAACACGTTATATGTCTAAACCCCCCGAAATATTGTTAACGCACCCCCTTCCTGACAGCCGTTTAGCGGATGCGCGTAACCGTTCGAGCCAATTACCAAAAGTCAGTGTGCCTTCATCATTGGATTTTATGTTAGCCCGTGTGCGTATTTTAGCTATGTATAGCACAGAGCAAAAACACGCCCTTGACCAGATTATTGAAAATTATGAAAAAGGCACACCAAATGAGCAGCTTGCCGCTCAATATGGCAAGGCATTGATCCTTTCACAGGACAAAAAATATGCGGATGCGGGTAAAATTCTCACTGAATTATTAAATAAACAGCCAGATAATCCGTGGTTTATCGATAGCATGACAGATATAGATCTTGAACAAAATCAAGCGGCAAGAGCCGTCACTCGCTTGCAAAATGCCCTAAAAAAATCCCCCAAAAACACGGTATTTATTGTGAATTTAGCGAATGCCCTAATCAACAATCACCAATACAAAGAAGCAACCACGCTACTTAACAAATATACCTTTGATTATCCTGAGGACCCGATTGGTTGGGATCTATTGGCTGAAGCTTCGGCAAAGCAAGGAAATCGTCCTGAAGAACTCGCCGCATATGCAGAAGGCCTAGCACTTCGTGGTGGTTATGACACTGCAATCAATTATTTGAGTGATGCTAGCCGCCAAAGCCGTTTAGGCAGTTATGAACAACAACGTTACGATGCGCGTATTGATGCATTGAGAAAACTGCAATTACGTGATGAAAACGCAAAACCGTAAGGACTCAAAAATGACGAATTCAATTAAAATTTACCATAACCCCCGCTGCTCAAAAAGCCGTGAAACCCTAAGCCTTCTAGAAGATAAAGGGATCACCCCCACAATCGTGGAATACTTAAAAACGCCACCGACAGCCGCAGAGTTAAAAAAACTCCTTAAGATGTTAGGTTTTAAAGATGCGCGCCAGTTAATGCGCACGAAAGAAGAACTGTACAAAGAATTGAATTTAAGCGATGACAGCTTAACGCAGGATCAACTCATCAAAGCGATGCATGAAAACCCTAAACTAATTGAGCGCCCTATTGTGGTTAATGGGGATAAAGCCCGTTTAGGTAGACCCCCAGAACAAGTGTTAGAAATTTTGTAATTCGATACCGATTGGCGGCCTTAATAGGCTGCCAATTTTTGCTTCACTATAATTTCAGAATATCTTTTACAAACGGAATGGTGAGTTTACGCTGAGCAACAATGGATGCATGATCCAGTTTGTTTAGAATATCAAACAAGGTGCCCATTTTTCTGTCGAGGCGTTTAAGTACAAAACGGCACACATCTTCTGGCAATTCAAAACCGCGCATGCGGGCACGCAATTGTAAGGCAAAGATTTTATCTTCATCACTTAAAGGATGCAGTTTGTAAATCTGCCCCCAATCAAGGCGAGAAGCTAAATCAGGTAGTTTAAGGTCGATTTGGCGTGGTGGGCGATCACCGGTGATCAACAAACAGGTACGACCGATTTCAAGAATGCGGTTGTATAAGTTGAAAATTGCCATTTCCCACTCTTCATCCCCAGCTATGCATTGAATATTATCAAGACACACCAATGATAGGTGTTCCATCCCTTCAAGCACATCAGGCACAAAATACGCGCGTTTATCCAAAGGAACATACCCGACAGCAATACCTTGCTCTGAAAGCTCAGCACAAGCGGCATGAAGTAAGTGGCTTTTCCCACCACCTTCACGGGACCAATAATAGATATAGCTGCCATGTGCTTGGTTAATTGCTGATTTAATAGCAGACAGCAACGCATCATTTTCCCCTGCATAAAAGCTGGCAAAGGTTTCATCATCCGGTAGATAAAGTGGTAGTGAAAGCTGTGATGGTGTATTCAGAATCGCCTCTGGCTGTACAAATCAATTTTCATTGCGCAGTTTACCACAAAAAACCCGATTAGATGAACAGGATCCCGTTCAATTGCCGCCGCTTTAACCACGGCGGCAATGATTTTATATGGAAAACGCTTATTTCTTATTTGTATCCAGCTCTTTGACTTCGCTGTTTACAAACTGTTTTTCTGGGCGAACAAAGGTAATAAAGCGAAACAGCAAAGCCATAAAAATACCGACAATCGTCGCTAATGCCATTCCTTTTAGTTCCGCTTGACCAATGTGAATAACTGCACCACTGACGCCAATAATTAAAATTACTGAGGTTAAAATCAGGTTTTGTGGTTTGTTATAATCAACCTTCGAGTCAATCAGAACACGAATACCTGATGCACCGATAACGCCATAGAGCAATAAAGAAACGCCGCCCATCACCGGAACAGGCACTAATTGGATTGCTGCGGCTAATTTACCAATGCAAGATAACAAAATAGCGATAACCGCCGCGCCACCTATTACCCAAGTACTGTAAACCTTAGTGATAGCCATTACCCCGATATTTTCACCATAAGTCGTGTTTGGTGTTGAACCAAAGAATCCGGATAACACGGTTGAGAAACCGTTGGCAAACATAGAACGATGTAAGCCTGGAGACTTCATTAAGTCACGCTCAACAATATTTGCAGTCACCACTAAGTGCCCAACGTGTTCAGCAATCACCACTAATGCAGCCGGTAAAATGGTGAGAATGGCGAACCATTCAAAACGTGGAGTATAGAAAGTTGGGATAGCAAACCAAGGCGCTTCAATCACCGGTGTAAAATCCACAACCCCCATAAAGTATGACAACCCATACCCCGTTAAGAACCCAATTAAAATGGGGATAATTGATAAAAACCCACGGAAAATGACCGCACATAAGATGGTTACCGCTAATGTGGTTAATGAAATAATTAACGTATTTGCATCAACCGCAGCGCCCTCTTTTGGCAATAGACCCGCCATACCAGCCGCCGTTTGAGCAAGCTCAAGTCCGATAACCGCAACAATCGCCCCCATCGCCGCAGGCGGGAACATCACGTTGATCCAGCCCCTTCCCGCCACTTTAACAATCAATGCCACAAGGCAGAACAACACGCCACAAATAATAAAGCCACCAAGAGCCAGTTCATACCCTAATGGCAGTAAAATTAGCACTGGAGAAATAAAGGCAAAGCTCGATCCTAAATAAGCAGGGATCTGCCCTTTACAGATAAAGAGGTACAATAGCGTGCCAATTCCGTTAAACAACAAGATAGTTGCGGGGTTTACACCAAATAAAATCGGTACGACAACGGTTGCGCCAAACATCGCAAAAAGATGCTGAAAGCTCAGTGGAATGGTTTGTAGTAATGGTGGTCTTTCTTCAACACCAATGGTGCGACGTATCATTTTAGCTTACCCCCTTTTAGCAATAGTCTTGGCAAGTGGCCGAACACTTACACTCATTCATCTAATTAAATACATCAAAAAAAAGCCGACTTCTCAGTCGGCTCATTGTTATTTAGTACCAAATATCTTATCGCCCGCATCACCAAGACCAGGAACAATATAACCTTCTTCATTAAGGTGCTGGTCAATAGATGCCGTATACAGCTCCACATCTGGGTGGACTTTTTCTAATGCTTTGATCCCTTCCGGTGCTGCCACTAACACTAAAACTTTAATCGACTTACAACCTTCTTTTTTCAGTAAATCGATAGTGGCGATCATTGAACCGCCAGTTGCCAACATTGGGTCAACAACTAACGCCATGCGTTCATCGATATCTGAAGTCAGTTTTTGGAAATAAGGAACAGGTTGCAGCGTTTCTTCATCACGATAAACACCGACAACGCTGATACGTGCGCTAGGAATGCTTTCTAATACACCATTCATCATACCAATACCTGCACGAAGAATTGGCACTACGGTGATTTTCTTACCTTTAATTTGTTCTATTTCGACAGGACCACACCAACCATCAATAGTTACTTTTTCAGTTTCTAGATCAGCGGTTGCTTCATAAGTCAGTAGGCTACCAACCTCTGAGGCCAGTTCACGAAAGCGTTTTGTGCTTATGTCATGATCTCGCATCAGGCCAAGTTTATGTTTAACGAGAGGGTGTTTTACCTCAACGATCTTCATGGGTTTCTCCTACTATTTTAGACGCTGGCGGACAAAAAAATCGCGGGATTATAACTCTTTTAACCGTGAATGCCACTAGATTACCTTTGATTTTGGTCAAAACAGCAGCGATTAGGCAAATTTTTTTTAAATAGTCTATCCCATATCGGTTAAGTTGCATGTTGATGATTAACTGATTTTATTTTTTTGCAATCATTAAACGCGACGTTTATTTCGCCTTGCGAACTAACTCACATTCTGTCATTTAGCGCGATTAAAATTTTCATTCACAAAGCTATCGCAAACGTTTGCCTAGCCTGTTAGAATAGCCCCCAATGATATTATTTTTCTCAAAAATGTAATTGCCTTGGGGGCCGTAGTGACTGATAAAACCTCTCTCAGCTATAAAGATGCCGGTGTCGATATTGATGCAGGTAACGCATTGGTTGAACGTATTAAAGGTGTTGTAAAAGAAACTCGTCGTCCCGAAGTGATGGGGGGGCTTGGCGGGTTCGGTGCATTATGTTCCCTGCCACAAAAATATCGCGAGCCTGTATTAGTCTCAGGCACAGACGGCGTTGGTACTAAATTACGTCTCGCAATGGATTTAAAACGTCACGATTCTATCGGGATTGATCTCGTTGCCATGTGCGTAAATGACCTTATCGTTCAAGGCGCTGAGCCACTCTTTTTCCTTGATTACTACGCAACTGGGAAATTGGATGTCGATACCGCAGCAAGCGTCATCACTGGTATAGCCGAAGGCTGTAAACAATCTGGCTGTGCATTAGTCGGTGGTGAAACCGCAGAAATGCCGGGGATGTACCACGGTGAAGACTATGACGTGGCGGGCTTTTGTGTTGGTGTGGTCGAACGTTCCGAAATTATCGATGGCAGCAAAGTCAGTGCCGGGGATGCGTTAATTGCTCTCGCCTCAAGTGGTCCTCATTCCAATGGTTATTCATTGGTGCGAAAAATTTTAGAGGTCAGCAAAACTAACCCAGAAACCACCGAGTTAGCGGGTAAATCATTGGCTGATCATCTATTAGAACCAACACGCATTTACGTAAAAAATGTGTTAGAACTGATCGCAAAAAACGACATCCACGCGATTGCGCACATTACTGGCGGCGGTTTCTGGGAAAATATTCCACGTGTTCTGCCTGCTAATACCCAAGCGATTATCGATGGCAGCAGTTGGCAGTGGCCTTCTGTTTTCAGTTGGTTACAACAAGCTGGGGATGTGACTACCCACGAAATGTACCGCACCTTTAACTGTGGTGTAGGGATCATCATTGCCCTACCCCAAAGTGAAGTCGACGCAGCCTTAACGCTATTAACTTCACTGGGTGAACAGGCATGGCAAATTGGTTCAATCGGTCAATTACCTGCGGGTGAAGAACAGGTTGTGATCCGCTAATGAAAAACATCGTTGTCCTCATTTCTGGCAGTGGCAGTAACTTACAATCGATCATTGATAGTTGCCAATCTGGCGCTGTCCATGGCCGTATTGTTGCCGTCGTGAGCAACCAAAATGAGGCTTATGGGCTTGTGCGAGCGCAACAGGCAGGGATCCCAACGGCTTACCTTGACGCAAAAACCTATGCAAATCGCCAAGCTTATGATGCTGCTTTATTAGCCATTATAGAACAATACCAACCGGATATAGTCGTATTAGCTGGATTTATGCGTATTCTCTCCCCTGACTTTGTAAAGCATTTCACGGGGAAAGTACTCAATATTCATCCATCTTTATTACCTAAATATCCCGGCCTACACACTCACCGTAAGGCGTTGGAAAATGGCGATAAAGAACACGGGACATCGGTTCACTTTGTCACTGAAGAGTTAGACGGTGGTCCTGTAATATTACAGGCTAAAGTGCCAGTTTTCCCTGAAGATAACGAGGAATTACTTGTTGAACGTGTAAAAACACAGGAACATATAATTTACCCTCTAGTCTTACAATGGTTTAGTGATGACCGCTTAACCATGGTTGACGGGAAAGCCGTGTTAGACGGTAAAGTGCTTCCTCAACAAGGTGTTACTGAGACATTGTGATCTGCAACGTAACATAGTTCACTCAAGGGTGGAATTCCCCCCTTGAGGTTGTTGACAAAGTGGGATAAAAACGTGGTTTTTCCCACTTTGTGTTATTAGGCGAAAATCAATATATTGATTTTCCTTGTTTATTTTCAAAACCTATCCAACCTGCCGCCAAACATGTTATGTTTGTCAGCAGTCTGAAGGGTGGAATTCCACCCTTTTCTTTTACGTAAAATAGCTTAATAAGCATCCCGTTGCTTGACTATTTTTCCTGCAATTAACCACTTAATGCTGTATAAAGTGAACTATTCTTCAACAAGGCGACGATCTCTCGCTGTTATGTCATTATTTTATCTTAAATAAGTGGTATCCTTATTTAAGCAAAAAATGTTTTTCTATAACCAATAGAGGTGTTTTATGACTACCGGGCAAGTTCATCCGTTTAGGTTGCGCCCACTTGAACGTGAAGATTTAGCGTTTATTCACCAACTTGATAATAATGCCAGTGTAATGCGCTACTGGTTTGAAGAGCCTTATGAGGCCTTTGTTGAGCTAAGTGATCTTTACGACAAACATATTCATGACCAATCCGAGCGCCGTTTTATTGTTGAAAATGATAGCGAAAAAGTGGGATTAGTTGAGCTGGTTGAAATCGATTATGTTCATCGCCGCTCAGAGTTCCAAATTATTATTGCCCCACACCACCAAGGTCATGGCTATGCGAGCCGCGCAGCAAGGCTGGCAATGGACTATGCTTTCTCTGTACTAAATTTATATAAACTTTATCTCATTGTTGATAAAGAAAATGTCAAAGCTATTCACATTTATAATAAACTCGGTTTTCACACTGAAGGTGAATTGATCGACGAATTTTTCGTCAATGGGCGCTACCATACGGCAATTCGAATGTGCGTTTTCCAACATCAATATTTTGCGATGAAACAGCAGTCAGAGAACCCTGAAAGTGTCATTGTGCAGGATAAAGCAATTAAGCATCACATTTAGTTAACTGGCTGATATAATAGCTATTAAAGTAACAAGCGTCTAATACGGAGTCAGAATGTCCCAAGAACGTCTCTATCATGAAAAAGAGCTAAGCTGGCTGTCTTTTAACGAGCGCGTTTTGCAAGAAGCCGCCGATAAGCGTAACCCGCTAATTGAGCGAATGCGTTTTTTGGGCATTTATTCCAATAACTTAGATGAGTTTTATAAAGTGCGCTTTGCGGATGTAAAGCGCCGTATTTTAATTAATGAAGAGCGAGGCTCCGCCAGTGGCTCTCGTCATTTACTCAAGCGCATTCAAGCAAAAGTCGCCAAACAAGAACAAGAGTTTGACGTCTTATACAATGATTTACTGCTTGAAATGGCCCGTAACCAAATTTTTCTGATTAATGAGCGTCAAATTTCCCCACGCCAACAAATTTGGCTGCGGCAATATTTCCGCCAAAATCTGCGCCAACACATCACACCGATCTTAATTAATCCCGACACGGACTTAGTTGAGTTCCTCAAAGATGACTATACCTATCTGGCGGTTGAGATTATTAATGGCAGCGATACACAATATGCCCTGCTAGAAATCCCATCGGATAAAGTTCCGCGTTTTGTCAACCTCCCACCCGAGATGCCAAAACGGCGTAAGTCAATGATTTTAATCGATAATATTCTGCGATATACCCTTGATGAAATTTTTAAAGGCTTTTTCGATTACGACGAACTTAACGCCTACTCCATGAAAATGACCCGAGACGCAGAGTACGATATCGCCACCGAAATGGAATCCAGCTTACTCGAGATTATGTCGTCTACATTAAAGCAGCGTCTCACTGCCGAACCTGTACGTTTTGTATATCAACGGGATATGCCAGATGAAATGGTGGCATTACTACGAGAAAAGCTCGGGTTATCCAATGATGACTCGGTGATCGCGGGCGGTCGCTATCATAATTTCAAAGATTTTATTAATTTCCCCAATGAAGGGAATAAAAATTTATTAAACAAGCCACTACCACGTTTACGTCACCGCTGGTTTGATAATTTCCGCAATGGTTTTGATGCGATTCGTGAACGGGATGTACTGCTGTATTACCCCTATTATACCTTTGAACACACCTTGGAGTTACTGCGCCAAGCCTCATTCGATCCGAACGTATTATCCATCAAGATCAATATCTACCGTGTCGCCAAAGATTCACGCATTATTGATTCCGTGATCCACGCGGCGCACAACGGCAAAAAAGTTACCGTAGTGGTTGAATTACAAGCGCGTTTTGACGAAGCAGCGAATATCCACTGGGCGAAGCGGTTAACGGAAGCCGGTGTGCACGTGATATTCTCCGCCCCCGGTCTGAAAATTCACGCCAAATTATTTATCATCTCCCGTATGGAAGAAGGCCAAATTGTTCGCTACGCACATATTGGGACAGGGAATTTTAACGAAAAAACCGCACGGCTATACACTGACTACTCTTTGTTAACCGCTAACGAGCAAATTACTAATGAAGTGCGCCGTGTGTTTAGCTTTATTGAAAACCCGTATCGCCCTGTCACCTTCGATAACTTAATGGTGTCACCGCAAAATACACGCACAAAATTGACTGAGTTAATCGACCAAGAAATTGCCAATGCCCTCGAAGGCTTACCAAGTGGTATTACTCTAAAAATCAACAATTTGGTTGATAAAGAGCTGACCGATAAGCTGTATGATGCTTCTAACGCAGGCGTAAAAATTCGGTTATTAGTCCGCGGCATGTGCTCGTTAGTTGCGGGGCAAACGGGGTACAGTGAAAACATTCAAGTGACAAGTATTGTCGACCGCTTTTTAGAACATGATCGTGTTTACGTTTTCGCTAACGCAGGTGATGAAAAAGTCTTTATTTCTTCAGCGGATTGGATGACTCGAAATATAGACTACCGAATTGAAGTCGCCGTTCGATTAGTGGATCCACTTTTAAAACAGCGGGTTTTAGATATTCTGGAATTGCAATTTAGCGATACGGTAAAAGCGCGTTATGTTGACAAAGATTTAAGCAATCATTATGTTCCCCGCGGCAACAAGCGAAAGATCCGCTCCCAGCTTGCCATTTATGAACATTTAAAATCACTTGAAACGCCAGATACCCGAGCTTGATACTATGCCAATAACATCGACATCAGCACCAAGACCCCAAGAGATCGCAGCGATTGACCTAGGCTCAAATAGCTTTCATATGGTGATTGCCCGTGTAGTCAATGGCGCACTGCAAGTGCTTACTCGGTTAAAGAAACGTGTTCACCTTGCTGATGGGCTAAGTGATACCAACGAATTAAGCGAAGAAGCAATAGAACGTGGGTTATCTTGCTTATCCCTCTTTGCAGAACGTTTGCAAGGGTTTTCGCCGGAAAACGTCTGTATAGTTGGCACCCACTCTTTGCGTGTCGCGACCAATGTAAAAGATTTTTTGCAACGGGCCAAAGAAATCATGCCCTATCCCATTGAAATTATTTCAGGGCAAGAAGAAGCGCGCTTGATTTTTATGGGGGTTGAACATACCCAACCAGAAAAAGGTCGCAAACTGGTTTTAGATATTGGTGGTGGTTCAACGGAAATTGTTATTGGTGAAAAATTTGAGCCATTATTGATTGAAAGCCGCCGCATGGGCTGCGTGAGTTTTGCAAAAACCTATTTCCCCAATGAAACCATCACACCTGAGTTTTTTAATCGCGCCTACCTTGCTGCTTGCTTAAAACTCGAAAGCACTGCCATTTTGTTTAAAAAATACACTTGGGATGTGGCAATGGGCGCATCCGGTACGATTAAAGCAACACACGGCGTGTTAATTGAGCTAGGCTATAAAGACGGGATTATCACCCGTGAACGTCTAGCAGAAATTAAAAATATGGCATTGAAATATAAAACCTTTTCTTCGTTAGCAATTCCGGGCCTTTCCAATGAACGTAAGCATGTTTTTGTGCCTGGATTAGCCATTTTGCTTGCGGTTTTTGATTCATTGGACATTAAAGAATTACGTTTATCTGATGGCGCCCTACGTGAAGGGGTTTTATATGAAATGGAAGGCCGTTTTCGCCATCAAGATATTCGTCAGCGCACCGCCTTAAGCCTTGCCGAACACTACAATATTGACAGAGAGCAAGCCAAAAGAGTGTTGAAAACGATGGAAGAGCTCTATTATCAATGGAGTCAACAAAACCCTAAGCAAATCAACCCACAGTTAGAATCTATACTCATTTGGGCGGTGATGCTTCATGAGGTTGGGTTAAGTATTAACCATAGTGGCATGCACAGGCACTCGGCTTATATATTACAAAACACCAATTTGCCTGGCTTTAACCAAGAGCAGCAGCTTTTATTAGCCACTTTGGTGCGAAATCATCGGCGCGCAATCAAATACGATGACATTCCCAAATTTAACTTATTTAAACGCAAACAGTTTATGCCGTTGATTCAGATTTTACGACTCGCTATTTTATTAAATAATCAACGACAATCTACTACAACACCCTCGTCGTTACGCATTGAAACTGATGATGGTTACTGGACTCTTTATTTACCAGCGGAATATCTAGAGCAAAATGCCTTGATGCTATTGGATTTAGAAAAAGAGAGTGCTTATTGGGAAGATGTACCTGGTTGGTCATTAAGTATATGTGCAGAGAATGAATAACTTTCAGCCATTATTGTGGTGATTTCTTCTTATTTTTTTCACGCTAAGCGCTGAAATCACTGCCTATTTAACACCACTATTTGCTATATTATTCAAATGGGCGACAATAATGATAATAAATTTCGTCCGTCCACAGACGAATTAATAAAACGCGCTTCGGCGCGGCTATTGTTTTAAGGATTAAAATGTCACAATCTGCTTTCTCAACCGATGTGGGGCCAATGGTTAACCCGCACTCACAAAAGCTGGCACACATCCGCCAGCAGATCCTGACGCTTTTTTTAGATGACGAAGAGTTCGTCCATGCGCTTGTTGAACATGATCAACACGTCAGTATTGATGATAAAGCAATTAGTGAAAAAATCAGTACTGTTAAAGAGTTACTTCTTGATTTACACACCGCCGATATCGCCGATATTTTAGAGATGCTCCCTTACGATGAGCGTCTGGCTTTATGGCGTTTAGTCGACAATAATGAACGCGGTGAAGTCCTTGTTGAGGCATCAGTGTCTGTATGGGATAGCCTTATCAAAGACATGTCAGATAGAGAATTGCTACGTGCAGTCGCTAGCTTACATGTGGATGAACAGGCCTATATTGCCGAACACCTTCCACGCGACACCATGCGTCGCCTGCTTACCTATTTAGAACCTAGCCTACGCAGCCGTATTCGTGAAGTTTTACAATACGCAAAAGACAGTGTCGGCCAAATGATGGATTTTGAATTTGTCACAGTTCGCCCAAATGTCGCATTAAAAACAGTACAGCGCTACTTGCGTCAACGTGGCAAAATTCCTGAAGCTACCGATAAAATCTTCGTCGTTGATAGCAACAACTATCTGCAAGGTGAATTGCCCCTAACCACAATTTTGACGCAATCACCCGATAAAATCGTTGCAGATGTGATGAAAACTGACACCGTCACCTTCCTGCCTGATGAAAAAGGGGAAGATGCAGCGAGTGCGTTCGAACGTTATGACTTAATTTCCGCTGCCGTTGTGGACAGCAATGGCTTGCTGATGGGCCGTCTGACAGTTGAAGACATCGTTGACAACATTAGTGAAGAAAACGATAACAGTATTCGTCGTATGGGGGGGTTAAGCCCTGAAGAAGACGTCTTTGCCCCTGTCGGTCAAGCGGTTAAAACCCGTTGGACATGGCTGGCCATTAACCTGTGTACCGCTTTCGTCGCATCCCGTGTAATTGGGGTATTTGAAGACACGATCTCACAACTGGTCGCCCTCGCCACATTAATGCCCATTGTGGCGGGTATCGGTGGGAATACTGGTAACCAAACTATTACCATGATTGTCCGCGCAATCGCACTTCACCAAATCCAAAGCGGCAGTTTCTCTTTCTTAATGCTCAGAGAGCTTGGGGTTGCCTTTATTAACGGGATTGTTTGGGGGGGGATCATGGGGGTCGTCACCTACTTCCTCTATGGCGACCTGGCGATGGGCTTAGTCATGACCCTTGCAATGGTACTAAACTTACTAATGGCGGCGATAATGGGCGTGCTTATTCCACTGATTATGATCAAACTCGGCAAAGATCCCGCCATTGGTTCTAGTGTCATGATCACCGCTATCACCGATACAGGGGGGTTCTTTATTTTCCTCGGTCTGGCTACCCTATTCTTAGTGTAATCTTTGTGCGTGCATGCTCAATAGCCGTTTCGAGCATGCACGATGTATAAAATGCTAAGTTTCCTAGTTAAAACCTTATAAACCTTTCAAATCAATCTTACCAAACTGATGACTCTGCAAAGTATTTATTAATTTATTAGCGAGTTCATCTTTTAGATTTATTAAATTTAATATTCAACTAATTATATTTAATGCTTATTTTCATGATATTAAATAGTAAGAAATTATTAAACTACTCCTAATTAGCTAAATAAACTGTCATTGTAACTATAGGATATTCTGCAAAATGCATATTATTAACATCATATAAGGTTATTTATAAACACATTAGATGTTAAATCCTAACAAAGAAAACTAACAAGAATGTTGTTCTTGTTTTCACTGTCGCCGTTTACAGAATATAGAATTTCCTGCTATAAATAGGCTATGCAAAAAGATACTGTGTATTGAATTACGTTATCCCCATCCAACGTTTTCGACCTCTTATCTGCACCCAGTAAATATGTTTAACTCATTATGTTGAGTAAATGCTTGTTACCCTGAATTTATATCACTGTGATGTTTTCAGGTATTTTAGAAGGATAGTATTATGACATCGCAAACAACTAGCCAGCCCTCGGCACGACCATTGGGTAAAGAAGATTATAAAACCTTAGGCTTGTCCTCTTTAGGTGGCACGCTCGAATTTTATGATTTCGTTATTTTCGTCTTTTACGCAAAAATCATTTCACAGCTATTTTTCCCTGGGGATAATGAATTTCTAGCGCTAATGGCGACACTTGGCTTGTTTGCTGCAGGTTACCTTGCTCGCCCCCTTGGCGGCATTATTATGGCTCACTTTGGCGATAAAATTGGCCGTAAAAAAATGTTCACCTTAAGCATTTTCTTGATGGCATTTCCAACATTCGTGATTGGTTTCTTACCTACCTATGAAACCATTGGCGCAGCGGCTCCACTGTTATTATTATTAATGCGCATCATGCAAGGTGCGGCTATCGGCGGTGAAATGCCAGGGGCATGGGTATTTATCGCAGAACATACACCAAAACAACGCTATGGTTTAGGTGTCGGTACACTTACCTCTGGGATCACTGGAGGGATTTTATTAGGATCGATTGTCGCTATTATTATCGAGCGCAGCTATACCACTACTGAAGTGCATGATTTTGCATGGCGTATTCCGTTTATCTTAGGGGGGGTTTTTGGCTTTATCTCTGTTTACTTACGCCGTTTCTTGCAAGAAACCCCTATCTTTAAAGAGTTGGCAGCAAAAAAAGCGTTATCACAAGAATTACCTGTTAAAACAGTGATTAAATCCCACAAACAAGCCTGCATGATCACCGCAGCGCTGACTTGGTCATTATCAACGGCTATTGTTGTAACGATTTTGATGACCCCGGATGTGGTGTTAAAAGGTATCTATAACATTGACCGTAATATCGCATTGCAAGCTAACTGTGCTGCAACATTAACCCTGACTTTAGGCTGCATTTTCTGGGGTTGGTTGGGAGACAAAACGGGCACACGTGCATCCATGACTTTGTCATGGGGGGGATTAGCGGTTAGCGCCATTTACTTCTATTCCTCATTATCAACGGATATTGCCGCAAATACCTTAATTTTCAACTATGGTTTAATGGGCTTCTTTGTTGGTGCGATTGCCACAACCCCAATTATCAGCACTCGTGCGTTTCCACCTGAGATCCGTTATTCAGGCCTGTCGTTCGCTTATAATGTTGCTTATGCCATCTTTGGTGGCTTAACCCCAGTCTTAACGGGTGCTTGGTTACAGCAATCTCATATGGCTCCGGCGTATTATGTCGCAGGCGTGTCACTGTTAGCCGTTGCTGTTGCCTTTTTACCACTGTCTTGGAAAGGTTGGTCAGCTAAAGTGAACAAAACTGACGATCGGGCACCTGTTTTAAATACCAGCGCCACACAGTAATTTATGCCCTATTTAAGTCAAAAAGCCACCTGCATAATGGTGGCTTTTGTCTTTGTGATAGGCTGTACTATATTGCTAAAAAGAGGAGGAAATCTTGTCGTAACCAGACCTCAATCACGTTAGTGTAAATTTGCTTTCCCCCTTTTCTTATTTTTAACTCGAAGCCCCAGTGAAATTAAACCCAATTAATGCATTGAATTTTCCCGTGACAGACAGGCTTTTTTCGCTTCTGGTGTGCCTTCACATTCTTTAGCGTTGAATCCCATCAGACAAGTAAAATTCAATACGTCAATACACTAATACGTCAGACGTACACAAACTGACACTTATTCATAATTCCTCCATTTTTCTTTGTGCCTATCAAGTTAAACTATTAGTATGTCTAACTGACTCTTTTCCGTTAGTTTTTTGCCTTAAAGCCTGACTAATTTTATCCACTCTTTTGAGTTAAGCGAATGACCAAAAATGAATAAACAAAATCGCCGCAAAACCTTTACTCGTTCCGCTATTTTTGTTGCCATCATTGTGGCAGCCGGAGCTGCTTGGTATTTTTACCCGCAAGAACAAACCGCAGATACACCTAACTCAACTGCCGCTGCCAAGCCCAATTCACAGGGCAGTGCGATGGGCCGCCCCCCTCGTGTTTTAGCCCCCGTGCAATTTGCGGTTGCTGAACAAAAAGTGGTTCCACGGTTTTTATCAGGCTTAGGAACGGTTCAAGCGGCTAATGTCGTCACTGTGACCAGCCGCGTTGAAGGGGAGTTAATGAAGCTTTATTTTACTGAAGGTCAGTATGTCAATGCTGGTGATTTGCTTGCACAGATAGATCCTCGTCCATTTGAAGTGCAATTAGCCCAAGCAGAAGGCCAATTAGCAAAAGATAAAGCAACACTCGCCAACGCTCAACTGGATTTGGCGCGTTACCAAAAATTAGCGGGTACAAAAGTCATTTCACAACAAGAACTGGATAACCAGCGAGCTTTAGTATTGCAAGCTCAAGGCAGTATTAAAGTTGACCAAGCCGCTATTGATAGCGCTAAATTACAATTAACCTACAGCAAGATCACCGCCCCTATTTCTGGACGTGTAGGGTTAAAACAAGTGGATGTAGGAAATTTTGTTTCGTCCGGAACATCGACGCCAATTGTGGTGATCACCCAAACACAGCCTGCTGATGTCCTGTTTTCGCTACCTGAAGGTGATATCCCAGCGATCCAACAAGCTCAGGCTTCCAGTAAAAACGTCCTCATTGAAGCGTGGGATCGCAATAATATTGCACTGATTGCTCGTGGCGAATTGTTAAGTACTGATAACCAAATTGATCCCGCGACTGGCACATTAAAAATTAAAGCACGCTTCACCAATGAAGAACAAAAATTGTTCCCCAATCAATTTGTTAATGTAAAGATGCAGGTCGAAACCCTGCAAGATGCGGTTGTTATCCCAACGGCAGCACTACAAATGGGCAATGAAGGCCATTATGTGTGGATCTTGAGTGGTGACAATAAAGTCAGTAAACATGCCGTTACTGTAGGTATGCAAGATAGCCAACAAGTGGTGATTGAAAGTGGTTTAGCGGCCAATACAAAAGTGATCACAGATGGTGTTGATAAGCTGACTGATGGCACAACCGTTGAAGTCGTGACCCCTGAAAGTCTGGCAAAAAAAGACAAAGACGCCCGCAAAGGCAAACCGTCTAGTGCGGAGAAAGCATAATGCGGTCTGACATGTTGAAAGGTGGCGGCCCTTCTCGCCTATTTATTTTGCGCCCTGTTGCCACGACATTATTTATGGTGGCGATTTTACTGGCGGGGATCATTGGCTATCGCTTCCTACCCGTTTCCGCCTTGCCTGAAGTGGATTACCCGACAATTCAAGTGGTCACATTGTACCCTGGCGCTAGCCCTGATGTGATGACTTCCGCAGTTACTGCGCCGCTTGAAACGCAATTTGGTCAAATGTCTGGCTTAAAACAGATGTCATCCCAAAGTTCAGGTGGCGCGTCGGTGATCACCTTGATGTTCCAACTATCACTGCCATTAGAAGTTGCAGAACAAGAAGTACAAGCGGCAATTAATTCCGCCAGCAGCTTGCTTCCATCCGATTTGCCCTATCCGCCGATTTATAACAAAGTAAACCCTGCTGATCCGCCTGTTTTGACGTTAGCGGTGACCTCCAATGCCATGCCATTAACACAAGTGCAGGATATTATTGAAACGCGTATTGCGCAGAAAATATCCCAAGTCAATGGCGTCGGACTCGTCACTTTAGCCGGCGGTCAACGCCCCGCTGTACGTGTCAATATTAACCCTCAAGCGATGGCTGCTAAAGGATTAGACAGTGAAACCATTCGCGTAGCCATTAATAATGCCAACGTTAACTCTGCTAAAGGGAGTTTTGATGGTCCAACACGGGCGGTTACCCTTTCTGCCAATGACCAAATGAAGTCCCTTGATGATTACCGTAAGTTAATTGTGGCATACCAAAATGGTGCGCCAGTTCGCCTTGGCGATATTGCGACGATTAAAGAAGGTGCTGAAAATGCCTATCTTGGGGCATGGGCAAATAACGAACAAGCGATTGTGATTAATGTGCAACGCCAACCGGGTGCGAATGTTATTGAAACTACCGATACTATCCGCACATTATTACCTGAACTGATTGAAAGTTTACCTAAATCTGTCAATGTCGATATTTTAACTGACCGAACCAGTACCATTCGTGCTTCAGTAAACGATGTGCAGTTTGAACTCATGCTTGCTATCGCGCTAGTCGTAATGGTGATCTACCTGTTTTTACGCAATGGCATTGCGACATTAATTCCAGGGATCGCAGTTCCCCTTTCATTAGTCGGTACCTTTGCGGTCATGTACTTTTGTGGCTTTTCTATTAATAACCTCACTTTAATGGCACTCACCATCGCTACTGGCTTCGTTGTCGACGATGCCATTGTGGTGATCGAGAATATCTCCCGTTATTTAGAAAAAGGCGATAAACCACTGGTTGCCGCGTTAAAAGGTGCAGGCGAAATCGGTTTTACAATTATCTCGTTGACCTTCTCCCTTGTTGCCGTGTTAATTCCGTTGCTGTTTATGGGGGATATTGTTGGTCGCCTATTTCGTGAATTTGCGATCACCCTAGCGGTTGCCATTTTGATTTCAGCGGTCGTGTCCCTCACCTTAACCCCGATGATGTGCGCTCGGTTATTAAAGCCAGAATCACAGCATAAACATAACCGCTTTGAGCTAGCCTGTGAGCGCTTTTTCGACCGTATGGTCGCAGGCTATGCCATCTGGCTTAAGCGCATTTTAAACCACCAATGGCTTACGCTAACAGTCGCATTAAGTACTATGGTACTTACCGTATTGCTGTATATGTGGATCCCAAAAGGCTTCTTCCCATTACAAGACAGCGGCATTATTCAAGGCTCGATTGAGAGCCGACAGTCTATTTCCTTTTCTGCCATGGCTCAAAAACAGCAAGAAGTGGCTGACAAGCTGCTCGCTGATCCAGCCGTTGATAACGTGACAACCTATGTTGGCGTTGATGGTACGAATGCAACATTGAACAACGCTCGTATTCAGATCACCTTAAAGCCTCTCGATGAGCGGGAAGATCGCGTGGTCGCTATTATTGACCGTCTACAACAATCCGCCGATAACATTGCAGGTGTGAATTTATATCTGCAACCCATGCAAGACCTAACTATTGATACGCAAGTCGCTCGTACCCAATACCAATTTACCTTGCAAGCCAATACCCTTGATGAATTATCAATCTGGGTGCCAAAGTTAATGAGCGAATTAGAGCAGCAGCCTGAATTAACTGATGTGAGTAGCGATTGGCAAAATAAAGGGTTAGTTGCTTACGTCAATGTTAACCGTGATACCGCAAGCCGCTTTGGTATTACCATGTCATCCATTGATAATGCGCTGTACAATGCCTTTGGTCAACGCATGATCTCGACGATTTATACCCAGTCGAATCAATATCGCGTCATTTTAGAGCATGATACACAGACTCGTGATGGCCTAGAGGCCCTAAATGATATCCGTCTAAAAGGTACAGATGGCGCGATTGTGCCGTTAAATACCTTAGTCAATATTCAAGAAGGATACGGACCACTGGCGATTAATCATCTTGGCCAATTCCCGGCTGTGACATTTTCGTTCAATGTGGCGGATGGCGCGTCTTTGGAGTCTGCGGTCAATGCAGTGAAGCACGCAGAATCACAAATTTCGATGCCCAAATCTATCACCACACAATTCCAAGGAGCAACGTTAGCCTTTGAGGCCGCATTAAGTAGTACCGTTTGGTTAATCGCTGCTGCCATTGTCGCGATGTATATCGTATTGGGTATTTTATACGAAAGCTTTATCCACCCAATTACTATTCTCTCAACCTTACCCACCGCAGGTGTCGGCGCGCTCCTTGCCTTAATGATGGCGGGTAAGGATCTTGATGTTATCGCCGTAATTGGGATTATCTTATTGATTGGGATTGTGAAAAAAAATGCCATCATGATGATCGACTTTGCCCTTGCCGCCGAGCGAGAACAAGGGATGTCCCCTTATGATGCTATCTACCAAGCTTGTTTATTACGTTTTCGCCCAATATTAATGACAACAATGGCTGCACTGTTGGGGGCATTACCGTTAATGCTTAGTACGGGAGTTGGCGCGGAATTACGCCAACCACTCGGAATTTGTATGGTAGGTGGTTTAATTATGAGCCAGATCTTAACCTTGTTCACAACCCCTGTGATTTATCTGTTATTTGACCGTCTGTCTCATTATCTAAAAGCACGCCGCCAAGTGAACAAGGTACAGGTGTCATAATGAAACGTTTTTTCGCCTTGTTTATTAGTCGCCCTGTTGCCACGACACTTATCAGTGTAGCGATCACCTTGTGCGGTGCATTAAGTTTCTTATTTTTGCCAGTTGCGCCACTTCCCCAAGTAGACTACCCCGTGATTAATGTGACAGCGTCACTTCCTGGTGCATCCCCTGAAACGATGGCATCTTCCGTCGCAACCCCCCTTGAGCGCTCATTAGGTAGCATTGCAGGGATCAGCGAGATGACATCAAGCAGTGCCCTTGGTCGCACGACGATCACCCTAGAATTTAACCTCGATAAAGACATCAATAACGCTGCCCGTGAAGTCCAAGCGGCGATTAATGCCGCGCAAAACCTGCTACCCAGTGGTATGCCGAGTCGACCGCGTTATTACAAATCGAACCCATCCGATGCGCCTATTATGATTTTAACCATGACATCGCAAACTATGGGAACGGGGGAAATTTATGATATTGCATCAACCCGTCTTGCCCAGCGTATTGCACAAATTGAAGGGGTGAGTGAGGTATCTGTCGGGGGCGGTTCCCTTCCTGCGGTACGTGTCGAGTTAAACCCAACCGCGTTATTTAACCAAGGTGTTTCCCTTGATGCCGTGCGTTCGGCTATCAGTAGTGCCAATGTGCGCCAACCACAAGGTTATATTAACAATGATGAAAAACGTTATCAGGTACAAACCAACGATGAGCTAAAAAAAGCTGCCGATTATCGTCCGATTATTGTGCATTATAAAGACGGCAATGCCGTTAAACTCAGCGATGTCGCTAATGTCAAAGACTCCATAGAAAATGTCCGTGCAGCAGGTATGGCGGACGGAAAACCCGCCATTTTGATTGTGATCCGCCGTGAAGCTGGTGCCAATATTATTGAAACCGTCAATCGTATACGCGCTGAAATCCCTGAATTTAGGGATATGATCCCTGCTGCGATTGATTTAAAAGTAGCTCAAGATAGAACGCCAACCATCCGAGCTTCCCTTGCGGAAGTGGAACGCGCCTTATTAATCTCCGTCGCTTTGGTGATTTTGGTGGTCCTGTTGTTCCTGCGTTCTGGTCGTGCAACTTTAATTCCGGCTATTGCCGTACCTGTTTCATTAATTGGTACCTTTACTGCTATGTATTTATGTGGCTTTAGCCTTAACAACTTATCATTGATGGCGTTGACGATTGCCACCGGTTTTGTCGTCGATGACGCCATTGTGGTTTTGGAGAACATTTCTCGCCATATTGAAAATGGAATAAAACCGTTTATTGCTGCCGTTAAAGGGGTACACGAGGTTGGGTTTACTGTAGTTTCCATGAGTATTTCTTTGGTTGCGGTGTTTATCCCATTACTGCTCATGGATGGATTAGTTGGTCGGCTGTTCCGTGAGTTTGCTATCACTCTTGCCACATCTATTGGGATCTCACTCGTCATTTCCCTCACCTTAACCCCCATGATGTGTGCTTATTTGCTCAAAAAACGCGGGAAAAATAATCAGGTCAAGCAACGTAGTTTTGGGCGTGTCCTTCTATGGGGCCAAGAATATTATGGTGTTGCGTTAAATTGGATATTAAATCATCGCCGTAGTGTATTAGCGATTTTATTTGCCACTATTGGGCTCAATGTCTACTTATACGTCACTATCCCTAAAACGTTTTTTCCGGAACAAGATACAGGTCGCGTACTGGGCTTTGTCCGTGCCGACCAAAGCATTTCCTTTCAATCAATGAAAGAAAAAATGACCCGCTTTATGGAGCAAGTCAAAGAAGATCCCGCTATTGATAACGTCACTGGCTTTACGGGCGGCAGCCGTGTTAATAGCGGCTTTATGTATATCTCCCTTAAACCACTTGGGGAACGTACTGAAAACTCGGCCACCGTCATCAACCGCTTGCGGATGAAACTTGCCAATGAGCCGGGGGCAAACTTATTTATGATGCCCGTACAAGATATCCGTGTCGGCGGTCGCCAAGCGAATGCTAGCTACCAATTTACGTTACTTGCCGATGAACTTAATGCCCTAAGAGATTGGGAACCAGCGATCCGCAAAGCCCTAGGTGAACTTGTGCAATTAACCGATGTGAACTCGGATAAGGAAGACAAAGGCGCAGAAATGGCTATTACTTATGACCGAGATCTGATGGCACAATTAGGCATCGACGTACGTGAGGCCAACAGTTTGCTGAATAACGCCTTTGGTCAACGGCAAATTTCCACCATCTATGAGGCAATGAACCAGTATAAAGTCGTGATGGAAGTCGCGCCGGAATATACCCAAGATGTCAGTGCACTTGATAACATGTTTGTGATTAATAAAGCCGGGGAAGCCATCCCCCTTTCTTACTTTGCCCGTTGGCAACCCGCCAATGCCCCATTGAGTGTGAATCACCAAGGGTTATCTGCGGCATCTACAATAGGCTTTAACGTGGCTGATGGCTATACATTGAATGATGCGATGGTAGAAATCGAAAAAACCATGACCGCTCTTGGTGTGCCATCGACCATTCGAGGCACCTTTGCCGGTACCGCGCAGGTTTTCCAAGACACCTTGAAATCGCAACTGTTTTTAATTTTAGCGGCCATTGTCACCGTCTACCTTGTGCTCGGTATTTTGTATGAAAGCTACATTCATCCGCTGACCATTTTGTCTACATTGCCGTCTGCGGGTGTAGGGGCGCTCTTGGCCCTAGAACTATTTGATACCCCATTTAGTCTCATCGCCTTAATTGGCATTATGTTACTCATAGGGATCGTGAAGAAAAATGCCATCATCATGGTAGACTTTGCTATTCAAGCCCAAAGAACCGCAGGTTTAACCGCCCGAGAAGCGATTTTCCGCGCCAGTTTATTGCGTTTTCGTCCAATCTTGATGACTACATTAGCCGCGATTTTCGGTGCCCTTCCCTTAGCATTAGGAAGTGGCGATGGTGCAGAATTACGCCAACCTTTGGGGATCACCATCGTGGGTGGCTTGATTATGAGCCAATTGCTCACACTATTCACGACACCCGTGGTGTATTTAAGCTTTGATAGCTTAAGACAACGTTGGGCTCGCAGAAAATCAGTGTCACGCCTTGAAACGGAGAAACACCATGAAATTTAGGTTTAACAGTGTGAGTACCCGACTCTTTTTGGCTATTTTTGCAACTTGCTTGCTACTTGTGGTGATCATGCACCAAGGCGTACGTTTGAGCTTTCAACATGGTTTCGTTGACTATATTAAAGAAAATGACCAACAACGCGTTGAGCAGATTTCTACCGCCCTTGCGGAGCAATATCAAGAATCGGGAAACTGGCGTTTTTTGCTGGGTGATGAGCGCAATTTTTTCCGCATTTTGCGCTCAGTTGAACACCAACAGCACCGCGGCCCCATGCGCCAACGCTGGCGAACTATTTTTTGGGTATATGACACTCAAGACAGACTCATTTTTGGTAAAGAAACTCCACTACCAAATAAAGTGATCCGCGAACCGATTGTCACCGATGACGGTCATACTGTCGGTTGGCTAGTTGCCAGCTATGAAGACGGTATCAGCAGTGCTTTAGACCGCCGATTTGACAGCAAACAACTCTATACCAGTTGGGTAATTGCCGCACTTTCTCTGTTTGTCGCACTTATTGCCACTATTTTTCTGGCTCGGAGTTTTTTAAAACCCATCAAACGCTTATTGGAGGGCACTAATCAGTTAGCACGTGGGGATTTTACCACTCGTGTGCCAGAAGAAGGTCGTGATGAATTAGGCCAACTTGCAAAAGATTTCAATCACCTCGCTTCCACTCTCGAAAAAAACGAGCAAATGCGTCGTGATTATATGGCAGATATTTCTCACGAATTACGCACACCGTTATCCGTTTTGCAGGGCGAATTAGAAGCCGTGCAAGATGGTGTCCGCCAAGCAACACCAGAAACGATCAACTCCCTACTCAATGAAACACATACCCTTATTAAACTAGTGAATGATTTACATCAACTCTCACTATCTGATCGTGGTTCACTCATCTACCGCAAACAACCCATTGATATGATTCCATTACTGGATATGGTGATTGGTCAATCTCGCTGGCGCATTGAAAGCCAACAATTGACGGTTTCTCGCCACTTTATCGAACAAGCCTTTGTATTTGCTGATCCTGACCGTATTAATCAATTGTTCTATAACCTAATGGAAAATAGCCTACGTTACACCGATGCGGGTGGGCAGATTGTGATTGACGTTTCGCAGCAACACAAACAATTCTCTGTTGTTTGGCAAGATAGCGCTCCAGGCTTGTCTGCACAGCAATGTCAGCATATTTTCGAACGTTTTTACCGCGCAGAAGGCTCCCGTAACCGTGCCAGTGGCGGTTCGGGTTTAGGGTTAGCCATTTGCTATAATATCGTTGAAGCGCATAATGGTACGATCAGTGCAACACCTTCTGCACTGGGTGGTATCAAAATCACGATCATATTACCCATGCAATCTCAGGAAAAAGGGAGTTAACCATGGCAGAAAGTCATAATGCCCATGTTTTGATTGTGGAAGATGAGCCTAAACTAGGCCAACTTTTGTTTGATTACTTACAAGCCGCGAACTACCTTCCAACCTTACTGAGTCGTGGCGATGAAGTGATCCCCTTTGTAAAAAATAACCACACTGACTTGATCTTATTAGATTTAATGTTACCCGGTTTAGATGGATTAGCCGTTTGCCGTGAATTACGCAAATTCAGTGATGTACCGATTGTAATGGTGACCGCCAAAACTGAAGAAATCGACCGTTTATTAGGGTTAGAAATTGGGGCTGATGACTATATTTGTAAACCTTTCAGCCCTCGTGAAGTGGTGGCTCGTGTCAAAACCATTTTACGCCGTTGCCAAGTTGCTATTGAACCAACACAATCCAATAATTCAACCCAACTGATTATTGACGAAAATGCATTCCAAGTGCGCTACGGAACAAAATTACTTGAACTCACCCCGGCGGAATTCCGTTTACTTAAATTTCTCTCTGATAATGCAGGTACTGTATTCTCCCGCGATCAACTTCTCGACATTCTCTATGATGATCACCGAGTGGTAACTGATCGTACCATTGACAGCCATGTGAAAAATTTACGTCGTAAACTAGAATCATTAGATAACGAAAAAACCTTTATTCGTTCAATTTATGGCTTGGGTTACCGCTGGGATGATGTTTAACCATTAAATAGACGTACATTTATTGAGGGATATTTGGTTTTTTGTAGATTTAGCGTTAAAATCACCGCCCTTAATACGCCATTTCACCTGAGATGGTGCTGACTTGATATCAGATAGAGACAAACCATGTTTACACCAGAGCTTTTATCCCCTGCCGGTTCATTAAAGAATATGCGCTACGCATTTGCTTACGGTGCAGATGCTGTCTATGCAGGGCAACCCCGTTATAGCCTACGCGTCCGTAATAACGAGTTTAACCACGAAAATCTCGCAAAAGGTATTCAAGAAGCCCATGAATTGGGTAAGAAATTTTATGTAGTAGTCAATATCGCACCACACAATGCCAAATTAAAAACCTTTATTCGTGACTTAACCCCTGTTATTGAAATGGGCCCGGATGCATTGATTATGTCTGATCCTGGTCTGATTATGATGGTGCGTGAAGCTTTCCCTGAAATGGATATTCACTTATCCGTTCAAGCTAATGCTGTTAACTGGGCATCGGTAAAATTCTGGAAACAGATGGGCTTAACTCGCGTGATTTTATCCCGCGAGTTGTCTTTGGAAGAAATTGCAGAAATTCGCCAGCAAGTACCTGATATCGAGTTGGAAGTGTTCGTTCACGGTGCATTATGTATGGCTTACTCAGGCCGCTGCTTACTATCTGGCTATATTAATAAGCGAGATCCGAATCAAGGCACCTGCACCAATGCATGCCGTTGGGAATACAAAGTGGAAGAAGGTAAAGAAGATGATGTGGGTAATATTGTCCATCTTCATGAACCAATCCCTGTACAAAACATCGCACCAACACTCGGGGCTGGTGCACCGACTGATAAAGTGTTTATGATTGAGGAAGCTAAACGTCCCGGCGAATATATGACCGCTTTCGAGGATGAACATGGCACTTATATCATGAACTCTAAAGATCTTCGTGCGATTGAACATGTTGAAAACCTGACCAAAATGGGTGTTCACTCGTTGAAAATTGAAGGGCGTACCAAATCATTCTATTATTGCGCTCGTACTGCGCAAGTGTATCGTCGCGCCATTGATGATGCCGTTGCAGGTAAACCGTTCGACCCAACATTATTAACCACCTTAGAAGGGTTAGCTCACCGTGGTTATACCGAAGGTTTCTTACGCCGCCATACTCATGATGCCTATCAAACGTACGAATACGGCTATTCCGTGTCAGATACCCAACAGTTTGTTGGTGAATTTACCGGTAAACGTGTCAATGGACTTGCTGAAGTGGATGTGAAAAATAAGTTTAGTGTAGGTGATAGTTTAGAAATGATGACACCTGCGGGCAATATTGTATTTACCCTTGATACACTCACTAACCGTAAAGGTGAAGCCATCGATGTTGCACCAGGTAATGGTCATGTGGTGTATTTACCTATCCCTGAAGATGTTGATGTCAACTTTGGCCTGTTGATCCGCAACCTTGCAGGCACAACAACCCGCGCGCCTCATCAAATTCAGTCAGAAAACCACATTGCAAGTTAATTTCTAATACGCATTTTATTAGAAAGCACATGATCATCTAGCCAAAAATTCATCATTCATTTTTTGAATTTTTGGCTTTTTTATTGGCAACTGTTCAATAAATTTCACTTTAAATGCCATTTCCCATTTGAGAATCATTCTCGTTATTGACATTTTCTCTAAAAAGTGCACTCAATATCCAATTTTATGCAACAGATCACATCAATTGGTTATTCAATATCGTATAGTCACACTCGAAAATGAAGAACTAGAAAGTCATAAAATAAGACTAGGAACCACCTCCTTGGCTGGCTCAATCTCCCTTGAGCTAGCCATTTCTTTTATCTAGCCTTTCACTTCCTGATTAGCTTTTCTGTAAAAAAGATAAAATATTTCCTTTCCCAAGCTTAATCCTCTTATACTCATTTTAGGTAATTAACCAAATGGATGCGTATTTATGATTAACTATCAGTCAGCTATGATTATCCTCAACGGCAAGCAATCGAATAACGCTGAACTGCGAAAAGCCATAGAACACTTGCGTCAAGAAGGTTATGCAATCACAGTGCGAATTCCATGGGAAATGCAAGACACCCATGATTTTATTGCCGATGCAATAGAAAATAATATTGCAACGGTTATCGCTGCTGGCGGTGATGGCACAATCAATGCCATTGCCAGTACACTGATGCAGTTTTCCCCCCAACAACGCCCTGCTTTAGGTATTCTCCCAATGGGCACTGCCAATGACTTTGCGACGAGTGCAAATATTCCTTTAGATATTGAGTCTGCGTTATCCCTTGCAGTAAAAGGAAAAGCAGTCCCCATTGATATCACTCAGGTTAATGAAAAATACTATTTTATTAATATGGCGACAGGCGGTTTTGGTACACGGATCACCACAGAAACCCCAGAAGCGCTGAAGTCAGCACTCGGGGGTGCCGCTTATGTGATAAATGGTCTTTTACGGCCCGACACATTGAAAACGGATATTTGCCGTATTAGATCAGAAAATTTTACTTGGGAAGGCGAAACGCTGGTTATTGCTATTGGCAATGGAAAACAAGCAGGTGGAGGCCAACAACTCACACCACACGCGCTTATCAATGATGGTAAGCTTAACTTGTTGATTGTGCCTTCAAGAGACGTGATACCTGCGTTATTGAGCAATCTATTTTCAACTGACAAAAATGAACATTTAATTGAAAAAAGCCTAACTTGGGTAGAAATCTCATCTCCCCATCAAATGGTATTAAACCTCGATGGAGAACCTTTATCAGGGGATTCATTTACCTTTAAAGTTCAAGCCAATGTCATTCAATGCAGGCTTCCCCCACAATGTCATTTATTAGCTTAAGGGAGATAAGATCAGGAAATCTTATGCGGATTTCCTGATCGTGTTTTGCACTACCACCACCCGTGGAAATGATGGACAGGCCCAATACCTTGTCCCACTTCCAAGCTATCCGCTTGTTCTAATGCCGCCTGCAAATAGGCTTTCGCTTCGCTCACCGTTGATTGCCAATCAAGATGACGGGGACGTAATGCGGCTAATGCCGCTGACAATGTACAGCCGGTACCATGCGTGTTTTTTGTATTGACTCGAACAGAAGTAAAACGCCACTCCCCTTGTGGGGTAATTAGCCAATCAGGGCTTTGTGCATCTGTTAAATGCCCACCTTTCATCAAGACTGCTTGGCAACCTTTTTCCAGTAATTGATAGCCTTGGGTTAACATTTCACCTTCTGTTTGCGCCATTTCTTCACCTAACAATGCCGCAGCTTCAGGTAAATTGGGGGTAATTAAAGAAACTAGTGGTAATAGTTGCTGGCGCAGTGCCTCTACGGCATCAGGAAGCAATAATGGATCGCCACTTTTTGCAACCATCACGGTATCTAATACCACAAACGGAATCGGGTATTGCTTCAATGCGTTGGCAACAACAACCACATTAGCTTGGTTAAACAACATACCAATTTTGGCCGTATCAATGCGCACATCGCTAAGCACTGAATCCAGCTGCGCTGCAACAAACTGGGCGGGTAATTCCTGAACGGATTGTACTCCACGTGTATTTTGTGCCACTAATGCGGTCATTACGCTTGTGCCATAAGCCCCGAGTGCCGAAAAAGTTTTTAAATCCGCTTGGACACCCGCCCCACCAGTTGGGTCTGTTCCGGCAATGGTTAACGCGTTGATCCTCATAAGTGGTTCCTCTTCTTGATTAAAAATACGTCAATATCATTGATTTAAGATAAGTATTAAATCAAACAATCAACCCCTTCGATTGTCTCATAACACTTAACAAATGCCAGTGGTTACTAAATGAATTTTAATGACTTAGTGACATAAAACTGGATTTTTCACATCAAAAAGAGTCGCCCGCTTATTCACAATAGTGTCCCCCAAAATGCTTTGAAATTATCATTTAGCAAAAACACAGATTACGTACCATTACTTATTTTTTATCAATTATTAATTTTAACAAAAAATAACCTCCCCATAAATCCTAACAAAAACAGCGTGTAATCATCTCATTACGTTTTTTAGGAAAGTTATACGCTAAAATAAGGTGAAAATAGACTAAAATAACGTTTTAGATGGTCGTATTTTGACCAATTTTTCTTTATTAGCCCTGTTTTGGCAATTTTATTTAATTATTTTTCTTACAATTGAATAAATACTGTCATCTTTTGCGTATCTTAATTAAAATAATTAAGCTCATAATTATTATAAAGATGCTAATCTGATCATCATTAGCGAGCTAGTTATCAATTATGTCAGAGATAAAAACTGGATTTTCAATGAGAGTTTATAACAAGAGACCATGGGTCATTGGTGCCACACTACTAATGGGCACTACCGTCTGCCTATCAACACCTGCGCTAGCACAAGACCAATCAACTAATCTTTGGGATACATTCAAAAACAATGTCAGTTCCACTTGGGACTCGGATAAGTATGAACTGTATGTCCCTGCGGTCACATGGCATAACCGCGCAATGTATGACAAAAAGAAAACCGATGAATACAACGAGCGCCCATGGGGTGCCGGTTTTGGTAAATACCGTTATGATGAAGATAATGATTGGCACGCTATTTATGCAATGGCCTTTAAAGACTCACATAACGACTGGGAGCCAATCGGTGGCTACGCTTTCCAAAAAATGTGGATCCCAGGAGACCTCGATGGTTTTCGTATGGGCGCGGGTTTCACATTGAGTGTCACTGCACGTAAAGATATGTATTACATCCCCATCCCAGCACCACTACCTTTAGTTTCGGTCGAATACGATAGACTTTCACTCCAAGCAACCTATATTCCCGGAACCTATAATAACGGAAACGTATTGTTTGCATGGCTGCGTTGGCAGTGGTAACAGCAAACTGAGACAAAAAAGGCCAGTAGATGGAAATCTCTGGCCTTTTTTACGCTTTCTAGACTAGTTTTGCTGGCGTTTTGCTAAATCTCGTTTCTTAGCACCGGAGAATTGATAGCCAATCCAAAGTACGCCAATCCACACAGGGATCATCAGAACAGAAACACGTAATCCATCCATGGTTAAAATAATACCTAAGATCAATAGCAAGAATGCTAAGCAAAGGTAGTTACCGAACGGGTAGTAAATGCTTTTAAACTTGG
This sequence comes from Providencia rettgeri, assembly GCF_041075285.1. Classification (NCBI taxonomy): domain Bacteria; kingdom Pseudomonadati; phylum Pseudomonadota; class Gammaproteobacteria; order Enterobacterales; family Morganellaceae; genus Providencia; species Providencia rettgeri. The sequence goes on along the minus strand of NZ_CP163512.1, from coordinate 1,265,833 downwards.
TTGTTACACCTTGTTTATTCATCGCAGCTCTGAATTTCAAGTTTGAAACACAAATCATGATCCAGTTCAGCACCAATGTGGTCACCACTAATGACATTAATAATTCAAACGCCTTTCCTTCCATCACGAAGCTAATCAATATTCCGCCGGAAGTCGCTAACCCAGAAACGAGCAGTGCCATGATAGGAACCCCACCTTTGTTCACCTTTGAGAGGAATTTAGGGGCATTGTTTTGTTGAGATAAACCAAATAGCATACGGCTTGTTGCATAAGCACCACTGTTATAAACAGAAAGTGCAGCCACTAAGATCACAAAGTTTAAGGTATTAGCAACCAGTAAATCGCCTAACTCATGGAAAATCAAAACAAATGGACTGGTTTTTCCATCAAGGTCAACCCATGGATAAAGTGCCAATAACACAGCAAGTGAACCAATATAGAAAATCAGGATACGATAAACAACTTGGTTGATGGCTTTTGGAATACTTCTTTCAGGATCTTCAGCTTCAGCCGCAGTGATCCCCACCAGTTCTAAGCCCCCAAACGAGAACATGATAATCGCCAATGCCATCAGCAGACCATGGAAGTCTTTCGCAAAAAAGCCGCCATATTCCCATAAGTTACTGATTTTAGCCTGTGGTCCACCATGACCACTCAGTAAGAGATAACAACCAAAAATAATCATGCCGACAACAGCAATTACTTTAATTAATGCAAACCAGAACTCTGTCTCACCGTAAGAACGGACATTAACTAAGTTTACGGCATTAACGGCAATAAAAAATATCGCTGCGGATACCCAAATTGGTAGCTCAGGCCACCAATGTTGCATATATTTCCCCGCAGCGGTCAACTCCGTCATTCCTACGAGGATAAACATAAACCAGTAGTTCCAGCCGGATAAAAACCCCGCAAAACCACCCCAATATTTAAAAGCGAAATGACTAAAAGAACCTGCAACAGGCTCTTGAACTATCATCTCACCCAACTGGCGCATAATGAGAAAAGCGATAACGCCACACAATGCATAACCTAAAAGAACAGATGGCCCCGCCATTTGTATGGTTGTTGCTATCCCGAGGAACAAACCTGTACCAACAGCGCCCCCCAATGCAATCAACTGGATATGCCTATTTTTCAATCCTCGTTTCAGCATTTGCTGCTCTTGCGCCATAACTTTACCCTTTAGTCCTATAACTTGCTTTTTATCGTCCAAAATTAGAATAATCGGACAAGTTTATTTGAATTTTCTTATTAAAACCACATTCTTATGATGCTGTTTTTCTATTTTAAATGCCTAAAGGTATTTTTAATTTATGACCTTTATTTATTCGCACATTACGCATCGATAATGAATAATTATTTTAATGCTCAATATCAAGTATTGTGCATTAAAAAGCAAATTCAAAATGGTAACAAGTCAGTTACACGGCAGATCCCAAAAATAAAGTTATCGCCACCTTGATCGCACACGCTATCCATCGCAAGTAAGTAGAGAAACAAGCAAAGCAACAAAACACTCACTGTGATAACAATAATACGACATAACACTTGGCATTCCTTCAACATAACAAAGATGATTTTTATTTTTCAAATGATTACAATGCTTATGCACTATCATTTTATGATTGTGCAATTTAATTGCATTATTGGTAAATTTTCCCATAGCGAATAGTACGCCAACTGTTTTCATCAAATTTGAGGAAAATAAGCAATTGCTCAACCTTTACAATAATTTTGCTTATTTTAAGTACTATCGCACGTTAACTTATTCTGTTTGTGCTTTTTTTATTCAGAAATTAGTGAATATCGCACAACCAGCCTTTGTCATGGTGAAATGAAGTTGTGTATACTTCTGCTACCGTAAAACAAGAAATAATTTGAGATGCCACAAGATAACCACTTAGCACTTGTCTATGCGTTGAGTAAATGGATAGAAGAACATTTGGGTCGAGTCATACATCTAGAAGAGCTCGCAGCTTACTCTGGCTACTCACTTTGGCATATGCAAAAAATATTCAAAGAAGTCACAGGGATTTCCTTAGGGAAATACATCCGTCAGCGCCGTTTAGCGGGCGCCGTTAATTTGTTACGTAACAGTAACCAATCTATCTTTGATATTGCCCTTGATTTTGGTTTTGGTTCCCAATCTCACTTTACCTATATGTTCCGTAAAGAGTATGGCATTACGCCATTCGATTTTAGACAAAATGACCAGATCCAACTTGAGGTCAAAGAACCTCTGCACTTAACCCGAGATTATCAGTGAATATGTGTTAATTACATTAACGCCATAAATTTGTGTGTTAATGCTCTAACACATTATCATTTCAATCAATCATCAAGTTTACCGTTTTTGGACAGCTGCGGCTTTATGCGCTGTTCAAGCCCACTTTTTACGCTCAATGATCATTTTTTTACCCGCTTAGATAATTTACATTCCGAATAATTAGAGTAAGGTACTGTGGTAATGCATTAATTTTAGGAGGCAGTGGATGTCTATCAAACTGGTTGCTATTGATTTAGATGGCACATTACTTAATCCCCAACACCAAATATCCCCAGCAGTTAAAGATGCTGTCATACAAGCTAATCAAAAAGGGGTTTATGTGGTACTCGCATCAGGACGTCCCTTTTCAGGGATTGCTCCCTACCTTAAAGAATTAGGTTTAGATACTGCGAATAACTACTGCATTAGTAATAATGGTAGCGTGATCCATCAAGCGAGTGATGGTAGCCATTTAGTGGAAATACCGTTAGATTTTGACGATTTTCAATATTTTGAAGAGTTAGCCAGAAACGTAGGGATCCACATGCATGCCCTTGCGGATAACACAATGTTTACCGCCAATCGCCATATCAGTCATTACACCGTGATGGATGCTTATCTTACCAATACACCATTAGTCTACTGTCCAGTGAATGAGATGGACAATTCCCTCACCTTCACCAAATTTATGATGATTGACCATCCTGAAACATTAGAAACGGGTATCAGTTATATCCCTGAAAATGTCTTCGACAATTATGCTTTAATTAGAACTAGCCCTTATTTCCTAGAAATATCTAATAAGGCCGCAAATAAAGGTGCTGCTCTTCAGACTATCTGCGAGAAATTAGGACTTACACCTGACAAAGTGATGAGCATAGGCGATCAAAATAATGATATTCAGATGTTGCAATATGCGAGCGTTTCCGTCGCAATGGAAAATGCGGTCGAACCCCTACGCAAAATAGCGAAATTTGTGACTACTAGCAATGAAGCCGATGGTGTGGCAATCGCAATAAATAAATTTATTAATGTGTAGTCCATACATAAAAAAATTGAGAACAGCCCATGGATTTAAGCTGTTTTTATGCATTATTTTCTCTGTTTTTGGCGGGTTGCTAAAAAGCAAATAATCGAACCAATCGTCACCATCAGTACCCCCTGCCAAAAACCGAGCGTTAATGCGGTACTTAATAAAAGCGATGCAAATGCCGTTGAAATAACAGGGGTAAAATAGGAAAGCGTGCCCAAAAAAGCCACATTGCCTTTTATGACTGCAAAAGTCCACAAAGCATTAGCACCACCTGTCGCAATAGCGGCGATAAGTAATAAAGTCAGGCTATTTAGCGTAATAGTAAATTCACGATGAGGGCCCAAGAAATAAAGCACCCACAACCCTATTGCCGTCATCATAAAAAAAAGCACCATTCCGTTGTGCCCACCTGAAATACGCTTTGTCACATTACTATAAAATGACCAAAGAATGGCACCAATAAAGGCAAGAAAATAACAAAGTGGATTACTTTGAATATTTAATAAAATAGATTCAGTAGACAGAGGTTGGTCACCCGAAATAACCCATACTAGCCCCATAAATGCCAGAATTAACCCTATAGCAAGCAGTATAGTAAAACGCTGGCGATTAAAAAACACAGCAAGGGCAATGGTGAAACTTGGCCATAAATAATTTACCATCCCCAGCTCAATTGCTTGCTGACGGTTATTTGCTAAGCCCAACGCGAGTACGAAACATATTTCATAACTGACAAACAAGAGTGTTCCCCAAAACAAATAACGCTTAGGGTATTGATTTATCTTTGGAAAACCCATCGCCAAAATTAACACTATTGAACCAATAGTATACACTAATGCCACCCCACCAAGGGGACCGAAGTTTTCGCTAACACTACGGATCAGCCCAACCATAGTGCTCCACAGTAGGATAGAAATAACACCATACAGTGTCGCCGCGTATTGACCTAGTTTCATTATGTTCTCTGCTAGTTAATCTCCTAATATGCTCGATTAAAATGTATCATTCATTTAAAAAAACCTATAGCTCAATATATTAGAATACAAATATTTTTTTACTGAAAAAAAACTCTTGGGTTTTCACCTAAGAGTTTCAGACTGCTGACAAACCGATTAGGTTTGCCAGCAGGTTAGATAGGTTTTAAATCACTATCGTGATTTTTCCCTGATAACATAAAGTGGGAAAAAACACGCTTTTATCTCACTTTGTCAACAACCTCAATTGTTAGGTTTTCACCTAAGAATTTTATAGAAATATAGCAAGATACCTTTTTGATTAACGAGAACTTTCTTTTTCCACCCATTTTTCAACAGGTTCTTTTTCCCAAATTCCTTCTTCGAATTGTTTTTTCAACTCCGGATGCTGATTGATATCGAATGTGGGAGTTTTTCCTGCAATCCATTGTTGGTTATAATCTTTCGCTAATTTAAATGCAATTCCCGATAATAAAAGAATCGCAATAAGGTTCGTCACTGCCATCAATCCCATCGATAAATCGGCGAGTTTCCAAATAAATGGCATTTCAGCTAAAGCACCAAACATCACCATCCCAAGGGCAGCTAAGCGAAAGATAAATAACCCCGCAGTATGATTGTTTTCTAAAAAGATCATATTGCTTTCAGCGTAAGCATAGTTTGCAATAATTGATGTAAAAGCGAAGAAGAAGATAGCAACAGCAATAAATGTACTTCCCCAACTACCGACTGCTGATGACAAGGCTAATTGCGTTAATTCGATACCATTAATCTTATCAGCCCCGCTATCTAATACTCCCGACGATAAAATAATAATTGCTGTTGCACTGCAGATAACAATCGTATCCATAAAAACCCCCAGCATTTGCACATACCCTTGGGATGCCGGATGAGGTGGATACGGTGCTGCTGATGCCGCTGCATTCGGTGCAGAGCCCATTCCAGCTTCATTAGAGAACAAACCTCGCTGGATCCCTTGAGTCATCGCTTGAGCAACACCATAGCCCACAGCACCTCCAGCAGCTTCTTGTAACCCAAATGCATTACGAATAATCATCATAAAAACATCAGGTAAGCGTTCGATATGGTGACCTACAACCCAAAACGCGAGAAGCAAGTAAGCAATCGCCATAATAGGTACAACCAATTCGGCCACTTTTGCTATTGATTTTAATCCGCCAAAAATAATCACGCCACTTAGGATAACTAAGCCAACACCGACGTAAAGTGGATTGAAGTCAAAAGCAACTGCGGTCGCTTGAGCAATTGAGTTCGCCTGAACCGCATTAAACACCAACCCAAATGCAATAATAAGAAAAATAGAAAAGAGCACCCCCATCCAACGCTGATTTAGACCTTTTTGCATATAATAAGCAGGCCCTCCTCGATAATTCCCTTGGTCATCTTTTGTTTTATAGAGTTGTGCTAATGTACACTCAACAAATGAGGTTGCCATGCCAAGCAGCGCGACTATCCACATCCAAAATATTGCCCCAGGCCCTCCCGCCGTTAATGCAATCGCCACCCCCGTTAAGTTTCCAGTCCCAACCCGTGCCGCTAAGCTAGTACATAGAGCTTGAAATGAAGAAATCCCCGCGCTATCTGACTGTTTGCTATTTTTGAGAATAGAAAACATATGCCCAAAATGCCTAATCTGAATAAAACCTGAACGAAGGGTGAAATACAGCCCCGCACCAAGTAATAAATATATAAGCAGTGATCCCCAAATAATATTCGTCAATGAATTTATAAATTCTATCAAATTACTCTCCTTTTTTATTAAATCAACAATACCACTAGTTGATAATTAAACTTGCCTCATATCACCTAAACATTTAAATATAACAACTAAAAAACAAATAAATGTATACTTAAAATACAATTCTGCTGTTCCCTGAAATTATATTTTTTTATCTTTAATGTAAATTTATTTTTGCCACCATTAATACTAGCATTCAAAAAATACAAAAAAAATCAATAGCACTAAATGCAATAATAATCAAACAACTCTTATAATCAATGAGTTAGATAACAACCCAAACATCTATCCACACTAAAAATCAATCGTTTGATTTTTAGTGTTTTTTTTAATCCATTAAACATTTGAGTTAATAGTTAAACTTAACTCATTACAAAAAATTAAAATGAAAATATCATATTTAATACAAAAATTTATTTTAAATAAACTCCCCCTATTCGTTAATTATGTTTAATTTAAATTCTGAGTAATACCCTTTTACTATATAGCAGCAATCACAGCATTTAATAGTGCAACTGGATCATCGAAAAATGATGATTGATTATATAACCCGATAACAATACACTGGGCGTAAATTCGCTTTATTGACAAGAGGTTAACACATGGATATTAAAATTAAGCTATCAGATGATTCAATTGAGCAACTCCCAGCAAAAACCTATGATGCTTTTTGTGCTGAGCTAAAAGCACGTGTATTAGAAGTATACCCAAGTAGCAACTTGTTGATTACACACGATAGCGGACCAACCACGTTCGCGACTCAAGGTTTTCATGATGACAATGAAGCGCACATCGTTTTACATGAACTTGTTGAAGATGTTTTAAAACATGGTCACTGGTTAAAAAATAACTGATCTCTATTGCGATGACTTAACTGGTTATTCTTTTAAGCTAATAGCCAGTTTTTTCAGCGTTCTTTTCTCATCGCTCTTACGTTATTGAAACTTTCAATAAGCCCATTTCTGATCAAGATCATACTTAGCATCATCTTTTTACGCTTTCCCACAAAACCCCTTTATCTTTTACCGTTATATGATAAAGTATATAACGTAATTTTCATTTACATTGCTTTTGCTAATTATAGCGGCCAGTATTTATACTGGCTCTTTTTTATGAAATGATGCGAAAAGTCCCTCAACCCTCCCCGTTTTAGTCCTAATCTGCTATAGTATTTTCTGAATACTATTTAGAATAACTATTCATTGAGTGCAAACAGAGGTATGACTATGAAGCGTTTATTATTGGCTCTTTGCCTGTCACCTGCTTTAGCCATGGCGGCCAATGCCCCATTAAATATTAGTGAAACAGCCAAGGATTATTGCGAGATAACAGGTCAAGCGCTAAGTGAAGCATACAGCACCAACAAGAGTAGTAGCGACCTAACCCGTGAAACTATTGCAAAATTGAAAAGTGAAAATGTCGATTTGAAAAAACTTGAGACCGTTGAGGCAGAGCTTCGTGAAAATCTCACCTCCGCTATCGAGACAATTCGCAGCAATAAATCTCAGTTTAAAAATGAAGCAGAATTCATTAAATCATTAAATGATTCAATCTCAGCATGTAAAATCCAAACTGAATTGCTTTTGAATAAATCGTAATTAAAACGGACTCTTTTAGTATGCTAAAAACAGCGCAATTTTACATTGCGCTGACTGCTGACAAACATAACATGTTTGGCGGCAAGTTGGATAGGTTTTGAAAATAAACAAGGAAAATCAATATATTGATTTTCGCCTGATAACACAAAGTGGGAAAAACCACGCTTTTATCCCACTTTGTCAACAACCTCAGCGCAATTTTACATTGCGCTGATTGCTTGTATTAAGACTTTTGAGTACATAAATTGTCTATCGAAATTTCCAACTCCGGTGTTTCACTAATAATCAATTGATTATGTTCTGAAAACTTCCCTTCCTGTACGTTTACGCTCGCAACAAATGGCAGCATTTCACTTTGCTGAGCAAGCTGATATTGCCCACAAACCCGAAAGCTACTTCCCTCTTTGTATTCATTTTTTAAAACAATTCTGACGTTGCTAAATGTAATAGCACCAGATCGTTCTAACTTCTTTTCTACCAATTGCTTAGCCATGTTTTCAACATCTGAATCACCAATTGTGGTATAAAAATGATAGGCAAAAACGCCCAGCGCTAACAATAAAACGATTAAGAGTTTTGTTTTGATACGTTTCAACTGACTATCCTTCATACAATGTATTTACTCAGTTTAGTATAAAGGCATATTTGCTATAAGAGTGAACAAAATGAGCCTTTAAAGTCCAAAATCGTGCTTATCGCCATTTCGAACCTATTTTCTATCATTAAACGGCCAAGCTAGTTAGTCATTTGCTATTATTTATTTTCAATTAATATTATTTATTTTGATATCATTTTATTAAACATTGATAAAAAAAACATTTTATATTTTCTATTCAAGTTTTATACTCGCATCATCCAACGTTTTATTTATTATCAATTAACCTATGAAAGAAAAAATCGTTAAAAATTTAGTTGAATTAACCTATGGTACAAATAATGATGTCAAAATCGCCGCTATCAATGCGCTAGGTGACTATAAGTGTTCTATTGAACAACAGCACGCTATCGATCGGTTATTAAATTTATGCGATGATTACAATAAAGATATTGCTGTTGCTTCAATCACTTCGCTCAGTAAGCTCGCTAAATTTTTTACTGAAAACCAATAGATTAACGTTTTATCTATTATTTTAACAATTTATCTTCATTGTGAAGAAATAATGAATAAATATTGTATCAAATATGATTTATTCATTTATATAAGTAAATTAAATTGATTTAATTAATTTAGCTGCCAATATAATAATTAATAAATATTCCAAAGGAGATGAAATATGAATATTCTAAAACCATTAATTATTTCGGCAAGTTTGATGGCAGCAAGTTTCTCAACATTTGCGTATTATGGTGATGGTTATGGAAATGGCTCTTGGCATCGTGGTGGCTACCAAAATCACCAGCAGTATAATAACCGACCTTGTGATAACTACCGCAATAATAATTACAGTGGTCGTTATCAAGGAATGATGCAATATTCAACATCAGTACAAACAACGCAGCCTGAAGAAGCACTCAAAAAAATAATTGCAGATGTTCCTAAGGGTGAAAATGGCAAACAATATATGGTAAGAGTTGCTGTAGTCGAAATTACACCAAATACGCCTATTCAAGGCCAATAATTCAACGCTCAGGGTAGCAAATGCTACCCTTGATTATTGATTTACTCCTTCAGTAAACCAATGGGCTGATAACCTTGCCATTGTGGCATAAAATGTTCACCCTGTGGATTTTCTGTTAGGTGAATATAAAACTCACCTACTTGTTGTAGTAAGACACAATCATCGACATCTTTCAAATTATCTTTATGTTGCTGCTGGCTATCAATTAGCAGTGTTTTAATTGCTTTTTGTTTCGCTTCATTCGCTGTTTTACCAACAAACAGATCAAATTCATGTAACTCAGCTAAGTTGTTTGGGCTATAACCGCCCACATTGACAAAATAAAGTTTATCACTGCTTTTCGACGGTTCTCGCCTTAATGTGACATCAAAGCCATCCGCCCACGTAATAACGCTATAACCATCAATATGTATTTTATCTTTATCCCCAAACCAAGCGTCTCTTAATACCGGCCAAGCATCCGTTGGCTTTTCTGCGGCAACAAACTGAACATCATGAACTTCAATGTTAGATCTGCCTGCATTGCCACCAATGTAAAACATAAATAATTTCATTTTTGCTCCATGTTAAATCTTTCTCGTTATACCCATTATTATATTACGATTAAAATTCAACTGGCAATGCATTCTTTTGTACAAAAATCGCTTAGAATTTAATCTATCTACTTAATTAAATTAAATTAATTTCACTTATCACTTTATAGCCCCACCCCAAAAATGAATAAAAAGTCACTTTTAGTATATAATTATTTACTTTGCAATTATTTTGAGTAATCTAATAGATTCAAAAATAATAATTTCAGGGAATAACTATGGATCGTCGTTCATTTCTAAAATCAACATCATTAGTTGCCAGTGGATTAGCACTAAATTCTTTCATAAAGCAATCTGTTGCCAATACGTCAACCGTACAACTACCGGATGCTAAACACCCGTTATTACTTAATTTTAATGAAAATTCATTAGGGATGTCTGAGAAAGCTAAACAGGCAATTATTGCAGCTTTACCTAATTCGTTTCGTTACCCTGATGATGCCCGAGCCCAGTTAGTGACTAATATTGGTTCGCTTTATTCCCTATCTGACAAACATGTCAGTGTCGGTAATGGTTCCTCAGAAACTATCCAAGCCACAGTTGCCATGTTGGTAAATAAAGCGAGAAAAAGAGGCGTAAAAATCCAACTTGTTACACCTGATCCCACCTTTAATTATGCTGAGCTGTACTCCCTTCCATTAGGTGTACAAATAACTAAAGTCCCTCTAAAAGCGGACTTGTCATTCGACCTCGTCAAAATGGAACAAATCGCAAACGATTTTGATGGGTTATCAATGATTTACCTCTGTAATCCAAATAACCCAACAGCGATGATCACCCCACATAGTCAGTTGGATAGCTGGATGAGTAAAGTTACAGATGACCAATTTTTTATTGTTGATGAGGCTTATGCTGAATTCGTTGAAGATCCAAACTTCATCAGTGCAATCGAGTTAGTTAAAAAAGGTCAAAAAAATCTCATTGTGACTCGCACTTTCTCAAAAATATTTGCACTTGCAGGATTGCGGGTTGGCTACGGTATTGCAATACCAGAGGTTATTGCTGCTGTAGATGAATTTTTATCCATTGATAACACGAATACCGCTGGGGCGGTTGCCGCACTTGCTTCATTAAACGATAAGCCATTTATTACACATAGTCTAAAGTCCAATAATTTATCACGCAAAATTGTCGAAACCGCATTAAATGAAATTGGATTGGAATATGCGCCTTCACAGGCAAATTTTATCTTCCATAAAGTGAACGGTGATGTAAAAACCTATAAGCAGCGTATGGCAGATGCTAACGTAATGGTAGGAAGAGAGTTTCCACCCGCTGTTGGCTGGAACCGCTTAACATTAGGCACCCCAGAAGAAATGGCGCAATTTGTTATTGTTCTAAAACAATTTCACCAAAAAGGTTGGGTGTAGGCTTACACTATCAAACTGTTGATTTTCAAAATCAATCTAACCTGCTGGCAAACTTAATCGGTTTGTCAGCAGTCTAAAGGAATAGGGACAAACCGACTCCTTTTATTTTAAAACGGCCCTTTAAAGATAAAAAATGCGCCTGCAAATATCAGGGAAAAGCCAATAATATGATTAATAGTTATACTTTCCCCCAAATATAAAACCGAAAAAAGCACAAAAACACAGAGTGTGATAACCTCCTGCATTGTTTTCAATTCTGCCGCACTGTAAAACGGGTGACCTAATCGATTTGCGGGGACAGCAAAGCAATATTCAACAAAGGCAATTAGCCAACTAAAAAATATCACGACATATAAGGGTTTTGTAGTAAATTTCAAATGACCATACCAAGCAAACATCATAAAAACATTTGAAATAATAAGTAAAAATACCGGATACAATTTTGCTAGCATGTTGGTTTCATAGTAAAAAGATAATTACCGTTATTATGAAATGAAAAATTTATAAACTCAATAAGCTATAATCAGCCTATCACTGAATTCAACGCCTTATTTAAGCTTAGGAAAAAGGAGAATTAAATGTGTATTCAATATCGCTTAATGAACCTTACCGATACTGACAAAGTCGCCGATTTATTACAAGCTAACGCACCCTCTAACCATGGCGAACTACTCGGTGAGTTCCCTCTCCCGAAAGTCAAGAGTATGTTTATGGGAAGCTCAGGCACCATGATTGCATTAACTTCCCAAGACATTATTGGCGTGGTCTTTAGTTTTTCCACGGCATCTACCGCATTACCACCTATTGCTCATTTTATTCTCAAACAGTTTCCTGACCTCACCAAAAATAATTGGCTCTATGGCCCTGTTTGTATTGATCATCACTACAGAGGACAAGGCATACTTAACACCTTATATGACAAAATTTGTGCCTTAAACACAGGTAAGCCTATTGCCTTTATTAATACTCAAAATCCACGTTCACTAGCGGCTCACCAAAAATTGGGCATGCGAGTTGCCGCTAATTTTACCTTCGATGAAATAGATTATCATTTAGTGATTGGTAAGTAGTTTTTAGTACTTAGTAATACATTTTTAATTATTATTTGTTTATTTTTTAGTAAACTTAATAAATTATTGCATTAAAGAGTACACTCTATGACTGATTTTCTTTCTGTAAATCAAATGGCATAGGGCAAACAAGCAGAGTTTTTGCCAACATTTCTATCAACTTTGGCTATTAAAATTCGCTAAAGAGCATACACTCGTTATACATTGGTTAACGAGTGTTAATTCCTCAAAACAGGCTACTCTCCACGATGACAATAGCGCTCCCAAACAGATTCAAATTGTTCAGAGGGGATAATATCATCCGTCTTTTCAACAAATGGAATTGAAATCATCACTTTGCCAGTTCTATTTTTATGTAACCTAACAATGAATCGCTTATAGCCATGAGGTAATTCATTTTCAAAACCGAAAACTTCACCACAGTAATATCCGGTTTCTTCGCCTTCATCACTTTTTGTTAATACGTAATACTTAACATTTTTATACGTTGCCGCAGAGGGGTACGCCAAAAAGTCCTCAACTGAACTTCTCACTTTACTTTCCGTGTCTAACTCTGTGTCAAGCGTCATTTCCGTCATGAGCCCAGCAATATATGCACACCCAGCAACAAGTAATAAAACTAGCGTTCTTAATAACATTTTGTATATATAACCTGAGAAAAAACATTAAATATTATTATAGTTTATACCTATTATTTTGCGACCTAAAAGACGATAAGACCCTTTATTTCGATAACAACCCTTTAAATAAAGTATTTTTTCGCTAAAAATTTAAAATTGCCTGTTATTACCTACTGAACAAGCTGCCAAACATAAACTAAAATTGCGGCTGTAATTATCCAAACGATTGTTGCTAAACTTAAACTTCCCCAAGCTGTCATTTTCGTTGCAAATAAATATACTGTGAGCAAATACATCCCATAAGGAATTAACGACCATAAGCCAAATAATGCCGTTTTTCTTAATGCCTCCCTTCCCTGCTCTTGTACAACAATCACGTGTGCAATAAGCGCAAAGGTAGGAAATAACGGTACTAAACCAGCAATATAGTAAACTTTACTCCGAGAAAACAATGCAATAATAAGTACAGCAACAGCACCAATTAAGCATTTTAATAATAATGAAAACATACGAATTGAATTCCTTTTTAAAATTAGCTGATTATGATCTCTTACTATTAAATAGTTAACAGTATTATCACTTCAAATAACAGTTCATAAAATTTCTTTTCATGCTGCTAACCATTCCAATAAATAAGTAATTTTACCTAGATTTCATTCATTTTTATGAACTAAGTCATATTATTGGATATAAAGTATCCAGCGCGAATGCCGATACATTGAGTTAGTCCCTACACCTGATGCTTTGCGTAACTATATAACACATTAGCCTATTGGATCCTGTTGATTCACTTATTGCTAACAATGTTATGTTTGAAAGTGGTTATTTGTATGTATTCAAAACATACTGCTCGATGGTATGAAAGGAAATAATCAATGATGTCTGATACTTCAAAAAAAATGAAATTTAACTCAGCTAAATTCACCTTCTCTGGCCTAAAAACGACGACGCTGGTCTGGTTTATTTCTGGATTGCTAATCGTTTTGTTACTGTCAACTTGCTGGTTTTTCTTTAGCTCGTTAAAACAGTATCAGGCAACTCTCTACAACCTTGATGCGATTTATAACGAACAAACTGAACTGAATAATACCTGGCAGTCCCTACTTCAAGCGCGCAATACCTTAAATCGTGCAAGCTCTCGTCATTTATTAATTATCAATAAAATGAAAACATCGAATACGGATATCGACAGCCTTATTCAGTTTTATCATCAGAAAATGACACAAACAACAGCCTATTGGCAACGTTTTGCTGAAAGCTCCATGTATAAAAACAGTGTCCCCTTCACCGAGTTAGAGAATTCCTACAATACATTATATGCTGCTCTAAATGAGCTTTCGATGTTCTTGGTAGAAGGAAAAACCTATGACTTCTTAAATCAACCAACACAATCATTTCAAGATGCATTTGAAAAGCATTATATGAGTTATCATCAACAGCTTAATACTAATTACCATGATATTGCAGCTTCCAGTGAAAAACTTTACAACCAAAGCATCATTGGTCTTATTGCAATCATTATAATAGTCACCATCGTCACACTCTTTATTCGTTTTATTTTGCAGTTTTTCTTTATCCGTCCTCTTAATCAAGTTATAGATGGTATCGAAAAAGTCAGTCAGGGTATTCTTTACCATCGCTTTGATGATAAAGGTCTTTTTGAAATAAAGCTGCTTAAACAACATGTTTCTAATATGCAAAGCAAGCTTGTAGAAATTGTCAAAAATATTTACGACAACACGCATCATATAAAAGTTGAATTAAATGATATCACTCAAATGAATCATGATTTATCCATCCGCGCAGATCAGCAGGCAGCTGCGATTGTTGAAACAGCCGCCAGTGTTGAAGAATTAGACTCTTCATTTAAACTCAATACCGCACATACGAATCAATCATGCCAACTGATGTCGGCGACCAGTGTAACTATTGATAAGAGTAATGAACTAATTTCTGATGTGGTGGAAAATATGGATGATATCGTCGATTTTTCGAAAGAAATAAGCAAAATTACATCGACAATTGATAATATCGCCTTCCAAACTAATTTGTTAGCACTCAATGCAGCCGTTGAAGCAGCACGAGTCGGTGAACATGGTAAAGGTTTTGCCGTTGTTGCTAATGAAGTTCGCGAATTATCAATTAGTTGTACTCAAGCGTCGAAAGAAATTAAATTACTGATCAATAATTCAAATGATAAAATTAATCATTGTTTCCAGCTAGCAGCGGATGCGAATGACAATATAGTCTCTATCGCACAGGACACTTCGAATATTAATGAAATGATCCAAAGCATTGCCCTAGCCTCTAATGAACAGACGCACGGCGTCAGCCAGATCCATCTGGCTATCAATGAATTAGATAATACAACACAAGCTAATGCTTCAATGACTCGTGAATTACAATCGTCTTTAAAAGCGCTCGAATCACAATCCGATTTATTGGAAGATATTATTGCTATTTTTCATATTGAGCCTAAAGAGACACAAGAACCAACAACACTGAACCAAGCAAAAATCTAACAACTAAAAAATGTTACTAAATTAAATTGTTAGACGAACGGGCACATTTTTACTGTGCCCGCATCTTATTTCCTTTATATCCACCTTTCTTTGCTTACATTTGCCTATCATTGAATATTCCCAACAGATTATCTGATATAACGTGTTACGATTATTATGCATAACGACGAGCTTACTATGACAATTAAAATTACCGTTCTTGTTGATAACAATACCCTAATCGATAGTTACTTTTGCGGCGAACCTGGTGTTTGCTATTACATTGAGGCTGGTAACAAAAAAATCTTATTTGATACTGGCTACTCAGATATTTTTATTAATAACGCCCACATGCTCAATATTGATCTTGCGAAGATTACTGACCTTGTCCTTTCCCATGGGCACAATGATCACACTTGGGGGCTAAGCCATTTAATTCAATATTTTGACCGTCGTAACCTTGAAACTCGGCAGCCTAAACAGCTTATTTATCATCCTGATGCGTTAAAACCTAAAAAGTTTCAATCAAAAGTCATTGGGGCAAATACCTCTAAGGATGTACTTGATGCGTATTTCAGTTGCGTTGAATCCATCAAGCCTTACTATCTATCAGAGAATGTAGTATTTTTAGGCCAAATTCCACGCAACAATAGTTTTGAAGGTAAAGAACCTATTGGTACCACTCTTGATGAAAATCGACATAATGTTGATGACTATGTTCTTGATGACACCGCATTAGCAATCACAACTACGGAAGGACTCATTGTTGTAACGGGTTGTTCTCATTCTGGTATTTGCAATATTGTTGAGTATGCAAAGCAGGTTACAGGTATAACTCGAATTGTTACGGTTATTGGCGGTTTTCACTTGCAACAAGCAGCAGATAACATTTTAGAACAGACAGGCAACTATTTTGCTCAACAAGAGCTATTACACATTCACCCTTGCCACTGTACTGATCTTGCCGCCAAAATACACTTAGCTAAGCATGCGCCTGTAAAAGAGGTTGGCACTGGCTTACAACTTACATTTTCAAGTTAACGGCTTGCCCAGTGCTAAACTGGGCATTTTTTGCAATTAATCGGTTTAATGAATAAATTATCCTTTAACGCAATTAAGAAGCTGCATTTTAATCAATTAAGTTCTAGACCCCAAATCATGGTCAGATTTATCACCTTGAAGCATCCTGGTAAGCTCTTCACAACGCACAATTTTATTGTTTAGGATAGTAAAGCAAGCAAACACCTCATACTCACTGCAAGCCCCGCCTTTTTTTATTGCTTTTGCTATATGTTGAGTATGTACACAATTTTCGCCTTGGGCGATTGACTTTATCGTTATAGAGATTGATTCAGTTGCTTCCTTTAATACCTGCATATGCGTCACAAATTCATCAAAATCTATCTTTTTACCATCAACGACCTGAATGTAGTCTCGAGAAAAAAACTGCTCAATAACCGCTATATCACCAATTTGCTTTCCTAACACAGAATCTAAAGCCTGTTTAACCAACTGTATATTATCCACCATTTATCTCCTGTTTTTCTAAACTTAGTTATTTTGTTATATGTTGCAAATCAACTATTTCAAGGGGGAGTTATCTTTATTTAGCGCTTAGGGGTTGGTTATCTTTTCTGCTGAGTTTGATAACCCAAACAGGTCTTAAAAAGACAACCTCAAAAATTGATAAACGCCTCAATTAAGCTGGCTAACTCACATTACTGTTTTATGTAAAGTTCTTTTTCTTTATAAACATTAAACCCATTAAAAACAAACAAAATACAATAAATACCCATGCAATTCATAGTGATATATGATTAACCCTTCATAAACTTGCATCAATAACAATAGCCTTTTACGATGAAAACGCTATATTTTTGCACCATTAATACTATTTTTAACTTAAGATCACAAAATTGATAGATAATGTAACATTTTTCATGAATTTCATGCATTTCTAAAATAATGTATCTTGCTAATTATTCTACTTTTATTCATAATCTTAAGCTATGTGATTATTATTTTAGATCACCGATTGGTGCTCTATTTTCCTAAGTAATCTGGGATAAGTGATGACAATGATAGCTATAATTTCTTGAGAAGCGAGTTTACTGATATAAAACCACCCACTTATATAGATGTCATTAAACTATAACAGATTGTATTTATTAATATAAATTTAAAAAACACATATAAAGGAGGGGTTGTGCTAGAAAATCATTTAAACATATTTATCAAGGCTGCATTCATTGAAAATATGGCACTGAGCTTTTTCCTCGGGATGTGTACTTTTCTGGCTGTATCGAAAGAAGTTAAAACCTCATTTAAATTAGGCTTAACGGTAGTTGTATTACTCACCATTGCCACCCCCATCAACAATTTGATCTATAACTATGTTCTTAAAGATGGCGCTATAGCTGAGAATATTGACTTATCATTTTTATCGTTTGTCACATTTATTGCTGTATTAGCCGCTTTAGTTCAGATTTTGGAAATGTTTCTAGATAAATTTATCCCTTCCCTTTATCACTCACTGGGTGTGTTCCTACCGCTATTAACGATCCACTGTGCTATTTTTGGTGCAACGATATTTATGGTCGAAAGAAACTATACTTTTAGTGAGTCGATTGTTTACGGTGCTGGCTGTGGTATTGGTTGGATGCTAGCCATTATCGCTCTAGCAGGTCTGCGAGAAAAAATGAAATATTCTGATATTCCTAAAGGGCTAAGAGGCCTAGGAATAACCTTTATTACCGTAGGCTTGATGTCATTAGGGTTTATGTCTTTTTCAGGTATTTCACTCTAATTCATCTTAAAAAGACACATTTTTATATGTGAAAACGTCATAGGAAATGGAATTTTTAACAACAACATAATGCTATAACAGGCTTGTTTTTTATTTTTCCTAATGCTTCATTATCATAAAATAGGGGTTAAATGATCAACACACATATTATCGATGTTTTGACTAAATGCCCCTTCGACCTACCCTATAATGTTATACTTTAATGCTGCCTGATCTTTTTGCTGCCTTTTTATGAAAGCTAAAAAAGCGAGTAGAACCCAATAAAGTATAAATCGAGCAAACTACCACATCCTTGTAGAAAGTGTATTTAAGATTAGCTATGACAAAATAACGCCCAAATATCATCAATACGCTCCGCCAGTAACGCATCCTCGCCATCTTCTATAATCGGAAAAGACAATAACGTTAAACCTTTAGGAGGTGTGTAGACCTTAACAACAAAACGTTTAAAACCATCAGGAAGGTCATCCTTATTAAACGTAAAAACTTCCCCGCAGATATAACCTAATTCTCCACCATCATGCGTAGTACGGTTAAAATAATAAGCCATGTTTTTAAACTCGGCGGCTTTTGGATGCCCTAACAGATTTGCGACATTCACTTTTGACTGCTCAATTGGGTCGAAATCTAATGTTTTAGTAACGGAAATACCAAGTACAAATGAAATGACCATCAAAGAAAGAATAATTAATGCTCTACCGATTAAAGAACGACCAAACCTTATATTCATATTCAACCCTTATGTGTTTTACTCTACGAGTAAAACATGAATTCTTTCTTATCTTATTAGTCAACTCTTCACAAAAAAACTTAACTCTGTTTTTCCATGATAGCTACCTGGCTTAACTTCTGGTGTACGACATAATGCCCATTTTATATTTAATGCCATTGGTTTATTTGGCTCTATTTTGAACCCTAAATCCATTTCTCTGCCGTCGAAATGGATCAAATTACTTTTACCGATATCATTGCAACTTAATGACTCAGTGTCTCCGACTTTGTGAATAAGACCAAGTACCCATGGTAATACCTCAGATTTAACGGAGTCATCCGTAGGTTGTAATAAAAGTTTAGTCGGCTCTGCCCCATCGTAAGTAGTTTCTTTGGCGAGAGCCACCATCCGCAAACTATCTTGTCGACTACCATTACATGTCACCGATAACGACGAACTTTGCAGGTTTTGCATTTCGCTATTAAACTGATGTTCTATTTTTGTATTGGTCACGCCACTCACTTCGCAATAACGTAAAACAACGAGGTTTGCCGTAATTTTTAATTCTAATGCACCACGAGCAGAGAGATCCCATCCTCCAGAAATAACATATAACGGTTGAGTCCCGCTGTATGCAAAACTTCCGGGCGATAAATCCTTACTTACGTATATCGTGTGTTGACTAGGTGACGTTACTGTAAGTTGCTTCTCACCACCTGCGGGGACGCTGGCAAATGTATTACTTGGGATAAAGCACGCATTTCGCACAAATCTAGTCGGCATTCCCTCTAAATCAGACGACGGTTCAGAATAAAAAGTACCTTTATAAAGTGGAACAAACGGTTTACCGACTCCTGTTATTACAAGCTCGTAATTTAATTCAGGCGTAATATACACTTCCGTTTTCTGCGTGGTGTGATTTGTTAAAGGTAAACCATATCCAATAATACTTGATGGTCGACTTACATAGGCATCCACATTACACCTATTTTGTTCACTGCTTATTCCAATTAAAGGGATCGTGGTATTCCATCCATTTGGCGTGACTTTATTTGCAAGAACGGGCTTGACTGTAAATGAATTATTCCCCGTCAGTACTGCACTGACTTGATGCGTTTCTCTTTCCGACATTGTCATATCAACAGTGCCACTTAAATTCAAATTTATTGTATTGAAGACCGCCGACAATGATGAAGAGGCATATCCTCCTAATACACTAATCAAGGCAAGAGATAACAATGGCTGCTTATATTTTTTAATCATAAGTTATTACCCTCAACTTGTGTTTCACAATTTGCGGTTAACATTCTAATTGGGTTATTTTCGGTTAAAGTAATTTCTTTCAATCCCGAAAAATGAACATAACATGTTTGTTTATTACTTGTGCCCCACTGGACTTTTATTGTACCTGTATCGGGTAATCCACTCATATATAGCATGCCATCATCCCCAACCAGCCCAGTATTTTCAGCTAATGAAGAGTGACTATTCATTAATGATGCGACTGCACCAAACGGTACAGTATTGTTATTCGACACAAGACCAATTAAAGCTTGATATCCAATGCGAGTATTAAATTTCACTTTAACGACGGCTCCCGCTGTAGGGTAAATATTTGCGGAAGTTTGCTCGGCAGTCACATCATCTGGTAACGTATTGACGTTTAACCCAACTGTGTTTTTAGAGTAGTCAGCTAAATAAGGGTAAATGGCATTTCCATTGCTATTAATTTTGGCATTACTGATATTTAAAGATGCCCCTTCAGCCCCTTCAGCTTCCACTATAGCAATGCTATTGCTCATTGTACGCCCTAAAATGACACCGCCTGAGTATAAAACCAAGCCACCGTTATAACCTGCATTCATCGAGTAATAGTCTTTTGAATAGTTATACCCTGCGGATAACGTACCTTTATTCCCTGAGTAATTGGTATACACTGAACCATTATTACCTTGCCCTTGATTACCCCACCCTTGAGAAATACCGTAAGTGAGTTTATTTGATAAAAAGCTTCCATTAATACCCGCTTGATGGTTCGTTTTGCCATTATTATCATGACTCATGGAGTAAGTACTGCTCATATCATTCAAAATTGGTTTATTCGCAAATACATTTAATGGGACGCTAATATTAAAACTAATTTGTCGGTTTTCTGGCCATTGGCTCTTATTTTTTACACGGTCAATACTGTAGT
The DNA here is from genome assembly GCF_041075285.1 of Providencia rettgeri. Lineage (NCBI taxonomy): Bacteria > Pseudomonadati > Pseudomonadota > Gammaproteobacteria > Enterobacterales > Morganellaceae > Providencia > Providencia rettgeri. Next base: position 1,244,715 of record NZ_CP163512.1, on the reverse strand, counting down.
TTACGCTGTAAGAAACACCTTTATAGCTACTATTATACCCAGCCGATAACTGCGTCATATTCTGGTTTTCATCCCAGTACTGATATTGGCTGCCTGAAAGATATATGCTGCCGTATTCATTCAAAGGCTGCGACAGTGAGAGCGTATATCGATTTTTTTCCCGTGAATTTAACCAGGGTGCGACATCTTCCTTCAGCCGATAATTAAAGTTATTAAATTCACTGAAAGAGTAGTAATTATTTGTAGGGTAATGTATTGCTGTCAGATCGATGGATGTTTTGGTTGTATCGATATTTTTAGAATAGCGAACTCGATAATTTTGGCCTCTATTTACCTCTTTTTCATTTAATTTCGCTTGTGCAAAAGTAACATCTGCGGATATTGCCCCAATATTACCTAAAGAAACGCCTATTCCCGTGACACCAGACCAATAATCTTCAGCCAATAATGTTCCACCATAGAGGGTTATATCTTTTGGTAAGCCATAGCTCCCACTGGCTAACAAGAAATCTGCCTTTTTCGAGCCGACAGTAATTCCTCCATCATAGCGTCCCATTGTCAACTCGTATTTCCATCCACCCGGGCGTTGCATCACTGGCAAAGAAGCAAAAGCAACGGTAAAGGTTCTCTCTGCCCCATTTTCTTCTTTAATCGTGACATCTAACGCACCTGAGTTTCCGCCTGTTACCAAATCTTTAATACTAAACGGCCCTGGAGGAACATACGTTTGGTAAATAATATAACCATTTTGACGGATCGTAATTTGCGCATTTGATTGAGCTATCCCATTAACATCAGGCGCGAACCCCCGTAGACTATCGGGTAACATCTGTTCATTTGAACTTAACTTTAGCCCTTTAAAGGGGATGGCGTTAAAAATATCACCATTAGTCGTTATTTCACCAATTTGCAGATCCGAACGAATTGAATATAAATTTCTCGACACAAAAGTATTTGAAAAATTATTTTCATTTCTTGTGTATGTTTGCTCATGACTACTACTGCGACTGTATGCATGTGACATATTTGATCGTAGTCGCCACGCCCCCGCATTTGCCCCCATGTGCAAGTTTAAAAATAAATTATCACTTTTGTGCTTAGCGGAAAATGAACTGTCATTAACGGAGTGATTGGCATTAATCATATAATTTGTAATGATTGCCGGGACGCCATCATCAAGCAGTGTTGGATCAATATAATCATTTGCTGTTTGTTTCATTGCTATTTGTGGAATGCTTATATTCACACTCACATTTGATAGGTCTGTTTCAATAAATGAATCAGGAATATAGCGATTTAAGTGTGTAATGATACTATCAGATGCAAGCGCACGAAGCTCAGGTTGCCCTTCCACATTGACACCAATCGTCGACAAAAACTCAGGGGTTAATTCAGGAACAACTTGATTATCTTCATCAGCCACAAATTTTAGTGAATATTCGCCTTTTAGTACCTGATTAACATACACCAGCATAGTATATGTTCCGGTTGGAACACTACTCTCTTGCGAAAAGTGAGTTAAATCGACCTCATTTGGGTCAATACCTAATTGTTCATCTAATAAGCTGGGATCAAAATATTCATAA